>JAFKJJ010000218.1 GCA_017306025.1 Planctomycetota bacterium
GGTGTGGAACTGCGGTGCCAGGATGTGCTTCAGCATGTCGTTGCGGTACATCTGGATGCCGACGAACCCCAGGCCCCCGCACACCAGGATGGTGAGCAGTTGCTCGGTGAAGTAGTCGCGCGGCGACTGGCACCCGAGGTGACTGTGAGCCATGAACGCGCCTCCAAATGAGACCATTATAACGGGGCGCCGGCCGGCGTGCGTCAGCCCGGCAGCCCGGTCCAGTGGTTCGCCTGGTACACGAGGTGCAAGAGCATACAGAGCACGAGGACCAGGATCACCACGCTCGACGCGATGGTGACGATGAGCCGGACCCGGAAGACCCGCGTGTACATGAGGAGCAGCTTGATGTCGAGCATCGGGCCGAGGACGAGGAACGCGAGCTTCGCGGAGATGTGCATCTTCGTGAAGCTGGCCGCGACGAACGCGTCGGCCTCGCTGCACAGGCACATCACGACCGCCAGGAACATCATCGCCGGAATCGCGAGATAAGGCTGGTTCTCGGACAGCGCCTTGATCTCCTCTTCCGTGATGTAATTCCGCGCGAGTGCCGCCAGCACCGCGCCGAGGATGAGGAACACCGTGATGTCCACGAAGTCGTGGAGGGCGGTGGACGACACGTTTCCCAATCGTTCGAAGAACGACGGCCGCCCGGGGGCCGCGGTCGGCGTCGCCTCGGCGGCTTGCTGGGCGGGCGGTGCGGGGTCGGCTGCGGGGGAGGGCGGCGGGGCCGCGGTCGGGGTCAGGAGGGCGGTTCCGTACTTGCGGTACTGGAGGTGAACCACGAAACCGGTAATCGTGGCGATCACGAAGGCGAACCCGACCCGCAGCCCGACCATTTCCGGCCCGATCTTGTGGTCGCGGAACGCGACCCAGGTGCTGAAGATCACCACGAGGTTGATGATCGGCCCGGCCAGCATGTACGCGATACAGCACGACAGCGGCAGGCCCTTACGGAGTAGCCGCCGCATCACCACGACGATCCCGCACTCGCACATCGGGAACAAGAGGCCGAGTACCGCCCCGATCATCACGGCCGGCACGACCGCTTTCGGCAACAGTTTGGTGACGAACTCTTGCGGCAGGAACTCTTCGAGGATGCCGGCGATGACCGCGCCGAGGACGATGAAGGGCATCGCCTCCCACAGCACGGCGCTGAAGCTGATGAGGAAGTCGAGGATGGTCGGCTGCAAGAGTTCACCCGCCGCGGGAACGGTGAGACAAGGTTACTACGCCCGCCGCGCCCGGCGGGTTCGTCCGCGGGGAAGGGGGGTTACGGGCATTGTCCGAACGGGTGGTCGAACCCGCAAGAGTCGCCCGGGCCGTGCGCCGGCCGACGGAACTGCTTGCCGCCGAAGATCGGGGCGAACCGGTTCCACACGGCGACGGCCGCCATCGAGCCGAAGAACAGCCCGACGCTCGCGACGACGATGACGCCGCTCGGTGCGAACTTCACGTCGCGCAGGTTGCCGACGCTCAAGCTCGTGGAGGTGCTGATCCAGTAACCCACCACCCCGGCCGTCAGGCTGAACCCGACCGTCAGCCAGAACATTTGCCGGAGGTTGCGCGACACGTTGGCCGCCGTGGCGGCCGGGACCACCAACAGCGCGTTAATGAGCAGCGCCCCCACCGCCTGGATCGACAGGTTGACGACGACCGCGAGCAGGACGATGAACAGGTAATTGTTGAGCGTGACGCTCATCCGCCGGGTGCGGGCCAGGCTGGGGTTGAAGCTGGCGAACATGAGCTGGTTGTACCGCCACAGGAACACGCCCGCGACCAGCGCCAGTGCCCCGCAGAGTAACAGCAAATTGCTCTCGGTGGCGAGAAACAGGTTCCCAAAAAAGAACGTTTCGAGGTTCAGGTTGCTGACCTGTTGCACGACCTTCACGAGCATCGCACCGAACCCGAGCGCGAGTGCGAAGAACACCCCGATGACGGTGTCGTTCGCCAGCCCGGTGCGATCGCGGACGAGCACCATCCCCGTCCCCACGGCGGCGCCGAACCCCACCATCACGAGCGGCACGAGCCAGGCGATCAGTGCCGATCGCTCGCGCTGATCGTTCGCGCCGCTGAAAACGACGCTCAGTACACCCAGCGCGACGCCGGCGAAAGCGCAGTGTGCCATCGTGTCGCTGAAAAACGCCATCCGGTTACCGACCACCAGAGACCCGACCAAACCGCACACCAGGCACATGACGAGAAGGGTCAGCATACCCCTCATGATGAAGAGGTCGGTACCGAACAACTCCGCGAGCCAGCGAATCAAATCGGCCATGAGTACGTCTGGCATCGAACGACCTCACGAGGCAGCTGCACGTCGGATAAGAAAAGTTATGTAATGCGATTAGCCATCCACACACCACCCCGGTCCGTCCTGGCGGACCGGGGTAGGGAACCCGTCGCAAATTCTACGAGAGCCGCCGCACGGCTCGGTGCATCAGATCGAGTGAAGCGGTCGCCTCGTCTTGTGTGATGGTGAGCGGCGGTGCGACCCGAACGACCTTCTTCGACAGCGGGCCGAGCAGGTGAACGCCGTCACCGCCGGAACCGTCGCCCTCGTAGCAGGCGAGCACGAGGGCGTTGGCCCACTCGGCCGCGGTGCGGCCGGCGTGGTCGCAGGCCTCGACACCCCAAACCATCCCACCGCGTTCGCCGCGGACGTTTGCGACGAACGGCAACTCCTTCAGTGCGATCAGTCCGCGTTCGATGATTGCGGAGCTTTTTCGCATCTCGCCGAGCACGTCTCGGCTCGCGAACTCGTCCAGAGTAGCTAATACGGCGGCACAACAGAGCGGGTTCGCGCTCCACGTGTCCGACCCTTCGCCGTAATCGAGTGCGCCGAGCACATCGGCACGACCCACCGCTGCCGCGACGGGAACGCCGTTACCGAGCCCCTTGCCTAGCACGACGATGTCGGGCTCCAGGCCGTAGGTCTCGAACGCGAACATCGCGCCTGTGCGGCCGAAATTGGATTGCACCTCGTCGAGAATGAAGACGATGTCATTGGCCCGGCAGAACTTCTGCAGCAGTTGCAGGTAGGCCTTCGGCGGGTGGTACGAGCCGCCGCCGCCGAGGTACGGTTCGGTGATAAGCGTGCCAATTCTCCGGCCGAACTGGTGGAGCAGGGCGTCCAGTTCTTTCTGGTACGGGGCCGGGTCGAACGGCTCATCGCGAGTGGAGACGTCGCGACACTCGGTGGTCGGGAATGTGACGAACCGTACGCGCGGGTCGCGCTCCGCGTCGGCCTCGCTGCCGGTGACCGCGTTGGCGATGCCCTTCTTGCCGTGGAAGCCGAACCGCGTCGCCACGATCATCGGGCGAGTGCGGTCGCGGGCCATCGCGGCCCAAAGCGCCTTCTGAATCGCCTCTGATCCGGACGCGGCCCACAGTACCCGCTCCATGCGGCCACCGCCGGGGGAGTTACGGAGCAGGGCAAGGAGCCGTTTGTTCGCGTCCACTTCGACGGGTGTGATGGCGTTGTACGCGGTCATCGGAACGGCCGCGACGTAGCCTTTGGGCACCGAGCCCGGCTGCGGCAAGGCACCTTCGGCGCCCGGCCAGTTCATGTATCGCGAATAGGCCCGTAACCAGCTCGTCGGGTTGTGGCCGAGGTTCGAGACCAGTACGCCGGAGGTAAAGTCGTATAGTCGCCGGCCGTCCGGGGTCCAGTGGTAGACGCCCGCGCTCTGTGCGATGACGGCCTGTGTGGGGGTGAAAGTCCGCAGTGCGTGCGGTTCGAGCTTGGTGAGTTCTTCGCGCTTCGCGTTCGACTGCGGTTCGCGCGCGTGTTGAATCGCCGGCGGCATGCGAGGTTTCTCGTGTTACAGCACCCGCAGGTATTGTGGCGGAACGTGCTCGACAAGCCACACGCCGTTCGCGGAACAATAAAAGGTGTGCCCGTCGGACCGCATTTTCGCGGCGTCGATGACGAGAATCACCGGCCTTCCGCGCCGCGAGCCGACTCGGGTAGCGGTCTCCCTGTCCGGGGAGAGGTGGACGTGGTGGCGAGCCATTTTGAAGAGCCCGCCTCGCAAAACCGCTTCGAGGTTGCGTTCCGGCGTACCGTGGAAGAGTTCGGCGGGCGGTTCTGCGGGTTCCAGTTGAAGATCAACTGCGGCCGAGTGCCCCTGGTTGGCTCGGATCTTGGTGTCGGTCTCGTCGATCCCGAACCGTTGCTTGTCGCACCTCTCGACGACCTCTTCGAGTTCCTCCCGTGTGAACGAACATCCGGCCCGTGCGGCCCCGGCGAGCAGGTCGTCGATCGGCACCCACCCGCCCGGTTCAAGGATCAGCTTCGCGGTCTCCGGCTGGTGCCGGAGCACGAGCGACATGAATTTGCTGATGCGTGTGCGCCTCTTGTCGTCCACGTTAGACCCGTCCGTTGTAGAGGACGAGCGGTGTGGCGTTGCCGGGTTCGTACAGGACCAGTCCGCCGGCGCCGGTGTTGACCTTCACGACGCAGCCCGGAACTCCGGCCGCCGCGCGGGCGAGGATCGCCTCCAACGCCTGCACGATTGCGACGCAGTTCCGATCGGTCGTGATGTCGTTGTACGCGAGCGCTCGCATCTGCGCAAGGCGCTCGACGCGCCCCTCGGTCGGTCCGCCGTACTCGACGAACGCCACTTCTTTAAAGAACCGCTCGATGATTTCGATCCCGTAGCCGCGTTGCGATCGTTCGCCCCACGGTTCGAGGAACGTTCCGTTGTAGTGATAGTTCGGGGTGTACTTGAGTTCGCTCGGGGTGCGATTTTCTACCGTCAGTTCGACGCCGCGCTTCCGCTGGTGGGCGTTCCAAACCGCGTTGTCGAACCTGAACTGGACCTCTTGCTCGACGTACCCGGGAAAGTTATCGGGCGTGACCCAACTGGTGTGAATGTCGAAGGCGGCTTCGCGGCCGTCCGGGTGTCGATAAACGACTTGGAGCTGCACCGAATCCCAGGTCGGTCCGTCGGTCGGTCCGACGAGCCCGCGCTGACCGGTGGCGGAGATGCGGTCGAGCGCCCAATTCGGTCCGAACGTGAAGTCAATGAGTTTCAGGTAATGCACCGCGACGTACGTTGCCGGGTTCCGGCCCGAAATCCACTCGGCAAACTGTCCGCCGCTGATGGACTTCGGTTCGAGCAGCGAACAGTACCCGTTGTTGACGTGTTTCAGAACACCGTCCTGATAAAGGGTACGCAGTTTCTTGTGATCGGGGTCGGCGAGCTTGTGGTAGACGACCTTCGCGAGAACCGCGCGTTCGGCAGCCAGCCGTGCGAGTTCGTCGAGTTCCGTAAGCGTCAATACCGACGGCTTCTCGATCAGTACGTGTTTTCCGGCGAGGATGGCGGCACGCGCCGCGGAAAAGTGTCTGTCGTCGGGCGTCGCGACACAAACTGCATCCACTCCGGATGCGAGGAGCCGGTCAATGGCGTCTGTTCCGGCGAAATTCGAGAAAGGCCATCGCTGTCCGGCGGATGATGCGAGGTACTTGGCGGCACGCGAGCCGGTCCGTGTTGCGACGCCAGCGAGGCGGATTGAAACGGGACCGGTGCTCTGCGAAAACAACGGCTCATCAGCCCGCAGTTCAAAGAAGGGTCGATAGGTCTCGTCGAAGATCATTCCGAATCCGACCATGCCGCAGTGCAGGGGTCGGACTGGAAGCGTGACGATGTTCGTTGGCATGAGGCTATCGTAGCCGTGAGTTAGTGCCTTGCGAGAGGGCTGGAACAGGAATGCCGTAGTTAACATAAGCTGCATTATCAGACGCACTGCGGCCACAAGAGGCTGTTGTGGTAGAATTTCAAGGACACAAGATGCGTCCGATAATGTATATTATGTAATGATATATGCGGTAAACCGACTAATCCCGCAAACGGCGTCCAAATGCCATTAGGCCACAAAGCCCATATGACGAAATTTTTGGTATCGCTGATCGAGAAGCGAATTCGGCTCATGTGCACTGAGTTGAGCCAACTGACGAGACAGATACGTCCGCAGAGTATTCGCCATTGCGCGTGGATCGCGATGGGCGCCGCCGAGAGGTTCGGCAATTACGTGATCGACAACGCCGAATCCTTCGAGGTCCGGCGCGGTGAGTCGAAGTGCGCCCGCCGCGAGCGGTTTCGTCTCTTCATTAGCGGCCCTCCAGAGAATGCCGGCGCACCCTTCCGGACTGATGACCGAATAGTACGCATGTTTCAGCATTGCGATTCGGTCGCCCACGCCGATTCCCAGAGCGCCCCCGGAGCCCCCCTCGCCGATCACCACGCACACGATCGGCGTCGGCAACCGCGTCATCTCCAAAATGCTCATCGCGATTAACTGAGACTGACCGCGTTCTTCGGCGCCGATGCCCGGAAACGCGCCTGGTGTGTCGATCAGACAGACGATTGGTAACCGGTACTTTGCTGCCAGTTTCATTTTTCCGAGGGCCTTGCGATAGCCCTCTGGGTGCGCGCAGCCATAGTAGCACTGTTGCCGTTCGGCGAGTGTCTTACCCTTCTGGTGGCCGACGAGCATCACCTTGTGGCCGTCGACGCGCGCGAAACCGGCCCGGATCGCCCGGTCGTCACCGAACGCGCGGTCGCCGTGCAGTTCGACGAACTCGTCGAACACCGTTTCAACGTAGTCCAGGAACTGGGGCCGGTTCGGGTGGCGCGAGACCAGTACCGTGTCCCACGCGCTCAGGTTCTCGTATCGCGTTTTTCGAAGAGCGAGGATCTCGCGCCGAAGGTTTTTCACTACCTCGCCGTCCGCGTCCGGCGCGGCTTCGAGACGGACGAGGGCCTGTTCGAGTTCGTGAATGTCCTGTTCGAACGGCAGAGGCGCGATCATCGGCGAATCCTTGTCTCGTATCCAACGTTCGTCAACGCGAATGACACCGCGGTATCACTCTTCCTCGGTCTGCTTTTCCGGCATCGACTTGTAGATCTGACGTACCTTGCGGAGTTCGATCAGAACCTCGTGAAAGTTCGCCGGCCGGTCAGTCTTTTTCTTCGCGAGCATCTTCAGCACGAATGCCGAAAACTCGTCGGTCAGGTCCGAGTTGTACGCCGACGGCGGCGACGGCTTTTCCGCAAAGTGCCGGCTCAAGAGGTCGTTCTGCGAGGTGCCTCGAAACGGCGGCCGACCGGTCGTCAGTTCGAACAACGTACAGCCGTAACTGTAGATGTCGGACCGGCCGTCCGGAATTTCGTCGCGGATCTGCTCGGGGCTCATGAAGCTGGGCGTTCCCTGAGGCTTGCCGCGCTTGTAGAACCACTTCGCGAACCCGGTCGGGATCTTCTTGGAGATCGCGAAGTCGATCATCTTCGTGTCGCCGAGCGAGTTCACCAGGATGTTGTCCGGCTTCACGTCGCGGTGAACGAAGCCGCTCGCGTTCATATACGCCAAGCCCGTGGCCGCTCCCCTGAAAATCTTTCGGCTGTGCTCCTTAACGAACGCAAAATCTTTCGCTTGGAGCCGCAACCTAAGGCTTCCGGACGGAAAGAACTCCATAATGAAGTACGGCGTCGTCTTTGACTTGCTCACTTTTAAGATGTTAATGACGTTCGGGTGTCGCATCTCGACCCCGACTTCCGCCTCGTTGAAGAGCGTGCGCCGGTGCTCCTGGCTTTCCGCCGCCTCCGGCAAGAGGAGCTTCATCGCGAAGTGCCGGTTGCTCTTGATCTCGACGACCTCGAACACTTGCGACGTCTGCCCGGTCTGAAGCAGTGAGCGCAGCCGGTAGCCGTCGAGTGTCGTGTTAATATCGGCCATCCGGCACCTCTTACCAGTACTCTTCGAAGTGAACGTTTCCCTTGAGCTTGATCGCGGCCACGTCGGCCTTGAACCCGCGCGCCTCCAGCACCTCGACCGCCCCCACCGGCTGCGGGTAACTCATCGCGCCGGTGTCGCGGTCGCGGTGCGGAACGCCGATCATCTTCGGGTTGCCGCACAGGAACACGTGTGTCCTGGCCGGATCGAGCGTGCCGCCGAGCCGCTCTTCCAGTTCCCCGCTCGCGATCAGATCCTGAATGTACACCTTCCGCGTCACGCCGGGCTCGCGCGTGGTCAACGGAAGATACGTGTAGTTCGGGAACTGTTCCATGAGCGCCGTATGGGTATCGCGATAGCCCAGGTCACGAGCGTACCGAACACAGCACACGTTGAGGATCTTTCCGGTGTGGCCGCGACCGAGCAGTTCCCACGTCATGTAGTTGTGCGGCGCCTCCCCGGTACCCGTCCCCAGAAAAATTACCGTATCGCCGTCTTTGACCGGGTCGAGCGTGTAGTGCCCCGTCACACGCTCGCCGACCTGGATGCGATCGCCTTTCTTCAGCGCGAACAGGCGCGGGGTGAGCGCGGGGACACGGCCGTCCGGGTTCTCCCGCACGAGCACGATGTAGAACTCGAACCAGTCGTTTTCTTCGAGCCGCATCAAGCGGCCCGGCTCACTGTAAATCGAGCAACTGAGCGAGTACGCTCGGCGCACCACCTTCGTTTCGTCTCCTGCCGGCAGCGTTTCCTCCTGACAGCCCGCGACGCGCGGCTCCCAGTAGCCCAACCCGAGGGTGCAATACTGCCCGGGATGGTGAGGGTGGCGCGGGAAGTCCGGCCTCACGCGCAGGACCATTAGATCAGGGTTTAAGAGATTCAGCGATACAACCGTGGCGTTGTACCGCCTTAACCGGAGATCTGCGACTTCCTCGGCCGTCATGGCTGACATTTGCCCCGGAGAGTGGGCGAAAAACGCACCACCCCCGCAGGGTGGCCCGCGGGGGCGGCTGCGCCCGTTACTGAGATTATACGGCTTCACCCGGATGCGGTCAGCCGAGCTTGGCCGCGGTGTCCTTCACGTACGCAACGCACTTCTTCATGTCCGGCGACGGGTCGTTGGGATTCGCTTCGTACTCGATCGCGATGTGGCCGGCGAACTTTACTTCTTTGAGCGCCTTGAGCACAGCGGACACGTTCAGAACGCCGGCCGGGTCGCCGAACGGTACGTCCGTCTTCTTCTTGTTATCGTGGTCCTTCAGGTGCATGGCGAAGTTCCGTTCACCCATGATTTTCACCTGTTCGGCGGGGTCCAGTTTCTCGCCGAGCTGCTCCATGCGAAGCAAATGACCAGTGTCCAGGCACGTCCCGATGAGTTTGTGGTGGTCCTTCACCGCCTTGAGGATCACCTCCGCGGACCACCAGCGGTGCCTCCCCTTCCCCGACGGTCCGTGCGGGTGAATCGCGATCGCGATCTTGTACTCTTCGCACAGCTTGTCGAGGCTGTCGAAGCTGTCCGGCGACGGGTCGGCACTCAGATACTTGAGACCAATCGCCTTTCCGAACTCGAACAGTTTCTTATTCGCGTCGTGGTCTTTGGTGAACTGCGACACGCCGAATCCCTTCGGTGTCACCTCGTACTCTGCACACAGAGCGAGAATCGCCTTGAGCTTCTCCGGCGTGCTGTCGGGCGGAATGTGCTTCGAATAGAACTCCGCGGACTTCAACCCGAGTTCCTTGGTCCGCTTGAGCATCTGTTCCAGGTCGAAGTTGCGGAACGTGTAGCTCTGAACGCCAACGGCGAAACCGCCGAAGTCGGTCGCAGCCGTTGCGGCACGCGGTGCGAGGAATCCGGCAGCGGTTGCGGCCGTCGCCGCGAGGAACGCACGGCGATGGATCGGTTGCGTTGGCATAGAAAGCACCTTCTTTGTGGGAGAGGCTGAATTGTGGCCGCAACCGATCTCGAATGCCACCGCGAAAAGCGAATCCCTTCCCTTTTGCAAGTGAAGACGGTGAGTAAGGCTAAAAACATTACATAACATTTATTCCCCGGTCAGACTCACAGTGCCCTCAGAGTCTTAGAGAGTGAGCCTTGAGGTAGAGCATGTGCCTGCTCCGCGGCCTTCCCCCGTTTCGGGGGAGTCTTGAGGGACAGAGGTAGTAAAGCATTCAAAGTGAGTGACAGTCCATTGTCACACTTACAAAGTGTGACATCCCGAAATGACGACGCCCGGAGCATCTGTCACAGATGTTCCGGGCGGATTCGTGTAACGCCGATGGGGGTTCGCGACAAGGCAGAGCTAAGGACCGGTGCCTACCCCGCGACCTCCGCATTTCGCTCCTGTTGCTCGATCAGGGCTTCAGTCGAGCATTCCTCCGCGTAGCTCACGAACGCCTCAGCAGCGCGATTATCGCGTTTCTTGGCCTCACGGCTCTTTCGCTGCCGACATGCTGCCGAGCACGTCAGGGCACCGCCACGAACGCCGCTCAGGAGCTTCTTGCACACGACGCAACGCGGACCGGGGGTGAGTTCAGGCTGTTTCATCGGGTCGGCACTCCGGGATGATGGCGTTGGCGAGATCGGTGAGGGTCGTTGCTGCCTTGCGTGCTGAATCTGGCATCGTCAGCACGTCGAGAGCTTCAAGGGCCGCGAAGTGGAACAGGGTGTGAAGCCAAGAGCAGATGCGGAAGTAGTCCAGGCCGCGCGGATCGAGAGTGCCCCGCTTGGCCTCGTCCAAGATCGCAATGAACTCTTCCGCCCACTGGTTCATTCGCACGTAGTCCACTGGCCCGCCCTCCTCTGCCGATCGGTGATTGGGACCAATCCACCTTGTCACACTTCCCACCGTAGCGCAAGCGTGACTCGATGCATGATCGAGGCGGGGCGACCTCGCATCCGGAACAGACATCAGGTGAGCGTGAGACAGGCCACAGAGCCGCACACCTCGCACCGCTCCCCGTCGTATCGCCGGATGCCGCAGTCGGTGCAGACGATCTTCGGCTCTGGCAATTCGTCGTCGCACGGCTTCTTGCGACGACGATTCCACACGGCTTCGATTTCCTCCTCTTCCTTGTCCGCTATCCGCTTCAGCGCCTGACGGCACTTCGGGGAACACGTCTTGGCGTCACTCCGCTGAGAGGTGAATTTCCCCTCGCACATCCGGCACTTATTCAGGTGCATCATCACGGTGTCTCCCCGCTCGGTGAATGGCCACAGTCCGGCGTCACAGGTATCGGTCGAGTTCCAAGTGTGACGTGAGGGATGGTGTCCCAACCGAGCGGGGCCAGGGCGACGACGGTTCCCAATACTTCGTTCCGATCCGGTGGCAGGTATGAGCCGGCCGTGCGGCCGGATAGTCAGAGATGTCTACTTTTCCGCCCGCCGGCTCCGCGATCCGGCCGGCGGGGGTCACGGGCCTGGATCGCCCGCGACCGGCTAACTACCCATTTCTGAACGCCGCGAACGCCGGCCGCGGTGCCGGCCGCGGTCGCGGCCAGGGCACACCCTCCGGCGGGGCGGACTCCGGGGCCGGAGTCACCGGCGGGCCGGTGGGCGGTTCGGCCGGCGGGTCGGCCGGTCGGGGCGGGCGGACGAGCAGCGGCACGACGCCGAGGCGGTCCGGGAACCAGATGACCATCACGGCCACCATCGCCAGGACGGCGAGGTTGTAGAGCAGTTGGGGCGACACGATGAGTTCTCCGCGAGTATGGGGTTCGTGGTCGTCGGCCGATCCGACGACCACGAACAGCGTAGCTCACGATCGCCACGGCCGGGCGAGCAGCTCCGCGGCATCGACCGGCCAGCGGAGGGCCGCGACGATGATTGATGGGTGAAGGCCCCCACACCACATCGCATACACCCAGGTCATCACGACCACGCCCAGGGCGTAGAGCACGCCCAGGACCGCGACGGCACACAGCAGCAGCTTCAGCATGGATGCTCCTTCCCGCGGAGGACCTCCGCGGGGC
>JAFKJJ010000219.1:0-11685 GCA_017306025.1 Planctomycetota bacterium
GGCCGCGTCGCCCAGCGGCAGGCCGAAGACCGCAAGGTCCTTCTTGCCGCTCTTGTCCGGGGCCGTCTCGAACGCGTAGAGGAGGCGCCCGGGCGTGCCGCTTACCGCCAGCCCCAGCGACCGTCCGACGTCGCCGGTCAGGTCGTACTTCCGCAACTCCCGCAGCCCCTCCTTCGCCTCCAACTGGTACAGCACGCCGCCGACCGCCACCGCCACCGACCCGTTGCCGCCCGCCTTCGCGGCCGACCGGCCCAGCGCCACCCGGCCCGGCGCGCCGTTGGGCGGAACGAACTCGGACACGGTCTTGCGGTTGAGCACGTCGTACAGGTGAACCGCGCCGGCCGTGGAGACGGTAACCACGACGCCCGGCTTGGTCGTCAGGAACGCGGCGGCCAACCCGGCCTTCGCGTGCTCCGGCTTGTCCGCGTACGGGTCCAGCCCGTCGGCCAGCTTCTTCTTGTCGGCCAGCGCCCAGACGTGCAATTTGCCGTCGACCGCGGCCAGGAAGTGGGCGCCGTCGCCCGACGCGTACAGATCGGCGATCGGATCGGGCGAGCCGTCGCCGTCGTACTCGATGCGGGCATCCGGCACCCGGTTGCCGGACGGGCCGTAGGAGTCGAGGACCAGTTTCTCGCCCTTGCCCATCAGCGGGGCGCTGGTCTGGACCAGCACGCACGTGTCGGCGGTCTTGTCGAACGGCGGGAACACGCGCCTGACCCCGGCCGCCGGCGCGTCCAGGGTTCCGCCGCCGCGCGGCCGGTCGGCCTGGGACGGCTTGGCGGGCAGCCCCGCGACGCTGAAGGTCTTGAGGTTCGGGGGCAGTGCGATCGTGGCCCGGGTCGGCCCCGGGTCCTTCGGCCTCACCGGCTCGACCTTCGGCGGCTCCGCTTTCGGATCGACCTTGTCCTTCGGTTTCGGCTCGACTTTCGGGTCCACCTTCGGCTCGACCTTCGACGGCTCGGCCTTCGGGTCCACCTTCGGCGCGTCGGGCCGCGGCGGGTCCGGGGGCACAACGGGCGGCGGTTCCTCCTTCTTCTCGTCCTTCTTCACCTCCGCTTCCGGCGGCTTCCGGTTGTTCTTGATGTACACGACCGCCGCGACGACCCCCAGGCCCAGGGCGAACGCGCCGAGCGCGCCCACGATGAGGAGAATCTTCGACCCGCCCCGCTCGTCCGGCCGGCGGTAGCGCGGCTTGGCCGATTCGTCCTCGTCGCCTTCGTCGCCGCGCGTTTTTCGGGCCTTCGGGTCTTCGTCATCATCGGCGCGGCGCTTCTTCGACTTCTTCTCCGGCTCCGGTTCAGGGTCGCTGGGGTAGTTGGCAAACGGGTTGTACGGTTCGTCGTCCGCGGGCGCCTTCGACTTGGCGGGGCGCTCGTCCTCGTCTTCGTCCCGGCGCTTCTTCTTCGGCGCGTCCTCGTCGCGGCGCTTCGACTTGGCGGGCCGCTCGTCCTCGTCCTCGTCCCGGCGCTTCTTCCGCGGCGCGTCCTCGTCCTCGTCCCGGCGCTTCGACTTCGCGGGTCGGGCCGGCTCCTCCGAGAACGCAAACGGATCGGCGTCCGCGGCGGGAGCCGGCTCTGGAGGGGCTGCGGGTCTCGGTGGGGGCGGTTCGTCATCGAGCGGAAGTGGCTCGGGCGATTTCGACGGGGGCCTGGCGGCGGGGGCCGCGGCGGCGGGCTTGGCCGGCGGCGCGGGCGCGGGGGCCGGTTTCGCGGGTGCGGGTTTCGGGGCGGCTTCGGCCTTCGCGGTGCCGAACGCCGGGCGCGCGGGCGGCGCCGGGACCGGACCGGACGGCGCCGACTTCGCCGCGGGCGGCGCCGGAGCGGGTTTGGCGGCCGGTTTGCCGAAGTCGAACGCGTCGGCCGACGGGAGCGCGGCGGCGCTCTTGGCGGGCGGGACCGCCGACGGCCCCTCGTCGATCAGGTCGGCCACCGGGACGTCCGCGTCACCGACCGATTC
Organism: Planctomycetota bacterium; assembly: GCA_017306025.1. Lineage (GTDB taxonomy): Bacteria > Planctomycetota > Planctomycetia > Gemmatales > Gemmataceae > Gemmata. The sequence goes on from JAFKJJ010000219.1 coordinate 1,957, forward strand.
GGCGAGCGGGACCCCGGGGATGCGGAACGCCGTGTTGCACTTCTTGCACCTGGCCTTCTTACCGGCCATGTTATCGGGGGCCTTGAACTTCGTACCACAGTTCGGACATGACACTTCGACCACGGGCATGTCGGCCTCACAAATTCGTTCGGCGGAGCGATGTGGGTGGGTGAGTTCAGGCTACCAACCGCCGCACAGAGATGCAACGAACTTGAGCCGCCGCGCGCCCGGTCTGCGTTCGGTCCGCGCGCCGCGGTCCGGTCGCGCTCGAAATCACCTCCCCTTGCGCAGCGCGCGGCCGGGCGTCGCGTCGGTGTGCTTGCCGCGGTCGAGCACGACCCGGCCGTTCACCACCACGAACTCGATCCCCGCGCCGTACGCGAACGGCGCCGTGTACGTGGACCGGTCGATCACCGTTTCCGGGTTGAAGACCGTGACGTCCGCGAAGTCCCCCGCGCGCAAGAGCCCGCGGTCGCGCAAGCCGATCTTCGCGGCGTTGAGCGAGGTCATTTTTCGGACCGCGTCTTCGAGCGTGAGGACGCCGCGCTCGCGGACGTACACGCCGAGCACGCGCGGGAACGTGCCGAAGTTCCGCGGGTGCGGGTTGCCGCGCTTTAGCGGCCCCTCGGTCGCGTACGCGGAGCCGTCGGAGCCGATCGAGCACCACGGCTGCCGCATCGCGAGGTTCATGTCCTTCTCGTCGTGGTGCGCGAACACCGTCGGCACCGAGCCGCCCTGTTCGATCAGCACGTCGAAGAACACGTCGAGCGGGTCGGGGGGCGGGGTCTTGCCCTTCGACTTCGCCGCGATGACGCGGTCCATCGTGAGGCCCTCGTAGTCGCCGCGCCCGCTCACGAGCATCCGCGACCAGTCGCCGCCGACCGCGGTGTAGTGGTTGTACCACCCCGGAACGCCCTCCCGGATGTCCTTCTTCAGCCGCTCGCGGTCCTTCGGGTCCTTGAGCCGTTCGAGCATCTTCGCGGTGCCGCCCTCGTGCGCCCACGGCGGGACGATGCTCGCGAGGTTGTTGTTGCCCCGCGTGTACGGGTACACGTTGGCCTGCACGTTCACCCCTCGTTTGCGCGCCGCCTCGATCAACTCGACCACGTCCTTCATCTTCCCCCAGAGCTTCTCGTCGGCGATCTTGATGTGGATGACGTCCACCGGCACGCCGGCCCGCTCGCCCACCTCTATCGCTTCCTTCACCGCTTCCATCACGCCGATGCCTTCGGTACGGATGTGCGACGAGTAGGTGCCGCCGTGCCGCTTCACCACCTGGCACAGCTCGACGAGGTCGTCGGTGGTCGCGAGCGAGCCGGGCGGCATCATCATGTACGTCGAGAGTCCCAGCGCGCCGTCCTTCATCGCCTCGTCGAGCAGTTCCTTCATCTGGTCGAGCTGCTTCGCGGTGGGCCGGGCGTGCGACTTGCCCATTACGCACTCCCAGATGTTGCTCAGTCCGGCGTAGCTCGCGACGTTCACACTGACTCCGGCCCTGTCGATCACGTCGAAGTAGCCGCCGAGCGTGTCCCAGGTGAACTCCTGCCCGCGGGCCTTGAACGATCGCGCGCGGAGCTGGCCCTTCAGCGGCCCGGCCGAGTTGCCCTCCCCGAGCACCTCCGTCGTCACGCCCTGGCGGATCTTGCTCTGGGCGTGGCCGTCTTCGAGGAGCAGATCGTCCGAGTGAGAGTGAATGTCGACGAAGCCGGGCGCGACGACCAGCCCCTTCGCGTCGATGGTGCGTTTCGCCTTGCCCGCGGGCACGCGCCCGACCGCGGCGATGCGGTCCTTCGTGATCGCGACGTCGCCGTAGAACCACGGGTTGCCGGTGCCGTCGACGACGCGGCCGTTGGTGATGAGGAGGTCGTACTCCGGCTCCACGGCGCCCGCGGGTAGCGCGAACAGGCACGCGCCGAGCGCGCACGGTACGAACAGTGATAGAAGGAGCTTCACGAGTGCCTCGCGGTAGGCGAACGGAGGAGGGGTGAGGAGAACGATACCGCGAAGCGCGGCCGTTCGCCACGCGCCGTAGCGGACCGGTCGCGGCGCGCGATATGGTGGGGGGATGACAGAACGGGAGTGGCGGACGAGTGCGAACCCGCGGGGGATGATCGATTTCATCGGGCCGGGTGCGAGCCCCCGCAAGCTGCGGCTGTTCGCGTGCGCGTGCTGTCGGCAGGTGTGGAACCCGTTCGCGCCGCCGCTCGTGCTCCGCGTCGTGGAAGCCGCGGAGGCGTTCGCGGACGGCGAAATCGGCGGCCCGGCGCTGGCGAGCGTCCGCGCGGCGGTGGCGGAGGCCGTCGGGCCGGCGAACCGCGAGGACCGCCGCAACGGTACCGGCTACCTCAGCCACGTCCTCGGGGCGTGCCTGTCCGTCTGTCACCCCGGGAGCGCCGCGGAACTGGCTCAAGATACCTCGCACGTGACCGCGTGCGCCGCGGCCGACGTCCCGCTGTCACCGGTTCCCGGGCAAGTGACTCCCCCGCTCGCGGATCGGAAGGCGGAACTCGCGGCGCAGGCCGAGCTGTTCCGCGACATCTTCGGCGACCCCTTCCACCCGGTCGAAGTCCGCCCCGAATGGCTCACGTCAACGGTCGTTGCGCTGGCGCGGGGGATCTACGCGGATCACGCGTTCGACCGGCTGCCGATCCTCGCGGACGCGCTTCAGGACGCCGGCTGCGACGACGAGGACGTACTCGACCACTGCCGCGAGCCGCGCGAACACGCCCGCGGGTGCTGGGTCGTCGATCGGCTGCTCGGCAAGCGGTAGCCGCTTCCGTTCGGGCGCTCTCGCGGGTATCGTCGAAGACCCATCCCCGGCCCCTCCCTTGTAGGGAGGGGCCGGGGGTGGGTCCGAGAGCCAAAGGTCCACATGAGCACCCACCCCACCACCCGCCGCGACGTGCTCCTGGGGGCCGCGGCCGCCACACCGCTTCTCGCGACCTCCGCACCGGCCGCGCCCGAACCGCCGAAAGTCTATCGCATCGGCGTGATCTCGGCCGCGATCCGCGGAAAGCCGCAACCGCGCAACGGCCACACGTGGCACTTCGCGCAGTACCTCCACCCGGAAATCGACCTCAACGCCATCAAGAAGTACCTCGACCCGGGGTCCGCGGAGTTCTTCCGCAAAACGGTCCGCGACCCGAAGTGCAACTTCGACCAACTGCCGTTCCCCGATACGAGGATCACACACTACTACGACGCGGACCCGAAGGTGATCCCGCCGTACCTCGAAGCGTTCCCCGGCGTGAAGGCGGCGAAGTCGCTCGAAGAGATGGTCAAGGAAGTGGACGCGGTGTGGCTCGGCGACGCGAGCGGCTTCGGCGAGGACCACTTCGACTTAATCGCCCCGGCCCTTGAGCGGGGACTGCCGACGTTCTGCGACAAGCCCATCGGCGGCTCGGTCGCGGGGACGAAGAAGATTCTGGAGTTCGCGAAAAAGCACAACGCGCCGATCATGTCGAGCAGCCTGTTCCGGCACGAACAGGGGATGGAAACGGCCCTCCGGCGCCGCGACGCGAACGACTTCGGCCCGATCCGCTACGTGATCGCGGGCGTGGAGGGCGGCTACTCGGCGGACGGCTGGGTGGTGTACGGCCAGCACCCCGCTTGGACGGTGGTGACGCTGCTGGGTCCCGGCGCGCGGGCGGTGAGCATGTACGCGCGCGAGGACGTCAACCACGCGCTCGTCACGTACCCGGACAAGCAGCCGGCCGAAATCTGGTTCGGGCGGCCGAGCGAGATACGCGAATACTGCCACACGACGGTCTTCTTTCAGAAGAAGCGGTTCGAGTTCACGCCGTCGATCGACGGCGACTTCTGGTACGGGCACCACTACGAGATGTTCCGCATGGCCGCAACGTTCCGCGAGATGGTGCGCACGAAGAAGGAGCCGATCCCGCACGAGGAGATCGTCGCGGTGACCGCGATCGTCCACGCGGGCGTGAAGTCGCTCAAGGAGAAGAGCCGGCTGGTGGAGCTGGGCGAAGTTTCGTGATCCGATCCGTGGCCGGGCCGGCACCGTTCGCGGGTTTATTCTCATCGGACTGCGCGGGGTGATCGCGATACCGGGGCGCGATCCGTCTGTTCGTTGAAGGGCCGTCCGCGCGGGCGTACCACAACGGCAAGGATCAGAGCCAAGAGGCACGGCTCGAAGTCATGACCATCCGCGAAGCGACCGAAGCCGACTGGCCGCACGTCCGGGCGCTGTTCCGGAGCGTCGCGGCCGCGGGGGACGTGTTCGCCTACGACGAATCGACCACCGAAGAGGTCGCCCGGAAGCTCTGGTTCGACCCGCCCGCGACGTGCTTCGTCTGTGAAGTCGACGGGGCGTTCGCCGGAACGTATTACGTGCGCCCGAACCAGCCGGGGCGCGGAAGCCACGTCGCGAACGCGGGGTACATGGTCGATCCGACCTTCCGCGGGCGCGGGCTGGCCGTCGCGATGTGCCGGCACTCGCTCGATGTCGCGCGCCGGCGCGGGTTCGCGGCGATGCAGTTCAATTTCGTGGTGAGTTCGAACGCCGCGGCGGTGCGGGCGTGGGAGCGGTGCGGGTTCGCGGTCGTCGGCCGCCTCCCGAACGCATACCGACACCACGAGTTCGGGCCGGTCGATGCGCTGGTGATGTTCCGCGTGCTGTGAACCCAATTGTCACGGCGCCCGTCACTTTCCCGTCTCCTCTGTCGTGGTGCAATTACCCCGCCCGCACCACAAGAAAACTTCGCCCCGACCGAACCGCAAATGGGACGATTCTGTCCGATGTTACCACCGATCCGAATGACGTATCGAAGGTAACGATCCGTCTCAAAGGCGGTTAGACAGTGACCGAGGTCGCAACCGTGAGCGCGAGTTGTAAAATGAGCGACTACCGGCTTCGTCTGTCCCTCCCAGACCCCGCCCTCGCCCCGGACGCGCGTAAGTCGCCGCCCGAACGACCGGTATCACACGCTGGGAAGCCCCGCATGGCCGAGCCGCCGCTCACTCGCGTCACGCTGCTGGCCCGCCTCAAGGACGGCCGCGACGCCGACGCCTGGCGCGAGTTCGTCCAGATCTACGGTCCGGTCGTGTACCGGTTTGCGCGCAACCGGGGGCTCCAGGACGCCGACGCGGCCGACCTGATGCAAGACGTCATGCGGAGCGTCGCCCGCAACGCCCACCGTATGGAGTACGACCCGAAGCGCGGCACCTTCCGCGGCTGGCTCTATACCGTCACCCGCAACAAGATTTATAACTTCCTCAGCAGCCAGCGGAACCGCCCCCGCGGCACCGGCGACGCGGACGCCCAGGAACGGCTCGACGCCACCCCCGCCCGCGAGGAAGACGGACCCGACGCCGACTGGGAAAAGGAGTACCAGCGCCGGCTGAGCGCCCGCGCGATGGAGCTGGTCAAGAGCGAGTTCCACCCGAACACGTGGTCCGCGTTCTGGCAGACCGCCGTCGAGGGCCGGGTGGCCGCCGAGGTCGGCGAGAAGCTGAAGATGAGCGCGGGCGCGGTTTACGTCGCCAAGAGCCGCGTGCTCGCCCGCCTCCGCGACGAAGTGCAGAAGATGATGGCCGAGGAAGATCAGTAGTTCCGAGCTCCACGTTCCGAGTTCCACACCGAAAGTGTGAATCCGGAACGCGGCCGCGGCGATCAACTTGGAACTTGGAACTTCTGGAACCTGGAACCGCTCCTATGGCCGATCCCGCGATTACCACCGAGTGCCCGACGCCGGCCGAGCTGGAAAAGTTGCTCCGCGGCCGCTGCACCGAGACCCGCAACGCGGCCCTGTGTGAGCACGTCGGCGCCTGCCCCGAGTGCCAGAAGCGGCTGGACCGGCTCAGCGGCTCCGCGGCCGAGTTCGCCGACCACTTGCGCGAGGCCGAGAGCGAACAGCCCCCGTCCGAGTCCGCGTACTGGCGCGCGCTGGCGGTCGCCGAGGAAGAACTGCGCCAGACGGCGCTGTTCCCCGTCGACGGCTCGCCCACCGACACGCCACCCCCCGACGGCGACATCAAGCTCGACTTCCTCCAACCCCCCGACAAGCCCAACCGCCTGGGCAAGCTGGCCGGGTTCGACATCGTTCGCGTCGTCGGTCGCGGCGGAATGGGCGTCGTGCTCCACGGCTACGACCCGTCGCTGCAGCGCGACATCGCCATCAAGGTGATCGACCCACAGCTCGCGAACAACGAGGTCGCGCGCCAGCGGTTCTGCCGCGAGGCCCGCGCCGCGGCGGCCGTCACGCACGACAACCTCGTGGCCGTCCACCAGGTCAACGAGGACGAGCCGTCCGGGCTGCCGTACCTCGTCATGCAGCTGGTCAACGGCGAGTCGCTCGAACAGCGGCTCAAGCGCGCCGGCAGGTTGAGCGTTCCCGAAGTGGCACGCCTCGGGATGCAGGCCGCCGCGGGCCTGGCGGCCGCACACGCCGGCGGGCTGATCCACCGCGACATCAAGCCCGCGAACATTTTGCTCGAATCGCCCACCGACCGCGTGAAGCTCACCGACTTCGGGCTGGCGCGGGCCGCCGAGGACGTGAAGCTCACGCGCACCGGGTTCGTGGCCGGGTCGCCGCTGTACATGGCCCCCGAACAGGCCCGCGGCGACGAGATCGACGCCCGCGCCGACCTGTTCAGCCTCGGGACGGTGCTCTATGAGGCCACGACCGGCACCGCGCCGTTCGAGGCCAAGACCCCGCTGGCGGTGCTGCGCCGCGTGTCGGACGAGACGCAGATGCCGCTCATGCGGATCAACCCGGACGTGCCGAAGTGGCTGTCCGACGTGGTCGACAAGCTGTTGGCGAAGGAGCCGGAGGGCCGCTACCAGAGCGCGGCCGAGGTGGCGTCGGTGTTCGCCGACGGGCTGGCCGAGATGCACCTGCTCTCGCCGCTCGACGTGCCCGCGGAGGTGTGCGCCGGGAGCTCCCGCACCTCCACGCGCACCCCGATCTGCTGGGCGAAGGTCGGGCACCGGGCCTCGCCCTGGGTCGGCGGCACCCTCGCCGGCGCGCTATTCGTCGGGTTGATCTGGGCGCTCACCGGCTCCGAGCAACCTCACACGGCCGAACCGCCGCCGAACCACACCGCGGCGCCCCCCGAAGGAGCGGTCGCGACCGTCGGAGAGTTGTCCAAGAAGCTCGAAGACCCGAAGACGGCCGAGGTCGTGCTCGGTCCGGGGACGTTCGATCTGTCGGCCCTGAACCGCTCGGCGCTCGCGGGGCGGAGGGTGGAACTGGTCGTGCCCGCTCCGAGCCCGACGCGGCTGGTGCTCGGTTCCGACCCCGGCCCCGCGCCGCGGATGACGCTCCCCGGCGACTCCGGGGCGGTGTGGGTCATCACGTTCCTCGACGCCGACCGCGTCGTGGTGGGCACGGAGTCGGGCGGTCTGAAGATCTGGGACCTGAAGAAAGGCACGGTGCTGAAGTCGCTCGCGCAGGAGGACGGCCCCAGCCCGAACATCTGGTCGGCGGACGTGTCGGCCGACGGCAAGTACCTGATGACCGCCTCCGACGACTCGGCCGTCACGTTCTGGAACCTGGACAAGCTCCAGGCCGAGTTCACGTTCCCCGAGTCGATCGCGACCAAGACGGCCGTGTTCAGCCCGTGCGGGAAGTTCCTGGCGACCGGCAACCGCAACTCGACGGTGAAGATCTGGGACTGGGCGCACCAGATCCCGCTGGTCGAACTGCGCCACCGCGGCACGGTCCACTCGCTCTCCTACAGTCCGGACGGCAAGCGGCTGGCCAGCGCCGGGTCGGACGGCAAGGTGAAGGTGTGGGACATGAAGGAGGTCAACTGGGAGAAGCGCGAGGGGCCGACGCGGTCGATGGAGATGGCCGAGCACCGGGGCGCGGTGTACTCGGTGACGTTCTGTCCGAAGGGGACGAGGCTGGCCAGCGCCGGGTACGACGGTACCGTGCGCATCTGGGACGCGGCCAACGGCACCCAGGTGCAGCAGATCAAGGCGCACGACCGGGACGCGTGGTCGGTGAGCTTCGGCAACGAGGGCAAGTGGCTGGCGAGTTGCGGCTCGGACGGGTTCGTGAAGGTCTGGGACGTGGACACCGGCAAGGAGGTGTTCAGCTACCACGGTCCGACGGCGTTTCACGTGGTGCGGTTCGCACACGACGGCACCACGCTCGCCGCCGGCGGCCGCGACGGCACCGTTCGCGTGTGGGACATCAAGAAGTAGTGCGGGACAGCAGAACGGCCACGAACCGACGCGGCGGCAGGGCCTTGTGGCTCTGCCGCCGCGTCCGTTCGTGGGGCGATAAAATCGCGCTCTACTTCGCTCGCGGGTTATTCTCGACCTTCACCTCCGCATCCCCGGGCACCACGAACACCTTGAAGTGTTGACGCAGGTCACGCGTCGCGCCGGGCGCGTAGAGGAACTGCGCCAGGAGCTTCTTGTCCGCGGTCCGGGTCGCGCCCGTGACCGCGTCGCGGCCGGAGCCGCTCCACGCGAACACCACCAGCTTCTCTTTCGAAAAATCGACGTGCTTCTTGAGCTCGTCGGCCGCGCCCGCCCTGAACAGCGGCGATCTGGCCAGCTCGTCGGCGGTCTTGATCTCGGTCGGCTTTGTTACGTCGCCCCCCTTCGGCTGCACCGCCGCAACGTCCTTCAGGTCGAGCGGGGTCAGCGGCACCGGTTCGCCTGCCGCGACCGCGCCCTCGGTGACCAGCACAAGCACGACGCACGCGCGCATGACGCACCTCATGGGACGGGAGGTTCCTGCTTCTGTCGGCCGGCGACCGCTTCCTTCGCCTCGCTCTCGTAGTCGCCCATCACCCAGTTGATGACGCCGTCCGGCAGCCACCGGCTCAGTTTCACCATCAGGTGGAGCCGCCACGGGAAGTTGTACACCTTCTTCCCCGCCTTGATCGCGCGGATCATCTTCCGCGCGGCGTACTCGGCCGTCATCAGTTGCGGCATGTGGAACTTGTTCGACGCGGTCATCGGCGTCGTGACGAACCCCGGGCAGATCGTCGTCGCGCGGACGCCGGTGCCGCGCAGGTGGATGCGCAGCCCGTCCATGTAGACGTTCACCGCGGCCTTGCTCGCGCAGTACGCGGACTCGGCCGGCAGCCCGCGGTAGCCCGCCAGGCTCGAAACCGCGACCAGGTGGCCGCTCTTGCGCGCCAGCATCTCCGGGAGCGCCGCGGAGAGCGTGTACACGACGCCCATCAGGTTGATGCGGAACGTGTCCTCGACGTCGCCCATGTTCACCGGGTCGCGGAGCGTCGGGCGGCCGACCCCCGCGTTGGCGACGACGAGATCGACCGGCCCCAGTCGGTCACGGACGGCCGCGAACGCGGCCCCGACCTGTTCGCGCGCGCCGACGTCGGCAACGACCGGCACCGCGGTACCGCCCGCGGCCACGATCCGCGCCGCGAGTTCGTGCAGGGGGGCCTCGCGGCGCGCGACCAGCCCGACCTTGCACCCGTCGAGCGCGAGTTGTCGGCCGAGTTCCCACCCGATCCCGCTCGACGCGCCCGTGACGAGCGCGACACGCCCGCTCAAAAACTGTGCCATTTCACCCCCGGTTCACACGACTCAGCAAATCGGCGCGCGACGCGACCGATGTTATAGGTGCCGCGGAAATAAAGGAATTACGCGGAACGGATCGGATGTGCCTTGTCGCCCCTTATGGATAATCTCTGAGGCGGCAAGACTTGGCGCGAAAGTTGTATTGTATGTTTCTCGTGTCCGGCCTATAGCCGGACATCGCACCGCGAAGCCCGTGACCCCGC
>JAFKJJ010000219.1:11748-15164 GCA_017306025.1 Planctomycetota bacterium
ACCCCGCATCCCACCCCCCTCGGTGGAGGACCGGGTCAACGTCGTGGTGCGCCGCCGGATCGCCGAGGCCGGGCCGACCGCCGCGCCGTCTCACGACGAGCGGACCTTTCCCACGTCGGCCGCCCGCACCTCCCCGACCCGACACTCCCGTGTCGCTACCAGGGTCTTCAAACACTTACCGCTCGCGCGGTCGCGCCTCCCGTGCGCGCGTTAACGAACCGGTGAACCATGTCCGCTTCCGACCTCATGCTCGCCGCGGCGCTACTGACCGCCCCCGTTGGCACGCCCGAACAAGCCCCGCCGGAGGACCAATGGCCGGCCGTTCGCGACGCCATCCACAAGACCGCGGTCGACTGGGAGATCATGGACCCCCGCGAGACGCGCTACGTCCTGGCCACCCGCGAGGATTTTGAACTCGACCTGAACCTGCTCCGGAAGCGGTACTCCGAACTGGCCGATGCGCCGCGCCTGGCCGACTGCCAGCGCCTGCCCGAGCGAAAGATCGTCAACGAGCTGATCCGGTTCAACCGCGCGTACCGGAAGTACCTCGAGGACCGACAGGCGTGGGAGGTGGACCGGGCCGACCTGTTCTACACCGCGATCCAGGAGACCGACCGGCTGTACCGGCAGTGGGACGCGGTCCGCGACGCGCAGTGCGACTTCTACTACGTTACGGTCCGCCGGGCCGCGCTGAAGAAGCTCCGCGACGAGATCGGCGAGGACGAGTTCTCAACCGGGCACATGCTACACTACGTCCCCGACTGGCGGTTCGCCTCGGCGCCGTGAGGGTGTTGTCTTGCGTCGCGGGTGTGATACGAGCGCAAGCCCTCGGGATCGGGCGATAGAACCTCTGTGGCTCTATCGCCCGATCCCGAGGGCTTGCGCTCGTATCACACCGCGGTTATTTTGGTCGGCCGTGTGCCACCGCGCGTAAAGAAATAACGGGCAGAAGAAGGACCTTCTGCCCGCCCGAAGTTGAATTGGCGTCTAGTCTTGTGATCGCCGAGCCAGTTATCTGAGTGGCACGTAAATGTAGCCTGCGGTTCGAGGCCCGTCAAGCTGCTTTCCAGATGCTGGGGGTGACTCGGCGATGAAGAAGTCGCATGGGACGGCCTAGTTCAGCGTTGCCAAATAGGGGGATTAACACCGGCGGCAAGGCTTGGCGCGAAAGTTGTATTGTATGTTTCTCGTGCCCGGCCTACAGGCCGTAATGACGCGCGAAGATACAACCGGGGTTCGGATCGCAGAGCCAGTGACCTGAGTGGCATCGGGAACACCTCTGCTTTCCCCTCCGAACGATCGCGCACGCTGGTTTTCGAAGGGCATTCGATGCTCAACGTCCGAGCTGCGCTCTGAGCGGACGCGAGCGACGTTGCTTGAGAGGTCGAACTTCATCGGTTCCGACCGTGGGGCTCTATTGCGCCCACGGGAACACGGCGCTATTCCGCTGGGCATTACCGGCTGTCGATTGAGGAGCCACTGCCCACAGTTTCCAAGAGTTAGCGGTCAACTCCATGGCGATTTGCACCGGGAGGATGGCATGTCAGACCTTCAAATGGGGATGATGGTTATCATCGCTGCGCTTGCAGGACTTGGTATGGTAGTGGTCTACGCCATCCACCGTGACCACTCGGCGAACGTGCATACGAGGTGGGGAAAGGTGGTAACTTCCCCCAACGGCAAGCGTACAAGTAGGAAAGGGAAACCCACAGCAAAGCGCAAACCGAAAGACGCAAATGGCGAGCAACCGAAGCCGGGCGAAGGCGACAGCAGCAAATAGTCGCCGTCGAAATCGTCGTCATTGACCCGCCCTGTGGGAGTGACAACTTCCCGCTGCGCCGTCGGTGAATGCCGGGTGCGGACTAATTACGCGATGAACGAACTGATCGAGTTCAACTGCGCCAACCGCAAACACCGCCGGCTGTACCGGCAGTGGGACGCGGTCCGCGACGCGCAGTGCGACTTCTACTACGTTACGGTCCGCCGGGCCGCGCTGAAGAAGCTCCGCGACGAGATCGGCGAGGACGAGTTCTCGACCGGGCACATGCCGCACTACGTCCCCGACTGGCGGTTCGCCTCGGCGCCGTGGCCCGCGGTGGGCAGTGAAAAGCGGCCAGAGGGCAGAAGGAGACTTTTCTTCTGCCCTCTGGCCGCTTGCGTTTTCTGTCATTCTCCACCCTGTCATTGTTCCTTGCTGCCCACCGCCCACTATCCACTTCTCACTTCACACAGCGGGTAATCCTTACCGGTAAGAGTTGCAATTCTTACCGTGTCGGTGCAACAGTTTCAGGGGGCGGCGCGGGCGAGCGCAGGGGTCTTCCAAATTCCGCGAGGCGCGTTTCGCCGGGATTTTCAGCACTTGCGAGCCGAATGGGGCGAGAAATGACGTTTGGCACGGGTGGTGCTTTTGCTTCGTTCGTCAAAACGGTTCTCCCCCAGAACCCGCGACGGGGCCGAGCGGCTTCCCCCAACAACGTCCGTGGCCTCCACAATCGGTCTTGCCTCCATCCCCCTGAGCGAGCCGCCCGGTCCCCCACCGGGCGGCTCGCTCGCTTTTCTGACGGCTTCCCGCTCACCCATTCGGCCGAAAGACGCCGTATAATCTCGACATCCCGCCGCGCCCCGAACCGAGCCGCGCCATGAACGCTCCGGTCTACGTGATGCCGCCCGTCCTCACGGTCCACGCGCCGCCGGAACAGCCGCCGTCCGAACTGGCCGACCTGCTCCGCCAGCAGATCGCGCTCCAGCAGGAGCAGGTGTCGGTCCTGAAGGCGATGCAACAGGCCCAACAGGCACAGCAGACGAACCAGGACGGAAACGCCCGCTGGCGGTCGTTCCTGTCGCGGTGGGAGTCCGAGTTCCCCGGCATCGGGGCGGCGTGTAAACAGGTTCTGCCGCAACTGGAGCGCGCGTACCTGTCGCTCGTCCGCGACGTGACCGACAAGCTCACGTCCGACCCCGACGCCCTGAGCGACGAGTTTTTGTTGTCCGAGTTCCTCGACCGATACGGCATGCGACTGGGGCAGTTGGGCAACCTTCTCGGCCAACTCGCCCCGCTGGCCGATGCCTCTTCGACGGAGAAGGGGTGAGAAGACAGACCCGGGACGCGGGGGAGAAGAGACCACGAGGGCTCCGGCCCTTCGCCCGTCTCCCCGATCCCGGTTTGTCCGCCGTCTCCCTTCCGTGACCCCCGGACCCCTGCTGCATGGAAATCGCACCCGCCGACCTGACCCGCGTTCGCGAACTGTACACTCAGGGGCGCTACCGACAGGCGTACGAGGCCGCGATCGCACTCGGCCCGCTGCGCGAGTGGTCCGGAACCGCCGCGCGCCTGATCGGCGGGCGGCTGGCGATCCAACTGGCCGCCCCGAAGCTCGGCCGGCGGATGCACCTGGCCGCGTTCCGCGCCACCCCGG
>JAFKJJ010000686.1 GCA_017306025.1 Planctomycetota bacterium
GAACATCCCGCGCCCGTACGTCGAGTACACCCTGAAGGTCCTCATCGAGGACGAGGAGGACCTCGATTGGCGCGACAACGAACCGGACAAGCCCGGTATCCGACGGGTGCTGTGCTTCTTCCCGGCCGCGCCCGTCCAGGGGCCTTTCCTTTCGCTCCTCAGGCACGACGAGGACGAAGGGATTCGGCTCGTCCACGGCCTTACGAATCGGGCGACGGAGGTCTGGAGAACCTCCATGCAGACCGAGGGGATGCTCGGGACGCCGCTCACGCCGGCCCCGCTGGCCCTCCAGTTGCCCTCCGGGGAGAAGACGTTCTGGGGAGATGAGCACGTCTACCGCTGGCACCGGGGCACGAGCGTTGGGCCGCCGGCGGTCGTCTCGTCGCTCATGGCGCTCGAGATGTGGCTCGAGGAGCAGCTCGAATCCGGGCGAGACGCCGAAGAGCTGTTCGCAAAGGTGCTCGCGGGGAGCGACAGCGTCGCGGTCCTCGGCGTTTGTGCGAGCGTGAGCGTCTTCGCCCCGGACCGGTGCCTGGCGGCGGTGTTGCCGCTCCTGTCTCATCCTCGCCTCTGGAGGATGGACGTGGCTCGTCGAGCCAACGAGGCGCCGGGTCGCCCTCCGATCTCCTTGCCGAACACGGAGGCCCTCGACCGGATTCGGGCTCAGTGGGCGCTCTACTCCGACAAGCTCCACCACGCGCCCATGTGTCCTGCCAACCACTACCACGGCCAGCGTGCCCCGACCTACCGATGCACGTGTGGGGCCGTGGAAGCTCAGAAGGAGTCCCGCCCGTGAAGCACTCGGACAAGATCATCGTGTTCAAGAACCTGGCCGCCGGCGCCGACGAGTTGCTCGCGGCGCTCGAGCCGGCCGACCTGGCTGTCCTCGACGCATCCGTGCGGCGGATTAGCGGCTTTCACGCCCTGGCGTCGCAGCTCCTCGCGACCGACCGCGCCCCGATCAACGCGGCCGGGCCGAGTGACCTGGACCGCGTCGTCAAGGCCCTGAAGGAGCGCGTCGACCAGCAGGGCGAAATGCTGGAGGTGGTGACCGAGGAGATCGCCAGCCTCGCCGCGGCGGTCACCGCCCTGTCCGCGCGGACGGGACCGCCCGCCTCCGAGCGACTCATGGTCGGGAACTGTGAGGACGTCGCCCGCCCCGGCTCCGCCCGCCCGACCGAGTTCGAGTCCGAGCGCCGGAAGTGGGTCGCCGCCGGCGGTGACGCGCCCGTGCCCCCGGAGCCGAAGGCCGAGGTGCGGGTCGAGCTGCCGCCGACGATCGCGGAGCGGCTGGTCGACCTGGCCGCCGAGGTGACCCGCGAGCCGGAGGACCCGGCCCCTGCGACGGAACCCGTTCCGGTCCCCGACCCGCCGGCCGCGTACCGCGCCGCCGCGCTCGCCGACGACAACGGGCCGGTGTCCGCGGGCGGGCAGCCACTCCGCGAGGCACCTCACGAGGTGCGGGCGCCCGCACCAGCCCCCGAGCCGTCGGCAAACGGCGACCGGTACGGTTACCGTCTCGCGATCGCGAAGCTGCTCGCGGACACCCCGCGTCAAATGAAGAACATTGCCGAGATCCTGTCGATTCCGGTCGAGTTGGTCAACGAGCTCCTCGCGCACGAGTGGTTCGAGCGGCGGCCCGGTCCCGGTCGGCCCGTCCACCAGCTCACCGACGCCGGCCGCGCGGCCCTGAGAGACGAGGGGTACGCGCTCGTGCCGGGCGACGAGCCCGCTCCGGCCCGGGCGGAAGTGTCGCCCGCGGCGTCGGAGCCCGCTCCGGAGCGACCGGACCTG
>JAFKJJ010000687.1 GCA_017306025.1 Planctomycetota bacterium
CCGCCCTTGCGGCCGGGGTTCACCTGGCGCCCTGAGCCTATTTGACCGCCAACTGCACCAACACCACCGCGAGCAGCCCCAGGCTGATTACCCCGTTGACGTGGAAGAACGCGCGGTTGACGCGGGTCAGATCGTCGGCGCGCACGAGGCTGTGTTCGTACACGAGCAGCGCCCCGACCGCTCCCAGCCCCGTCAGGAACACCGCGCCCAGATGTGGCGACGCGAAATACAACCCCACCAGCAGCCCGAACATGACCGCGTGGCACGCGGCCGCGATGCGGAGGCTCGCGATGATACCGAACCGCGCGGGAACGCTGTGCAGCCCCGCGCCCCTGTCGAACTGCGCGTCCTGGCACGCGTAGAGGATGTCGAACCCGGCCACCCAGAACGCGACCGCGCCGCCGAGGAGCAGCGGCACGGCCATTTCGGTGAACCCGCGGATCGCGACCCACGCCGCGACCGGCGCGAGCATGAGTGCCGCGCCGAGCCAGAAGTGCGCGAGCGCCGTGAACCGCTTCGCGAGCGAGTAGCCCAGCACGAACAGGAGGGTCGGCGCGGACAGGTAAAAGGGCCACGGGTTCGACGGCTCGCGCCCGAAGGCGGGGTCGCATCCGTAGAAGAGCAGCGTGGACGCGACGAATGCGGCGCAGCAGAGCACCGTAAACGCCCACACGGCGCCGACGCTCAGTGTGCCGGCGGGGAGGTGACGCGACGCGGTGCGCGGGTTCCGGGCGTCGATGTGCCGGTCCGCGACGCGGTTGAAAGCCATCGCGGCGCTCCGCGCGAACACCATACACAGGAGGACGCCGACGAGGTCGAGCGGGCGGAACGGCTCGTCCTTCCACGCGAGCGCCGCGGCCAAAAGCGCGAACGGCAGCGCGAAAATCGTATGGCTGAAGCGGATCAATTCCAGCAGCTTGCGGACGACCGTGGGCATGACACCTCCGACGCTTCCGGCGCGTCCCGCGTAATCTACGAAGTCCTCACGGGGTCAACCGCGGTCGATCGGCTTCGCACAACCGCCGCTGAAAGGTCCGGCGCCGCTGCCGGTTTGTGTTGGTATGTGGTGTGCGGGTAGAATGCGTGAGGTTCGCCCGTTCCACGTCACGAAAGCCCCTCAATGCGCGTTCTCACTGCGATACCGGTTTACAACGAGGCGAAACACGTCCGCGACGTGCTCGCCGAGGTGCGTCGATACAGCCCGAACATCCTCGTCGTTAACGACGGTTCGACCGACGGCACCGCCGAGTTGCTCGACCGCGAACCGGGGATCTTCCGCGTCGATCACGCCTCTAACGGCGGGTACGGGGCTGCGCTGATCTCGGCGTTCGCGTTCACACTCGGCCACAACTTCGACGTGCTCGTCACGATGGACTGCGACGGCCAGCACGAGCCGGCCCGCATCCCGGTGCTGCTCGAAGCCATTGACGGTTGTCCCTCGCGACCTGTCGCCCGCAAGGCCGGGCTTCACGGCCGCTCCACGTGCGACATCGTATCCGGGTCCCGGTACCTGCGTGATTTCCGCCAGGACACGCCCGCGCCGACCGACCGCCGGTTCATCAACGCGACGATCACCGGCGATCTCAACGCCCGGTTCGGGCTGAACCTGACCGACGCGTTCTGCGGGTTCAAGGCGTACCGGCGCTCGGCGCTCGAAAAGCTCAACATCACCGAACGCGGGTGGGGGATGCCGCTCCAACTGTGGGTGCAGGCCGCGCGTCAGGAGCTGCGCGTGAAGGAGATCGGCGTCCCGCGGGTCTACCTCGACCCGAACCGGGCGTTCGGCGGGGTGA
>JAFKJJ010000220.1 GCA_017306025.1 Planctomycetota bacterium
GCTTCAGGTTGCCCGCGGACCGCCGCACTTCGGCCGGATCGCCAATCGCCTGCGACATGAGGCACTCCCGGATCGACGTGAGGGACCGTTACCGGATTATACCGCGAACCCCCGGCCCGCGTTGGCAACTTCGGCCCCCGCGCTCACGGCGTTCACGAACGCGGCTCCTGTTGTGGTCCTCAGAGTGGTCCGCTCGCTCCGCGAGCGGTGCTCCGCGGCCGCTGATACACACGGGGATTTGTGTCGCACCGCTCGCGGAGCGAGCGGACCACTCTGAAGATCCGTCACTGTCGCAAGAACCGCGCGACCACGATTATCAGCACCGCCCCGATGATGAGGCTCAGGTGCTGCGCGGTCAGCGGGTCCACCGCAGGGATGCCGAGCATCGGTCCGAGGAGCGCCACCGCCGCGCCGGGCACCGTTACCACCGTGGGCCGCCATCCGAAATAGAAAACGCCGTTCAGGAGTACCAGAAGACCCGTCAGCGGCAGCGCCCACGTGTTGAGGACCGGCCTCAGGTCGTCCGGCACCGGAACGACATCACCGGGCAGTGTCAGCGGCTTCGTCGCGGCCTTACCGGTCTTCTCGGCGGCCTGTTGCGCGGCGCCCAAGTTCCCCTCCGTCAACGCTGAGAACGCCTTATTGTCTCTCAGAAGATTGTTCTGGTGCAGCCACAGCAGCCCGGCCGCGAACAGGACCGCGCCGAGCACGAACCGCAGCCGCCGCCCGAACCAGTTGTTGACGAAGTCCTTCAGCCACAGGCTGCGGTGCTTCTTTCCGGCGATGGTCGTGCCGGGCTTCGGGCGCCGGCGCTCGCGGGCCGCTTCCACCAACTCCTTCACGCAGACTTCTTTTCCTTCCTTGCGCGCCTGCTTCGCCTCGGCCGCCTGGTCCACCATCTGGGCGGCCATTTCTTCGGCACGCTCCTTCGCCTCGGCCTTGCTGACGCCCTCCGCGACGAGCGCCTTGGCTTCGACCTTCTGCAAGTGCGCGCGCTCCTTCGCGAGCCGTCGCGCCTCCATCCGCGCGTCGGCCCACTGCACGATCGGCTCGCGCCACGTGCCGAACTTCTTCCACGTCTCGCCCGTGTCGCCCTTGCGAGACGCCCGCGCCGCCAGCATCGCCTCGTAGCCGAACACGGTCTCGTAAAACGGCTCCCAGTACGGCCCGCTGAACTTGCACACGAACTGCCGCACCGCGTCCTCTTCGAGCCCCTGAAGGCGGAGCGATTTCAGTAGTCCGCGGGCCTCGTCGAGTGGCGCCTCCTGGGCCTTGGCCGCCGAGCGGTCGGCGAGGAACCACAGCGCGAACGCCAGCCCCGCCGCGACCACCGCGAAGCCGATCCACGCCCACAGAAACCCGAACAGGAACAGCGTGACGAGCAACAGCACCGCGCCGCCGGCCCACATCAACCAGTCGAAGAACCGCATACCGAAGACGACCGCGCGGACCTTCGTGAACACGACCGAACCGGTCAGCGCGCCGTGAACGACGAAGTAGGCCACCGGCGTCATGACCGCGAGGCCCAGGAGCCCGCCCGCCAGCGCGGGCATCCCCGCGACCGCCGCGCCGACGACGCCCAGCACGCACGCCGCGAAGAAGCCGAACGCCAGCGATCGCTTGAGGCCCGATTTCGATCGAAAATGGTACTGGTGGGCACACTTCTCCAACTGGTCGGCCTGCTCCTCCTTCGGGTTGAACGGGCCGGTGCGTTCCAGCCCCAGGAAGCCTTCCAGAGCCGCGATCACCTCGTCCATCGACTGGTACCGGTCGCCGGGTTTCTTTGCCATCATCTTCAGGAGGATGGCCGAGAGCGCCTTGGGCACGCGCTTCACGACGACCTCCGGCGGGACGATCGGCTCGGTCTGGTGCTTGCTGATGATTTCGAGCGCCGTCTTCCCCTCGAACGGCGGGCGGCCGGTAATGAGCACGTACAGGGTGCAGCCGAGCGAGTAAATGTCGGCGCGGCCGTCCACGGTCGCGGAGTCCGTCGACTGCTCCGGCGACATGTACGCGGGCGTGCCCATCACCGCACCGGCCCGGGTCAAGTTCGGATCGCGGGGCACGGAACTCTCTTCCGCTTCTTCGTTCCGCGCTTCAAGACCGGGCAGTTTCACCAACCCCAGGTCCGCGACCTTCACAACGCCCTCGGTGTTGAGCATCAGGTTGTCGGGCTTGATGTCGCGGTGAACCATCCCCTGCCGGTGGCCGTATCGCAGCCCGCGGGCGGCCTGGAGGACGTACCCGACGGCCACGTCGGCGGGCAGCTTGCCCTCCTTCTTCACGAGGTCCATGAGCGACTGCCCCTGGACGAACTCCATGCTGAAGAAGTGCTGTCCGCCGTCCTCGCCGATGTCGTAGATCTGGATAACGTTGTGGTGGGTGAGCTGGGCCGCGGCGTAGGCCTCGCGGGTGAACCGGGCGACGAAGCCGGCGTTGGTGGCGATTTTCGGGTGCATCACCTTGATCGCGACCTTGCGGTCGAGCGAGATCTGCCGGCCGAGCAGCACCGCGCCCATCCCGCCCTTGCCGAGCACCTTCAGCACCTCATAACCGCCGAGCCGCGGCGGCGCGATGTCCTCGGCCGACTCGCCTTCTTCGGCTCCCTCGCCCGGCTTGACCGTCCGCCCGGGGTCGCGTCGGGCGGCCTTCTTCGGCGCGGGCTTCGTTTCCTCGTTCTCGGTCGGCTCGTCCGCCCGCGGCTCGCGCACCTGGGTGATTTCGCCCGTCGCCTCGCCGGGCGACCCGTGCTCGGCCCGACCGTCGGCCGCGGTGAAATCCCCGGTGACGGTCGGGTCGACCTTCTTCGGCGCGGGTCCGTCGGCCGCGGTGAAGTCCCCGGTGACGTTCGGGTCGGCGTCCGGCGCGCGAACCACGGTCTTCGCCGGGTCCGGCTCCCTGAGGGCCGCCGCGTCGTCGGCCGCGGTGAAGTCGCCGGTGGCGCTCGGGTCGGGCGCCGGCGCACGGGCGACGATCTTCTGCGGCGCGGGCGCGGATTTTGGCGCGGGTTTGGGCTTCGGCGGGGCGGGCGGGTTCGGGTCGCGCGCAGCGGTCGCGTTCGGATCGAATTCGGTTTCGACCTTCGGCTCGGGCGCCGCGTCGGCGGTCGGGTTCTCGAAGTTCGCGGGGTCCTTGCCTTCGAGAATGAGCGCGGCCCGCTCCTCCTCGGTCAGTTTGCGCTTCGCCGTGGGCTTGGAGACGGGTCTGGGCACCGGCTCGACGGGGCCGCTGCCCGCCTTCGGCCCGGTGCCGGCGGCGGGACTCGCGATCTTCTGCACGCTGATGGTGCCGGTCCCGTCGTCGGGGACGACGAGGACGAACGGCCGGGCACAGCCCGGGCACTTCGGCTGGAACCGGCCGGGCTTCAGCCCCTTGGGGTTGAGCACCGCCTTGCAGTACGGGCACGGAATGTTCATGAGCGCGACTCGCCAGACGTGCGCGCCGCGCCGCGCCCCCGAAGCCGGGGAATGAAGGAGTGATGAAGCGGCTCGGGCGGCAGGTCGGGAGGCGATTATACCGCAGTGCGTGCGTTTCAATTTCCGATTTTCGGTTGAAGATTTCAGGTCGGAACGTCCGCGTGAGGGATGTGCCGGGGGCCGCCTGCACTTGACCCCGGGGCGGTGCGGAGTTCCTATAACACCACGGACGCGTCACCTCTTCCCCGCGCTCCCACTCCTCCCGCTAACGGGGCCGACCCGGTATGTCCGCACGCGAGCACGCACGCACCCCGCGAGAAGTTCTGGCCTACATCCGCGAGCGCGAGGTCAAGGCCGTCGATCTGAGGTTCATGGACTTCCCCGGACAGTGGAAGCACTTCACGGTGCCGGCCGAGGTGCTCGACGAGAACGCGTTCGAGGACGGGATCGGGTTCGACGGGTCGAGCATCCGCGGGTGGGTCGCGATCAACGAGTCCGACATGCTGCTGATGCCGCAGCCGGACACGCTCTTCATCGACCCGTTCTGCCGCGACACCACGCTCGCGATGCTGTGCAACATCCAGGACCCGCTCACGAAGGAGGACTACTCGCGCGACCCGCGGAACGTGGCGCGGAAGGCCGTCAACTACATGAAGCAGCAGGGCGCTGCGGACGCCGCCGTGTTCGGGCCGTCGCTGGAGTTCTTCGTCTTCGACGACGTGAAGTTCGACCAGACCCCGCACTCCGCGTTCTACTACGTCGACTCGGGCGAGGGGCAGTGGAACACCGGGCGCGACGAGCGCCCGAACCTCGGCTACAAGATCCCGTACAAGCAGGGGTACTTCCCGTGCCCGCCGTCGGACGCGCTGCACGACCTGCGCAGCGAGATGATGCTGGCGATGATGCAGTGCGGGATGACGGTGGAGAGCCACCACCACGAGAAGGCCGGGGCCGGGCAGTGCGCGATCAACGTGCGCTACGACGAGCTGGTGCCGATGGCCGACAACGTGCTGAAGTACAAGTACATCGTGAAGAACACGGCCCGGCGGCACAACAAGGCGGCCACGTTCATGCCCAAGCCGCTGTTCGAGGACTACGGCAGCGGGATGCACGTCCACGTGTCGCTGTGGAAGAAGCGCAACGGCGACCTCGTGAACCTGTTCGCCGGCAGCGACTACTCCGGCCTCTCCGACACCGCGATGTACGCGCTGGGCGGCCTGTTGAGGCACGCCCCGGCGCTGTGCGCGATCACCAACCCGACCACGAACAGCTACAAGCGCCTGGTGCCGGGCTACGAGGCCCCGGTGAATCTGGCGTACAGCCAGCGGAACCGGTCGGCGGCGGTCCGCATCCCGGTGTACTCGTCGCGCGCGAAGTCGAAGCGGCTGGAGTACCGCGTCCCGGACGGGACCGCGAACCCGTACCTGGCGTTCGCCGCGATGCTGATGGCGATGCTCGACGGCATCGAGAAGAAGACGCACCCCGGCCCGGCGCTCGACAAGGACATTTACGACATGCCGGCGGAGCAACTGAAGGACGTGCCGAAGACGCCGCAGACGCTGGCGGAGGCGCTGGCCGCGCTGCAGCGCGACCACGAGTTCTTGCTCCGCGGGGGCGTGTTCACCGATGACGTGATCGAGACGTGGATCGACTACAAGCGGAAGGCGGAAGTGGCGGCGGTCAGCGTGCGCCCGCACCCCTACGAGTTCGCGCTGTACTTCGATTCGTAACGACCGCCACCAGCTTCTCCGGTCGGCCGCTCGCGACGGTGGTACGCTCGGTCATCCGCCGTCCGGAGGCCGCCGCATGTCCCGCGCGCTCTCGGTTCTCGTTCCGCTCGCTCTCGGCCTCATAACCGCGCCGCTTTCGGCCCGCGCCGCGGAGCCGAACGGCGAGGCCGAGTCGGCCGAAGCGCTCCGCGAACTCGGCTGTGAGGTCGAGGTGGACGCAAAGGCGCCGGGCAAGCCGGTGGTGCGCATCAGCCTCTTCGGCTCGCGCGCCACCGACGACGACCTGGCCCACCTCGCCAACTTCCCCGAGCTGGAAACGCTCTACGCCGGCACCGCTCCCGAGCGGCGAACGATCACCGACCGCGGGATGGTTCACATCGGCAAGGTGAAGTCGCTCCGCGACCTTCACCTCGGCGGCACCCCGGTCACGGACGCCGGGCTGGCCGAGGTGAAGGCCCTGAAGGAACTTCACTCGCTCTCGCTGGGCGGCACCGCGATCACCGACGCCGGACTGAAGCACCTGACGGGACTCAAGGCGCTCCGGCACCTGAGCGTCGTTCACACCGCGATCACGAACGACGGGCTGGCCGAGTTGAAGGCGCTGCCGCAGCTCCAGGAGCTGTGGATCGGCGGCACGAAGGTCACGGACGCGGGGCTGGTTCATCTCGCGGCGTTCGAGGGACTTCGATCGCTGTACCTCAACGGCCCGGACATCACCGACGCCGGGATGAAACACCTGAGCGGCCTCAAGACGCTCACGGCGCTCGACCTCAACCGGACCGAGGTCGGCGACGCGGGGCTGGCACACCTCAAGGGGCTGACCGCTCTGGAACGCCTCGACCTGTCACACACGAAGGTCACGGACGACGGGCTGGCGGCCCTCAAGGGGATGACCGAACTCCGCTCGCTCGAACTGAACGACATGAACCTTTCGGACCTGGCCCTGGTTCACCTCAAGGGGCTGAGCAAGCTTCGGCTGCTGTCGCTGTCGAGCACGCTGGTCAGCGACGTGGGGCTGGAACACCTCAAAGACCTCTCGAAGCTGGAGTACCTCAGTTTGAGCATGACGAAGGTCGCCGGGCCGGGACTCGGACCGGCGCCGCGGTTCGCCAACCTGAGAACGCTCCGTCTGACGTGCTGCAAGCTCACCGACGACAACGTGCACAACCTGAAGCACCTGAAGGGACTCGAACGGCTCGACCTCACCGAAACCTACATCACCGACGCCGGGCTGGAGCACCTCGCCGGGCTGGCCCGGCTGCGGAAGCTCGATCTGCACTTCAACAAGGTGTCGCTCGCGGCGGCGAAGGATCTGCAAAAGGCGATCCCGAAACTGGAGGTCCGCGGCGTCCGTGCCCCGGAGCCGTGACGCCACTTCGGGCTTCGCCCCGGGTCGATCCGCGCCGGGCGCGAATTGGCCTTGTATCGTGGTTTCGCCGCCCGTTACACTCCTCTTTCCCGGCGCGGCATGATGCCTCAGCGCCGCCGGTCACGGAGGACCCGCCACCAATGCCCCCCCGCGTCAAGGAAGTTAAAGAGAAGGAACCCGCCGCGCCCGCGGCCCGGCCCCTCATCGCGATCAACGCCGACTACGTCACCCCCAAGAACGGCACCGCGTTCGCCAAGCTCAACGTCGGGTACATCGACGCCATCCTCGCCGCCGGCGGGCTGCCGCTCGTGCTCCCGCCGCTCCGCAAGGAGAACCTCGCCGACGTCGACGTGCTGCTCAACCAGTGCGCCGGGATCGTCCTCACCGGCGGGGCCGACATGGACCCGCGGCGCAACGGCCAGGCGCCCACCGCGGCCGTCACCCCGATGCCGGCGCGCCGCGAGGACGCCGACCGCTACCTGCTCGCGAAGATCTTCGAGCGGAAGATCACCGTGCTGGGGATCGGCGTCGGGATGCAGCAGTTGAACGTGTTCGCCGGCGGCACCCTGCACCTGCACCTCCCGGCCGACAACCCGAAGGCGATGCCGCACTTCGACCAGACCGGCGCGCCGCACCGGCACATGGTCCTCATCGAGGAGAACACGCGGCTCGACGACATCTACGGCACGCAGGAGCTGCGCGTCAACAGCACGCACCACCAGGCCGTCAACCAGATCGGCAAGCGGATGCGGGTCGCGGCCAAGGCGCCGGACGGGGTCATCGAGGCGATCGAGTCGACCGACCCGAACTGGTTCTGCGTGGGCGTGCAATGGCACCCGGAGGCCGAAACCGCCAGCGCCCTGGACGTGCAGATCTTCGAGTGCTTCGTTCAGGCCGCCGTCCGGAGCGCGGACGGCGTCCTCGCGGCCGCCTGACCCCATCGCGTTCCGAGTTCCAGAGTTCCACATTCCAAGTTCGAGAACCGACGGTATAGCCGTCCGGTCAACTTGGAGCCCCGGAACTCTGGAACTGGAACTTCGAGCATGTCCCGAACGTTCATCGGCCTGTCGGTCGGGTCCGGGCTGGAGGGCGTGGACGCGGTCGCGGTGCGGGTCGAGGGCCTGGGCCTCGACCTCGTGCCGCGGGTCGTCCCGGCCGGGCGGGTGGCGTTCCCGCCCGCCGTGCGCGACGTGGTCCGCGCGTCTTCGGTTGCGCCGGCAGCGTTCCTGCCGGAGTTCCTCCGCACGGTCGCCGACACCGCCGTGTTCGCGGCCCGTCAGGCGATGAGCAGGGCCGCGGTGTCGCCGCGGGACACTTTCGCCGCCGGGCTCCTCGAACCGGCCCGGCCGAGCGCACCGGTTCCGATCAACTGGCCCGAAGTGGCCGACCGCGTCGCCGAACAGACGGGCGTGACGGTGCTGCACGGCTTCCACGACCGCGACCGCGCGGCCGGGGGTACCGGCCGCCCGATCACCGCCGCGGCCGACTTCCTCCTGTTCCGCGACGCGGCCGAGTCGCGCCTGCTCGTTCACCTCGGGGCCGCCTCGGCGGCGCTCGTCTTGCCCGCGCGCGGGACCGTGTCCTCCGCGTTCGGGTTCGAGGTCGGCCCGGGCAACCAACTGCTCGACGCGACCCTGTTCCACGGCACCCGCGGCAAGGAGTTCGTGGACGCGGGCGGGAAGAAGGCCGTGCAGGGGCGGTGCCTGGAACCGCTGCTCGCGCGGTGGCTCGAACACCCACACCTCACGCGGACGCCGCCGAAAACCGTTCACCCGGAGGCGTTCGGCCGGAGCTTCCTCTTGGCGGCGTTCGACGCCGCACGTCAACTCTCCGCGGGCCTCCCCGACCTGCTCTGCACGGCGACGCACCTCGCGGCCCGAGCGGTCGGCGCCGCGTGCAAGCTCCCCGCGATGAAGCCGGAGGGCGCGCGCCGCGTGCTGTTGACCGGCGGCGGGGTGCGGAACGGCTTCTTGTGGCAGTTGGTGGCCCAGCAGTTCGGCGGAAGCGTTGAGCGCGCGGACGCGGTGGGGGTGCCGGCGCTGGCGCGGAACGCGGCCGCCGCGGCCGTGCTCGCGGCGCTGACGTGCGACGGCGTCGCGGGGAACCTGCCGGTGCTGACCGGCGCCGCGGGCGGGCGCCTGTTGGGCCACATCTCGCCGGGCGACGGCCGCAACTGGTCGCGCTGCACCGCGTGGCTGGCCGATCAGACGGGCGACTACCCGCGCGCGAACCGCGCGGCCTGAGCGGCCGCTTTCACCCGCGGGGACATTTTTCGTCCGGCCGGTTGACACTGGGCATTTTCCTGTATATACAGATAATATACCAGTGAGGGCGGCGCTATGACGGATGAAACGAAGAAACTGGCCGCGGAGGCGATCGGCAGTTGTCTCGCGACCCGACTCCGGCTCGCCACCCGAGTCGTCACGAAACTGTACGACGCGGCGCTCCGCCCCTTCGGGGTGACGGTGTCTCAACTGGCCCTGCTGGCCGTGGCGGCCGATCGCGGGGCGATCCGACAATTCGAGGTCGGCCCCCTCCTGCAACTCGACGACTCGACCCTCAGCCGAAACCTGGACCGGATGCGGACCAACGGCTGGTTGGAAAAGGTCGAGGAAGAGGACGCGCGGGTTCACACCCACCGACTCACCGAATCGGGCCGGGGGCTGTTCGAGCGAGTCATGCCGGCCTGGCGCGGCGCCCAGGCGCGGGCGAACGAATTGCTCGGCGAGGCCGGGGTCCAGGCGCTGAACCGGTTCGCGAGCGAAAACGGCTTCGGTAGCTGAGTTCTTTTTTCGCCATAAATCTGTATATACAGATTTATGAGATTCCACAGGATCACTGCGATGACGTTACCCATTCCCGGCATGGTGATCGAGCGGCACCGGACGGCGCTGGTCGTCACGGACCTTCAGAACGACTTCCTGACCCCGGGCGGCGCGGCCTGGGGGTTGGTGGCGGAGAGTATGGCGGCCAACAATACGGTCGCGAACATCGAGGCGCTGCTGGGGGCGGCGCGGGAGAGCGGGTACCCGGTGTTCCTCTCTCCGCACTACTACTACCCGTCCGACGGGAAGTGGGTGGCGCCCGCCGGCGCGGTCGAGGCCCTGATGGGCCGCCTCGGGGTGTTCGCCCGCAAAGGGCCACTCACGCTCGACGGGTTCGACGGGTCCGGCGCCGACTGGCCGGAGCGGTTCAAGCCGCTCTTGTGTGCGTGCGACACGGTCGTCGCGAGCCCGCATAAGGTCTACGGCACCGCGTCGAACGACCTGGTGCTCCAGTTGCGCAAGCGGCGGGTCGAGAAGGTGATTCTGGCCGGACCGGTGGGGAACCTGTGTGTCGAGGCGCACCTCCGCGACTTCCTCGAACACGGGTTCGAGGTGGCCGCGGTGCGAGACGCGACGGCCGGCGCGCGGAACGAAGAGGGCGACGGGTACCGGGCGGCGCTCGTCAACTTCCGGTTCATGGCGCACGCGGTGTGGACGACCCGGGAGGCCGTCCGGTTCATGCGCGAAGCCGCCGATCGCCCCTGACCCCGCCGCGGCGGGAACCACTTTCTCCCGAGGAGACGCGATGTACGACCTGAAGAAGCTGGAAAAGTTCAAGGCGCTGAGCGAACTGGCGCCCGACGCGTTCGAAGGGTTCGCACGGTTCGACGAAGCGGCCTTTCAAAGCGGGGCGATCCCGGTCAAGTACAAGGAACTGATGGCTGTTGCGGCCGCACTGACGACGCAGTGCCCGTACTGCATCGAGGTTCACGCGAACAAGGCGCGCCGGGCGGGGGCGACCGAGCGGGAACTGGCCGAGACGGCGCTGGTCGCGGCCGCGATCC
This sequence comes from Planctomycetota bacterium, assembly GCA_017306025.1. Taxonomy (GTDB): domain Bacteria; phylum Planctomycetota; class Planctomycetia; order Gemmatales; family Gemmataceae; genus Gemmata. The sequence goes on from JAFKJJ010000220.1 coordinate 10,345, forward strand.
GGGCGGGCGGGGCGGTGGCCCACGGCACGCACGCGCTGGAATGACGAACCGGCTCGTCGGGTCCCTTACCGGTTCGCCGTCGGACCCGACGGGTCCCTAGACCTCATTCACGATAGTGCCCGTTTCGTAGGATGTCGGTACGCGTCTGACCTCGTTGCGTCCCTGCCGTGATCGCGCGTCTTGACAACCTGCGAAAGCGAGCGGTGGTGTTCGGTCACCTGACCGGGTTGGCGGTCGCGGTGTTCGGCGAGTTGGCGGCACGGGTCGTTCCGGCGGTCGAAGCCGCGCACCGGAAGAAGCTCGACCGGCCCGACCGCCAACGGGCCATCGGGGCGACGACTTCGACCTCTCGACCGCCGATCCGGTTCTGTCGACCGCCGTCGGGTTGCGCAAGTACCCGACCAACGAGGTACTCGGGTTCCGGTTCGAGGTGTCCGACTCGCCCGCCGCGCCCGTACCCGTTGCCGGCCGGGACACCGTGCGGATGCCCGCCCCCGGCGTGGCCCGGCGCAAGCCCCTGTCGGCACGGCGAAACGACAGGCCCGGTCGGGCGGTGGTAATCGACTCGTTCGAGCAGCGAGCCCCGCGCCCCAAGCGGCGACCGCTGGCGCACGACTCGGGCCAGAAGAAGGCCCGCACGCCCAAGAGCCAGATAGCCGTGGACGAGCACTCCGGTCGGGTCGTGAACGTATCCGATTCGGCGCCGGGTCGGTGGGCGGACATCAAGCTGAAGCGGGTGCGGCTGATGATGCGACGCCCCGACGGGGTCGTCGGGATCGGCGACCAGGGTTAACGGACATCCGGGACCCGCACCCGTCGGGCGCAAGTCACGCGGGAAGCCGCGCCCGGCCGCGGACGTGAGGTACAATCGGGTGCTCCGTCGCCGTCGGATCGTAGTCGAGCACGGGATCAGTTCGCCGCCGAAACCGAGCGCAAGGCGTCGCGGGTGCGCGTCGGCATCATCGACCCGGCCGAAGAGCACGCGCTGACCGCTCGCCGAACACTTCGAGGATTACGCCGCGTACCTCAAAGCGAAGGGCAAGGTGTCGGTCCACAACCGTGAACCATCGCCAACATTTCCGCTCTGCTCGCCGGCTGCAAGTCCGTCTTCCCTCTCGACGCCGACGCGGCCCGCGCTGCCGAGTGGCTGAACGCGCGCCGCCACGACGGCGCGCCGATCGAACTCCCCGCCGGCGACTCGTTCACGCCCGGCGACGCGGCCGACGCGCCCGATGCCGCTGTGGTGGCCGTGGAGCCAGCGCGCGGCGGCGACCCGGCCGGCGGCGAGCGGTTCCCCGGCGCTCTCGAC
>JAFKJJ010000221.1 GCA_017306025.1 Planctomycetota bacterium
CGCGACTTCAACTTGAACGCGGAGCGGTGGGCCGCGATCGTGTCGCACTTCACCCGCGCCGGGTGGTCAAAGCAGGTGTCGGCCGCGCGCCGCACCGCGGAGAAGTTGCTCCGCGGCTCGAAGGAGTGGGCCGAGCGGATCGCGGAGCGGTTGTCGGCGGCGAAGCGCGAGGCGGCCGAGCGCGAGGCGCAGGTGGCGAGCCGGCTCGCGTTCCTCTCGGGCAAGCACCGGGCCGAGGAGCGCGAGCGGTCGAAGGTCGAGGCCGCGGTTTCCGCGGCGCTGATCGCGGGCATCCAGAAGCCGGACGTGCGCCTCGATTCGGTCGCGGCGATCTTCCTGGCGAACTGGAACCCGTTCACGGAGACGGACGAGTGACCGACCGCGTGACGCTCCGCGACTTCTGGCCGCCTCCCGATGCCGTCGCGGCGTGCGCCCCGCCCGAAGCGGAGGCGCTGGCGGACGCCGCGCTGCTGGCGGTTCATCAGCCGGTGAGGCTGTCTCGCCGCGCGTCCGAAGCCCCCGCCGACGAGCGAGCCGTTCTAGACGAGCTCCTCACGGCCGATCCGCCCGGAGGCTGTGTGCTGGTGCTCGTCAGCGGGCCGGGCGGAATCGGAAAGTCGCACCTCTTGCGCTGGCTGGGGCTGCACGTCACTGGGAACCGGCACGTCGTCCGCGTTCCGAAGGGCGCGAGTCGGCCGCACGTCTTGGAGCACATTCTTGGTAAGCTCGAAGGACCTGCTTACGACGCGATCCGCGAGCAACGGAAGGTTCCCGGTGGACCGGCCGAACTCGACGAAGACGCCGCGGTCGAGGATCTGTTGACCCGTTTCCGGGTCGTTCTCGAACGGCGCACGGCCGAGGCCCGCGCCGCGTGCGACGCCGCGATGAAGCGCGACGGAAAGGTGGACCCGCAGCAGCGCATGACCGCCGAGATCCACGGCCCGGGGCTCGTCGCGCTGCTCGACGGCCCGACGAAGGACGTGCTCTTGCGCGACGCGCCCGATCAGCCCAGCGTGTTCCGCGCGCTTGCACGCGGCGTAACCGCGGCCGAGTTCGAACCCGGGCACTTCGAGTTTCCGACGGTGCCGACCAACAAGCTCACCGATCAGAAGTTGCAACGGTACGTCCAGAAGCTCAAGACGAACACGCAGAGCGAGCGGGCCATCGCCGCGGCGCTCCTGAACGCCGTCCGCGACGAGGTCGCGAGCAGACCTGCGGCCGTGGCCCAACCCGCTGACCCGTTTCGGCGCGTCCGCGAGGAATTGCAGAAGGAGGGGAAGGAACTCGTCCTGCTGTTTGACGGCTTCACCGCGGACGACGAGGGCCGCGCGCCGCTCGATTCCCTCGCATCGGAGGGCGCTCGCGACGGCGAGCCGGGGCTTTGCGTCCTCCGCGCCGTGTTGGCGGCCGAAGAGTTCCCCTCCGACGCGCTCGCGGCCGGCGCGGGGAGCGAATTCGTCCTCCGAGAGCGTCCGGCCGACGCAACCGAGTTGCTTGAAACGATGGTCGACACGGTCGGGGCGTACCTCAACGCGGCGCGGCTCGGGTCGGAGCGCCTCGACGCGTGGTTCGCTATGAGCAGCGGCCCGGACGCCGAGCCGCCGTCGTTCGACGCCTCCGCCGACCTCTCCGACGAGGATCGCGACGCGATTGCGTATTTCGGCACGTCGCGCCGCGGGCACAGCCTGTTCCCGTTCAACCGCGCCGCGATCAAACAACTCGCCGCACAGCGCCTTGCGCCCGACGGTGAGTTACTCCTCAACCCGCGGAAGCTCATCGCGGACGTGCTGTGCGCGACCCTCCTCCCGCACCGCGACGCGTTCGCCCGTGGCGAGTTCCCGCCCGAAGACTTCCACGGTTTCGATCTCGCCTCGCTGGGCGCCGAAGTGCTACCGTGGTTGAAGCACCAGCGCCCGGAGGAGTACGCCCGGTACGCGGTGCTACTGGGCTACTGGGGCGACCGGCCGCAACACCCCGACGAGGTGAACCTGCCCGCGGCCGTCTACGCGGTATTCGGTCTCGCCCCGCTGAGTGCGGTCGAACTCGTTCCCACACCGGCCGCGGTACCCGAGGTCGCTGAGGCTCCGCCCACAGAAGAGCCGGCGCAACCGGAACCGGCCGCAGAGCCGACCACCGAACCCGAGCCAGTCCCGGCCGCTGCACCTGATTGGGCGAGCGAACTGCCCGCACTCGTCGAACAATCGCAACTGTTCGCCGGTCGCGAGGCACCCGGCCTCGACCTCGCCGCGGTCCGGGAGGCGCTGGACGCCTACCGAACCGCGATCTCGGCCGCGTGGGTCGGGTGGGTGCGATCACGAGCGCCGCGGATCGACGATGTGGAACTGGTCCCGTTCGAAGCGGACCCCGATTACCGGCCGCTCGTGGAGCAGATCCGGAAGGGGCTGGAAGAACTCCGGCAGGCGGAGCAGAAACCGGCCGCAGCCGCGGTAAACTTCGCTGAGGTCGAGACCGCGGCGGCGCGGGTCCGTGAAGCGCTCGCGAAACTGCCCACCGACGCGCCTGCGGAGGTCAAGGAGTTTCTCACGGCCGCCGCAACGCCCGCGGGCGCGCCGCTGTCCGCGCTCACGCCCGTAGTCGTCGGGTGGCTGGAAGCGAAGGGCCAAAGCGAGAAGTACCGCGTCCGGCGGTGATGTGTTCGGCGCGGCTACTTCTTCCCACCCAGACCGTCGAGCAGCGCCTGAATCCCGGCCTTCGCGACCTCGACGTCCTGCTCGCCGGTTCCACCGCCGACGCCGATCGCGCCGATCACCTGCCCGTCCACGACGATGGGCACCCCGCCCTTGAGGGACGTGATCTTGCCGCCGCTCGCGTTCTGGAGGCTCAGGCTCAAGAGGAGGTCCGGCTCGCCTTTGGCCGGCATCGGACCGGTCTCCTGACGGAAGGTCGCGGCCGAAACGGCTTTGCTGAGAGCGGTGGCGGCGCTGGCCGGGCGTGCCCCGTCCATCCGGGCGAACGCGATCAGGTGTCCGCCGTCGTCCACGATCGCGATGTTGGACTTCAGCCCCATCGCCGCGGCCTTCTTCTTGGCCGCTTCCAGCACCGCCTCGGCACCCGCGAGGTTCAGTTGCACGCGCTCGCGTGTCACGAGCGGCTTCTTTTCCTGCGCGCCAACGGTCGGCCCCGTTGCGAGTGCGGGGAGGAGGGCGAACACGATTCGGAAACGGAACATGACGACCTTTCGGTTGGAGCGCGAGATTCCGCGGGCAGGGTGAATCTACTTCGTTCGGAACCGATGGTCGCCCGATACTGGCTGCGCATCGCCGTGATCGTATCGGATCGGGGCGCGGAGTCGGTGCCCTTTACCCGTGGGCGAGGGCAGTTAAATCGGCGCGCAGGGTCGCCTCGTCGGTGACGCCCTCGTACCGCCGCACCACCTTCCCGCCGCGGAAGATCAACAGGAGCGGGATCGCCGACACGTTGAACTTCGCGGCGAGTTGCGGGTTCGACTCGGTGTTCACCTTGCACACCTTGAAGTCGCGTGCGAGCACGTGCAGAACCGGGTTCATCGCCCGGCACGGCCCACACCACGCGGCCCAGAAGTCCACCAGCACCGGACCCGGATCGTCAATCACCTCGCGCTTGAAGTTGTACTCTTCGAGTAGCATTTTCTACCCCCCTATCATCTTCAGGTAGCGGTCGGCCGACCGCCCCACCGCGCCCTTCGCGTCGGTCTTCACGACCTGCTCGGGGAACGCCCCGTAGAGCCGATCGAACGCGAACGGCTTCAAACTCTTCACCACCTGTTTGATTGCCGCGGGGCCTAAAGGGATCAGGTTCGGATACGAGTACATGAAGCTGACCCACTTGCGATCGACGCAAACGTATGGCTGGTCGCCGGATAGCAACACGCCCTTGCCCTCCGCGCCGGCGGGCCAGTGGAGCACCTGGAACCCGTCGAAGTGGCCGCCCGTCTTCACCAATGTCAGCCCGCCGAACAGCGGCTTCGTATCGCCCTCCCAGAACTTCACGACCTCGTCCGGGCGCATGACCCACTTCGCATCGTTCTTGTGGATGTGAACGGGCAGCTTTCCGAACGCGTGGGACCACTCCACCATCGTCGTGTAGTAGTGCGGATGGCTCACCGCGACCGCGGAGAGCCCGCCGAGCTTCTTCACCGCGGTGATCGTGGCGTCGTCCAGCGGCGGGACACAGTCGAACAGCACGTTTCCCTCGTTCGTGCGCACCAGGAACGCGCGCTGACCGATCCCGGCCTTCGGCTGCGGGTGGATCGAGTGCAGGTTCGGTTCCTCCTCGGTGAACACGTTCTTGTGCGTCTTCGCGTACTCGTCGAGGGTGGTCCACTTTTGCCCGCCGTGGCCGACGTACTGCCGCTCGTCCTGGCAGATCGGGCACGCCTCCGGCTCCAGGGCGCTCGCAGGGTACTGGATGCCGCAGGTCACGCAGATGAAGTGCTTCATGGCGGATGCTCCGGCGGCGGTCGAGCCAGCCAGCCCGAGGGCGAGGCCGGTTGCGGTCGAACGTTTCAGGAAGGTCCGGCGGTTTTCGTGTCGCGGCACGGGGGATGCTCCGGGGGAACCCGACGGGCGACTCGTCGGTATTGTAGACCGGTGCCAACGCGGTTCGTGGAGCGAGAACGGGTATGCCGACGGAAGCAGTGACATCGGCCCCCGCGTCTTCCTCCCGACTGCGTGCGATGGGAAGGGCGCTCGCCGATCGCAACTACCGGCTGTTCTTCGCGGGGCAGGGCGTCTCGCTCGTCGGCACCTGGATGACGCGGCTCGCAACCGGCTGGTTGGTGTTCCGGCTCGGCGGCGCGGACGCGGCGTGGTTGCTCGGCGCGGTGAGCTTCGCCGGACTGGCGCCGACGTTCTTCGTCGGACCGCTCGCCGGCGCGCTCGTGGACCGCTGGAACCGCCACACCGTGCTCGTGGTCACGCAGGTGCTCTCGCTCCTCCAGTCGGCGGCGCTGGCGTGGGTCGCGTTCGCGGCCGGACCGGGGACGGGCACCGTCTGGCTCATTGCAGGGCTGAGCGTGCTTCAGGGCGTGGTGAACGCGTTCGACATGCCCGCCCGGCAATCGCTGCTCGTACACATGGTGAGCCGCCGCGAGGACCTGGCCAACGCGATCGCGCTGAACTCGTCGCTGGTGAACGGCTCGCGGCTGGTCGGCCCGGCGCTGGCCGGGGCCGTGATCGCCGCGGCCGGTGAGGCGTGGTGCTTCGTCGTCGACGCGGTCAGCTATCTGGCCGTCGTCGCGGCGCTGCTCGCGATGCGGTTACCGAAGAGGGAGCGGCCGCACGTTCCCGCGTCGATCGGGAAGCACATGATCGAGGGCGTGCGGTACGCGTTCGGGTTCGCCCCGATCCGCGCTCTGCTACTACTGCTCGCGCTCGTCAGCTTCGCGGCAATGCCGTACAGCGTGCTCCTGCCGGTGTTCGCGGCCGACGTGCTCGGCGGCGGGCCGCACACGCTGGGCATGTTGTCCGCGGCGTCCGGGGTGGGCGCCCTCGCGGGCGCGCTGTACCTGGCGTCGCGGTCGTCCGTGATCGGCCTGGGGCGCGTGATCGTCGTCGCGACGCTCGCGCTGGGCGTCGCACTGATCGGGTTCTCGCGATCGGAATTGCTGTGGCTCTCTCTGGGGCTCCTGGTGCTGGCCGGGGGCGGGATGATGGTCCAGATGGCCGCGGCGAACACCCTCATTCAGACGATGGTGGACGAGGACAAGCGCGGCCGGGTGATGGGGTTCTTCGGCATGGCGTTTCAGGGCGCGGCCCCGTTCGGCAGCCTGCTCGCGGGCTGGCTCGCGGGGTTCGCCGGCGTCCGGGCCGTGGTCACCGGGTCGGGCGTGCTGGTGCTGCTCGGCGGGTTGGTCTTCGCCACGCAGCTCCCCCGGCTCCGACGACACGCACGGCCGGTGTACGCGCGGCTCGGCATCCTGCCGGAAGCGGCGGCCGGGATGAACGCGGCTACCGAACTGGCCCCGGAGCCGCGCGGCTGACGACCGCTTCAGCCCTTGTACGACAACACGACCTGTTGGGCGGTCGGCGGGAGCGGGTGGAACTCGCTCCGCGCGAACCCCGCGTCCGCGAAGACGCGCTCATACTCCGCGAACGTGTACGCGTCGCCGCGGGGCGTCGTGGCGAGCATGACCAGCGCGAACGCGGCCGTGGCCGGCGGGGTGACGCGGTCGGGCTCGGGGACGAACTCCAGCGTGACCGCCCGGCCCCCCGGCGCCAGCGCCGCGAGCGCCTTCGCCGCCAATTGCGTACAGGTCGGCAGGTCGAAGTGGTGGAGGAAGTTCGTCAGGAGCACGAGGTCATACGGACCGCCCCAGTCGGTTTCGAAGGCGCTCCCCGGTCGGAGCACGTGCCGGTCGGCGACGCCCGCGCGCTTCGCGTTCTCTGACGCAACGGCGAGCACGTTTGCCCAGTCCAGCGCGGTGACGTGCGCCCGCGGGTGGCGCTCCGCGATGGTGATGCCGAACAGCCCGTGCCCCGCGGCCACGTCCAGAACCCGCAGCGGTCGTTCGCGGTCGCCGCCCACGAGGTCGGCGAGCCGCTGGGCGGGCAGGTGCATCATCGGCGCCATCGCGCGGGCGAACGCGACCCAGATCGGGTTGTCGTGCGAAACGGTGCCCTCGTCCGAGACGGCCGTCCCGCCGCGCCGAACGGCGGCCGTCAACCGGGTGAAGCACTCCTTCAACTGCGGGGTGAGCAGGAACTCCGTGACGCCGCCCATGTACGCGGGCGAGTTGCGGTCGAGGAACGCGGCCGTGTCGGGCGTGAGTCCGTACCGGTCGCCGTCTTTGTGAAGGAACCCGAGGATCGTGAGATGATCCGCCAGGATGCGAACGCCGCGCGGGGCGGCGCCGCACGCCGCGGCGAGTTCGGCCGCGGTACGGTGCCAGGCCGCGATCAGGGTGAACAGATCGAGTTCGATCGCGGAGCGGAGCGCTTCGGTCCGCTGAAACCCGTTGAGCGTGTCGAAGAACAGAGCGGGAGAGGGACCGTGTGGGGTCATCGCGTTTCCTGACGGCGTTGGGGGCGAGGCGGCACGGGCCGCGGGTGTCATTGTAGACGCCCGCGGCCGCGGGTGCGTCAGGGCAGGAGCCAGCGCTCGTCGAAGAACCCGGCGCGAATCACCTCCTCGTCCGACGGGTCCGTAGGCGCCTTCGCGCCGACCTTCAGGACGGCCCAGTCGCCCAGACGCGGGAAGAGGAGGTAGTTGAGCGACGCGAGTTCCTTTTCGCGGAACGTGTGGCCGCTGTTGAGCACCACGTACCGCCCGGGCGCGAACGGGTTCGGCTGGATCAGAGCCGGGGCGTGGTCGGCCGACGTGTACCGGCCCTTGCCGAAGGCGAGTTCCTTCTCGGTCCACGTGATCGGTAACTTCGGCAGCACGCGAGCGATGAGCGCGTTCGAACCGGGGTCGCCGAAGAGGACGAGGTTACACCGCTTGATGTCATCGGCGGTGACGGCCGTGTCGTCCTTTACCGGCAGCTCACCGCGGAAGTAGCGGTGCCACTCGTAGGCGAAGCGTTTGAGGTTCGCATCGGCCCACGCCTGCACCGCGGGGTTCCACGCCTTGCCGGTGCCGCGAACGCACAGAAACGGCGCCGTGAACGCGTCGTCGATCGGCCCCTGCACGCCCGGGCGCTTGCCGTCGAGTTGGACGGCGTCGAGTCGGCCGAGATAGGACCATTTCCCGTCCTTCTTGCCGATCACGTGCCGGGCGGGCGGTGCGTTCTCCCCGCGCGGCGGAAGCGCGACCTCCGTTCCGCCAACGAGGAGCCGGGGATTCGCGCCCTGGAGCACCGGCGGCAGAAGCGCGAAGCGCGTCACATTCTTTGGTTCCTTCACGGCCACCGTACCGTCTTCCGCTACGGACGCTTCCAACTCCGCCCGCGCGTAGTGTTCGCTGAGGCCCAGGACGCGCAGCCAGTGGCACTCGGCGTACTTGAGCGTCCACGTCACGAACCGCAGGTGCTTCGGCGCGCGGTCCAGCCCCTTGCCGGCGTAGTCTTTAATGCGCCTCATCTGCTCCGCGTGCGTCTTGGGGTCGATGACGTGCCCGGTACCCGGCGAGATGATGTTCACCATCTTCAGCCCTTCCTTCTCCATCGCCCGGCCCATCAGCACGTGTGCCTGGAAGAACACGTCCTTCTCGCCCATGCACGCGATCGCGGGCACCACGCCGGCGTTGGCCGCGTAGTCGATCGAATCGAGCATGTGCAGCATTTTTTCCTGATGTGCGGGAAGCGGCCCGACCTTCACGAAGTTCGCGATCGGCGTTTGCGAGAACTCGTGCGTGTCGACGTACCCGCAGTACGGGCCGAGCGCGACGAACCGGTCCGGCCGTTTCAGCCCGAGGTGCCACGTACCGGATGCGCCCATCGACATGCCGCGGAGCACGATCCGGTCGCGGTCGATCTTGTAGCGGCGGCAGACGGCCTCGATCGCCTCGAACACGTCCGTCTCGCCCGCCCAGCGGTAACAGTTCTCAACGCGGCCGAGCGGGTGCAGTTCGATGAAGTTCGCGTCCGGGGCGGATTTCGGCGGCCCGTCGCCCTCATCGAAGCGGTTCATGAACCGCAGTTCGCTCAGGCCCACCGGCTTCGTACTGCCGTGGAGCACCACGTCGAGCCGCGCCGGTTTCGTCGGGTCGTAGTTCGCGGGAACGACGAGCCCGAACGGCTGCACCGAGCCGTCCACCGCGGACACGTAGCCGCGCACCAGCTTTCCCTTACGGTCCGCCCACGCGGGCTTGCCCGCGTCGATCGCCTCGGCACGTTCGGCGCCGCGTGCGAGCGCCTTCTTGATGAGCGCGACGTCCGCCGGTTCGAGCTTCGTCTCGTACCGCAGCGCCCACTCGGCGCCCTTGCGGAACACCTCCGCGTCCGCGACGAGGTCGACCCGCTCCGGCTTCTCCTTCCGAAGCGTGCGGAGCCGTTCGCCGAGTTCCTTCAGGTCGCGGTCGAACCGCTTCGCGTCGTCCGCGGAGAGACCCGCGGGCGGTTCGGCCGGCGCCGTGACCGCGCAAACCAGCACCACCAAAAGTGCGATCCTCATTCCTCACTCCTTCACCGCGGTGAACTTCTGGACGCGCTTGTTGGTCACCTCGGCCACGTAGACGTCGCCGCGCGAATCGACGCACAGCATGTGCGGCATCTGGAACTGCCCCGCCGCGGTTCCCTTCTCGCCGAAGCGCCCCAGCGGCTTCCCGTCCGGTCCGAGTACGCGAACCCAGCCCGCGCGGCCGTCGGCCACGAACATCCGATCGCCCGCGAGGAACAGCCCGTACGGCGCGCCGCTCTCCTTCCACTGGGCGAGGAACTTCCCCTCGCCGTCGAAAACCTGCACGCGATTGTTCTCGCGGTCGCCGACGTACACGCGCCCCTTCGCGTCCAAACAGATTGCGTGCGGCAGGTTGAACTCCCCCTCACCCTTGCCCTTCGTGCCCCACCGTTTGAGAAGCTTCCCTGTGCGGTCGAACTTCAGCACCCGCGCGTTGCCGTAGCCGTCCGATACGAAGAACTCGCCGTCCGGTGCCACCGCAACGTCGGTCGGGCGGTCGAACTGATCGGGCTTATCGCCCGCGCGCCCCTTCTGACCGAGCGAGAGCAAGAGCTTCCCCTCGGGATCGAACTTCATCACCGTGTGATTGCCGATGTCGGTGACCCACACGTTGCCTTCGGGGTCGATCCGCAGTCCGTGTGCGGTCTTGATGTGCTCGTCACCCCAACTGCGCACGAAGGTGCCGTCGCGGTCGAAGACGAGGACCGGCTTCGGGCCGCGGTGGGCGACGAACACGCGGTCCTTCGCGTCGGTCGCCACGGCCGACACCGGGCCGAGTTCGAGCTTCGGCGGCAGTTGCGGCCAACCCGCGATCGGTCGGTAATCGGGGAACCGGTCCGCGCGGCCGTCGGATCGACTGACCGCGATGATCGTCAGCAGCGGAAGAACGAGAGCGGTCAGGGGACGGGACATGGTCCCTCGGCGGTGTGGGTAGGTGCGATCGCGGTACCTCCCGTTGTACACAGGGCCAACGGCCATTGAAGGTCTGCGCGCCCGCGGCCGATAATGGATCAATGCGCGCGAACAACACGGCCACGACCTTCACACCCGGCCCGGCTGCGAACACTGTACGGGCGGTCGACGGCAGGGTTCACACGGTTCCCGACGGGTGGGTACTCGTCCCGCCCGGCGACGCGGCGCTGACGCGGCGCGTGCGGGCCGCGGGGGAGAGCTGGTCGGTCGCGGAGAAGCGCGGCCGGAAGGTGTTCTCGCGCGGGGTGTGGGCGCCGGGCACCACCGTCGAGCGCGTGAAGGCCGAACTCGAAGCGGAGCGCTCCACCGACGCCTACGCGCGCCGCCGCGAGGCCGACGCCGGGCGCCGCGAGAAGGCGCAGGCCGAATACGTCGAGGAGTTCTGGCTCGCGGTCCGGGCGTTCCTGAACTTCCACACCGACCACGCGGAACTGGCCGACCGGCTGGCCCGCGCGGTGGCCGACCACGCGACGCCCGTCGGTAGCGGTACCGTCGCGCGGACCAAGCGCATCCCCGTCGAGCAGCGCGCGGAGGCCGCGGTGATCGCGTGGCTGCGCCACCAGACGACCGCCTACGACTCGATGGTGATCCCGCGCGTGAAGGGGAAGCGGCGCGAAGTGCGGCGGATGCTCGCCCGGCGCTCGGTGGAATTGCTCGGTCGCTACCGCCGCGGCGAACCGATCTCCGAAAGCTGTCCGCTGTATCGGGCGCTGAAGGCCCCCGCGAGCGGCGCGGCCTGAAGCCGGCCGCTCGCGGTCAGGCGTGTGGGTCCGGGTTCCACCAGCACGGCCCCTTGTCGCGCCGCGCGTCCACCGCCCGGCGTCGGACGTCTTCCATTTGAGCGGCCGAGAGCGGGCGGAACGACCGGGCGGCCGCGAATGCCGCGTCCTGCTCGTTTTGATAGCTCAGTCCGAGCAGCGCGACGTCCGGATCGAGCGTCAGCGTGTAGTGCAGGCACTCGGTTACCGTCAGGCGCGGGAGCACGGATTCGGCGTCGTCGGTACCGCCGCTCGACACCTTCCCGCGCGGGCGCACCTTGAGCGGCTGGTTGTAGCCGGTCGTGTCGCCCACGAGCTTGCCCGCGCCGAACGTTTTAAAGCACACCGTTCCGACGCCGAGCGCCTTCGCCCGCGGCAGGACGTCGGTGACGTACCGCGAATCTACAAACGGGCCGACCGGGAACATGACCACGTCGCACACGCCCGCGGCGAGGGCGGCGAGCAGCACATTCGTGTCGTGCGACGAGATCCCGCGGAACCGACACTTTCCCGCTCGCACTGCGGCGGCCAGTTGATCGAACCCGTCGCCGGACCGGCTCAGCCGCTCGAACACGTCGAGCGACGACAGGTTGTGGAACACGAACAGGTCGGCGTGGTCGAGCCCGAGCCGGCCGAGTGAGCCGTCGATCTGCGGCCCGACCGGTTCGTCGTGGTGGTCGATCTTGTCGATCACGAACACGCCGTCCCGGGGCACCTCGCGCACGGCCCGGCCGACGATCTCTTCCGAATAGCCGTCCTCGTAGTTCGGGGCCGTGTCGATCACGTTCAGCCCGGCGCCG
>JAFKJJ010000222.1 GCA_017306025.1 Planctomycetota bacterium
CGGCGGGCGAAGTCGTCGCGGCGATAAACCCGCATCCTTCGAGGCCTTCCGCAAGCGTTTCGACCACGCGGGCACGTTCTAGGATGTCATCCGCGCCCGAAGCGCGCGCAGTGGCCTCCGCATGCGGAAACTGCTTGGGGCGCACGAGAACCAGCTCTTCGAGCGCCATGTTCTTCATGGCACGCGCCACAGCGCCGATATTCCGCCCGAGACCGGGCGCCCGCGCCAAGTCCGGACGCCCGTAGTGGTTTAGATGGGGATGACGGCCGGTGCGATTCTGCCACGGATTAAGACAGAAGGCAGGACGGCCCCGAAAAAGCACAACGCGCGCAAAAAGAAGACCGAAGCCGGGGACAGGAGGGCGAGCGTAAGACGACTCTCTTGCTGCCTTCTTTTTCGCGCGTTGTGCTTTTTCGGGGCCGTCCTGCGCTTGTTCTTCCGCCTCAATCCAGCCCCGCGCGGAGCCGGCGGCGCATGTGCGCGGGCGCGAGAGGCTGAAACAGTGACCCGCCCAGCCAGCCGCCGAGGAAGCCGAGGAGCAACACGCCCCCGGCCGCCGCGACGATCGCGGCCGGCGCGGTCGGCGGGAGCCCGGCGAGCGACAGGGTGCTCAGCCAGTACGCGACCGGTCCGAGCGCTTCGCCCTGCGCCGCGGTCAGGCCGATGACGCCGGCGCCGCCGAGGATACCGGCGAGCAGGCCGTGTCGGACCCCGGCCCCGGTCGCGGCCCCGGCCGTCGCCCCGCCGGCCAGGACACCGAAGACCGCGATCTGCCACGTCAGGAACTGCCCCTGACCGATGCTCGTCACCTTCAGCATCCCGCCGGAGTACTTTTGCGCCCCGGACCGCGCCTGTTCGGCCACCGCGACCGCCGAGATCATCATCAGCGCCCCCGCGAGGACCCGGAGCCACGCGGTCGGCCGTCCGCTCGTCGTCGTGTCCTCGATCGCGAACCGCGACGAACTCAACTTGTTCCGATCCGGGATCGGCATGTCCAGAACCGGTACCGCCCCCCAGATGCGGGCCGCGAACACCCCCGCGGCGCCGCCGACGAACACCAGGACGGCCGGCTGAACGTACAGAACGAGGTCCTGCGGCGGCGCGCCGGCCAACAGTTCGGCTCCGAGGAACAGCCCGCCGCACAACCCGCCGACCACCCCGCCGAACACGAACCCGCCGGTCCGCCCGGCCGCGGCGACTACCGCCCCGAAGATCACCGCCAGCACCTGCCCGCCGCACACCGCGGCCAGCCCCTCGAACGACACCCACCACCCGTCCGGTTCCGGGTACGACGCGAGCACCAAACCCGTTGCGAGCTTTCGCAGGCCGAGGTACAGCCCCAGTGCCAGCACCGCGCCGACGAACACCCGCCCGACGGGCGTCGGCTGGGCCGGTTCCGGCACCGGGTCGGCCTTCGGGCGCGTGGCCGGGGCCTCCGCTGCTTCCTGGGGCATCAGCAAAAGGCCGCCGCACCGCGGGCACCGCTGCGTTCCGGGGAACGCGGCCTGGCAGGCCGGGCAGAAGAGTTGCATGGGAACAAGTCCCCGATTATCGGCGGACGGGTCGTTATTCAGCCTAGAACACAATTTGCGTCCGTGTCGGGAGTAATCGGCGAACTGTTGTGGTCGGTGCCGCCCTGCGGTACGCTGCGGACGCTGCCTCTTCCCGAAGGGACTTCCCCATGCGCCCGTTCACCGCCGCCCTGCTGGTCGCGTTCGCCGCGTCGGCAGCTTCGGCCGCCGACAAGAGCGAGGACAAGGCGAGGGACGCCGCCGTCGCGTTCCTCAAGGCCGTGAAGGCCAAAGACCTGGACGCCGTGGTCAAGGTGTCGGCCGTGCCGTTCGCGTATCGCGACGGCGACAAGGTGGTCGTGCTGAAGGAGACCGACGCGCTCAAGAAGTGGCTGAAGGAGAAGCTCGACGAGGTTAAGGGCGCCGACAAGGTGCCGACCGAGCTTGCGGCCATTCACGCGTTCGCGGACATTAAAGAGAAGATCAAGGACGCGGAGCAGCAGAAGACGATCGAGGACGTTGTCGGCAAGGACGGGTTCGTCGCGGTCGTGTCGGCCGACGGGAAAATGATCCCGATCCTCGTCCGGATCAAGGACGGCAAGGCGACCGTCGTCGGGCTGGGGCGCTGACCTGCCGTGGTCCGGTCACCCCGTGACCGGGTTCGGAGACCGGTCACGGGGTGACCGGACCACAAAAAATCGAGGGCCGATGGCGCACGTCGTTGTTGTGGGCGGGGGACTGACCGGGCTGACGGTGGCCTTCCGTCTGAAGCAGTTCGCACCGGATACGGCGGTGACCGTTCTGGAGCCGCGCCCCCGGCCGGGCGGGAACATCGGCACCGAGGAGCACCGCGGGTTCCGGGTCGAGTGCGGCCCCAACGGGTTCCTCGACCGCACGCCCGCGGTGCCCGACCTCGTCCGCGACCTCGGCCTTTCGGACCGACTGATCGCGGCGAGCGATGGCAGCCGCAAGAACCGCTACGTGTTCCTGGGCGACAGGCTCCGCAAGCTGCCGCGCGGGCCGCTGGGACTGCTCACCACGTCCCTCCTGTCGCTCCGCGGCAAGTGGCGGCTCGTCACCGAGCCGTGGCGAAAAACGCCCCCGCCGCAAGCGGAGGAGTCGGTCCAGCAGTTCGCCGAGCGGCGCGCCGGGAAGGAGGCCGCCGACGTCTTCGCCGACGCGCTCGTCACCGGGATTCACGGCGGCGACCCGGCGCTCTTGAGCGTGCGTGCGACGTTCCCGCGGCTCCCGGTAATGGAGCGAGAGGCGGGGAGCGTGGTCCGCGGGTTCCTGCGCGCGGCGAAGCAGCGGAAGCGCGACGCGAAGGCCCGCGGCGAGCCGGCGCCCGGTCCGATGCGGATGTGGTCGTTCCGCGAGGGGCTCCAGGTGCTTACCGACGCGCTCGCGGAACAGCTCGGCGGCGCCGTGAGGTGCGGCGTGACGGTGCGGGCGGTACTGGAAGCGGCGAGCGTGGCGCCGTGGAAGGTGTACGGCGAGAGCAGCAAGGCGTGGTCCGCGGACGCGGTCGTGCTGGCGTGCCCGTCCTACGAACAGGCCGCGATCCTTCAGGAGCTGAGCCCACAACTGGCCGACGAACTGGCCGCGATCCCGTACAACCGGATCGCCGTCGTGGCGCTGGGCTACCGCGAGAGGGACTGTCCGCGTCGGTTCGACGGATTCGGCTATATCGCACCGCAGAACACGCGGCGCGACGTGCTGGGCGTGCAGTGGTGCTCGTCGATCTTCCCGGACCGCGCGCCGCAGGGGTTCGTGTTGTGGCGGGCGCTGTGCGGCGGCGTCCACCGCGCGGAACAGGTCGAATGGTCCGACGACCGGTTGGGGAAGGCGGTCCACGAGGAGATCAAGCGGGCGATGGGGGTGACGGGCGAGCCGGTGTACCGAAAGATCGTCCGCTGGCCGAACGCGATCCCGCAGTACGTGATCGGCCACCTCGACCGGGTCGCCCGCATCGACGCCCTGGCCGCGGCTCACCCGGGTCTGTTCCTGACGGGCAACGCGCTCCGCGGCGTGGCGATGGCGGACTGCGTGGAGCAGGCGGGGCTGGTCGCGGCGCAGGTGGCGAACTTCGTGCAGAACGCCACGGTGTGAGGGCGAACCGTGACCGAAGCGGAGTGGCTGACTTCCGACGCGGAGACGATGATCCGGCACTGCGTCCCTGGCGCGAGTTACCGAAAGCTGTTGCTATTGACGTGCGGCTGTTGCCGACGCGAGTGGTTCGAAATCGGCGACACGGCCCTGCGACAGAAGGTCGCGCTTACGGAGCGATACGCGGACAAGGCGCTGACTGGAGTCGAATACGGCCAAGCACTTCAGAACATCCGGATGACTCCGTCGAACCATCCTGTCACGACCGCCTTCCGTCACGCGATCGATTTACTCGCGCAGGGCCTGTCGCATGGTTCGGCCGGCTCGACCGTCGCGGTCCTGCGCGCGGTGGCCGACGCGGCCGGCCTGTACGACACCGGTCCAACGGTTCGCGCCCCTCGTCGCTCGGCCCATTTCCGAAGGGGCCGCGACCGCGAACTCGCGGCCCACGCAGTGCTCGTGCGCGACATCTTCGGCAACCCGTTCCGACCCGTCACCTTCTCCGCGGCGTGGCGCACGGACACTGCGGTGTCACTGGCGCGTCAGATGTACGACACGCGCGAGTTCTCCGCGATGCCGATCCTGGCCGATGCCCTTCAAGATGCCGGCTGCGACAGCGACGACGTGCTCTCCCACTGTCGCAGCGACAGTCCGCACGTCCGCGGGTGCTGGGTCGTCGATCTGGTGCTCGGTATGGAGTAGGCGGCGAGCGGTCCCGGCGACAGGCACCGCCGGGGCAACGACTCATGCTCGTTCCGATTCAATTTCATTCGCTCGGCGCGCTCCGATACAATCGCACCGACCCCTGCGAGCGCCACGAGCTTCGTCCCATGAGCTTCGTCGATAAGATCCGCCGCGAGCGGGCCAACAACCTGTTCCTCGTTCGCGGCAACGACTCCACCGGCCGCGCCGCGTGGTACTTCGTGCTCGTCGATCCGGCGAAGAAGGCCGCGTTTCGCCGGGCCGCCGTCGGACAACTCGAACTCAACGCCTACGGCCGCATCGTCGCATCCGGATACGGCGCCGACCCGCCTTCCGACGTCCGCGAGCGCATGAAGACGGAGTACGGCTTCACCGACGAATGAGCGCGGGGCCGTCATCCAACCTTCACATACCGGCCGTAGCTCGGCCGCGGCCTTACTCGTACCAAGAACCGCACGCGCCTGGTCCTCACACTCGCACCCGCAATCACACTTCAACCCATGTTCTGGCGGCTCTTCCTCACGTACCTGATGCTCGTCGTCGCCACCGTCGTGCTGATGGGGCTGCTCACGTTCCGGCGCGCCGAGGACGTGTTCTACGGCCTGGCGCACGAGGTCGCGGCCGCGATCGGGGTGGTGCTGCTCGCGGCGATCGGTGCGGCCTATTTTCTCGCGCGGTGGTTCGCCCGGCCGCTGGTCGAGTTACAGGAAGGCGCGCGGAAACTGGCCGACGGCGACCTGGGCCACACGATCCGCGTGCGCGGCGGGACCGAGCACGCCGAACTGGCCGAGACGTTCAACGCAATGAGCGGCCGGCTCGCGGCGACGTTCCGGCTGCTCGAACACGACCGCGAACAGTTGCGCGAGATCCTCTCGGGGATGGTCGAGGGCGTCATCGCCATCGACGACAAGCGCCGCGTGCTGTTCGCCAACGACCGCGCCGGGCTGTTGCTCGAATTCGACCCGCGGAAGGCGGTGAACGAGCAACTGTGCAACGTGACGCGCCTGGCGCCGTTCCACGCGGTCGTGGAGAAGGGGCTGGCCGCGGCCGAGTCGCACCGCGAGGAGTTCGACGTGCCCGGTCCGGTGCCGCGGTACCTCGCGGTGTACGTGTCGCGGTTCACCGGCCACGGGATGCCCGGCGCGGTGGTGGTGATCGACGACACGACCGACGTGAAGCAGGCCGAGCGGATGCGGCAGGACTTCGTCGCCAACGCGTCGCACGAACTGAAGACGCCGCTGGCGGTCATCAAGTCGAACGTGGAGGCGCTGATCGACGGCGCGGCCGAAGATCCGGAGGCGTGTGCGACGTTTCTGGATCAGGTGGCGCGCGAGTCCGACCGGCTCGCCGACCTCATCAAAGACATGCTCAGCCTGTCGCGGATCGAGTCCGGGTCGCTGATGCTCGAACCGCGGGCGGTGGCGCTGGGCAAGTCGATCACCGATTGCGTGGAGCGGCACCACGCGCGGGCCGAGACGAAGACGCTGACGATGGTGGAAAAGCCCCCCACCGACGTCTCGCCGGACGTGCCGGTGTGGGCGGACCCGGACGCGCTGCGCCAGGTGATGGACAACCTCGTCGATAACGCGATCAAGTACACGCCCAACGGTGGGCGGATCACGGTGCGCTGGGGCGCGAACGCGGACACGGTGAGCTTTGAGGTGGAGGACACGGGCGTCGGCATCCCGGAGGCGGACGTGAACCGGGTGTTCGAGCGGTTCTACCGCGTGGACAAGGCCCGTGACCGCGCGCAGGGCAGCACGGGCCTGGGGCTGTCGATCGTGAAGCACCTGGTTCAGGCGATGCGCGGCCAGGTGCGGGTGAGCAGCAAGCTCGGCAAGGGGACGACGTTCCGCGTGACGCTGCCGCGGGCCGGGAGTGCGTGAGACATGGACGAGGCGCGGACGTGGGCGAAGGGGGTGGAAGCGACTCAACTCCTTCAGTTGGCAATCGAACGGGCTCCGCTGAGCCCGCGTAAGTGGCAACTGTTCGCGTGCCTGTGTGCAGGGTAGGCGGCCTACCGGCTCTGCGCCGACGCAGAAGGTGCTCTGATTGCTGTCGACCGCGTTCTAACCGCTGCCGAGCGATTGGCCGACGTCGGACCGGACGACGTGGAGGCACTCGATGCATACCACGACGCGCTCTTACGAATTACAGGCGCCAAGCCTCACCGGAGCGCCCCGCTCGCGTGCGCTGCGTCCCGTCCCGACCGCGACGAGGTTTCGACCGCCGTCACGGCATTTCGCTACCCGGATGATTTCGGGTGGTGCCCGTGTGATGTTGTAGCCCCTTTGCCTTCGGTGTGGGCTGAGGCCCGTTGTCTGACACCGGGAGGTCGCTCATGGGCGGCCCGCGTTCGTTCGGCTACCTGAACGCGGTTCGACGCCCGCCTGCCGCCGGAGGGGGCGAGCGCGGTCCCGGCCCACGTGGCCCAGGGGTGGGCACCCGCAAGACCGCGCGGCTCACCGGCGCCGCCAACCGGTACACGCGGCTCGCCGGCGGTCACGCCGAAGCTCTGCACGACGACGCGGTCGTCTTGAGGGGCGGGCGCTCGTCGCCCGGGAGCAGAAGAACTGTGAGCCCGGCGGCGCCCGCCGCGGGGCTGAGGGGACCACGTGGCCCGCGACCCACCGGCCCGCCGGGTCGTCGGCTCGATGGCGGGCAAGAGGATGAGCACGGCGACGCGCGCGCCGGACCGGGCCGCGGGCGATGCGGTTGATGACCTCGGACGAGTACCCGGCCTACGAGGAGGCCATCCGGGGGACCCACGGGGTGAGGGCGGTGCCGCCCCGGGCGGGTGAGCCGCCGAGCGGCGTTCGGGGCGCCGCGAGCGGTGGCGGGTGCCCCGGCGTCGCCGCCGGTGAGCCGATCGGTGCGCGTGCCCGGTGGAGCGGCACCACCGGACCGATCGGAACCGGTGCCGCCGCCAAGTGCGCAAGAGCTATGCGTTCTCGAAGGACGGGGACGCGCCTCGCGCGGCGACGGCGTTCAGCTACTTCCGTTACAACTGCTGCGGGCCGGTCCGCGCGCTCCGGGGCCGAGGAGAACACGGCCGGCGGCCGAAGCGAACCCCGGCGATGGCCGCCGGGCGGACCGACCGCATCGGGTCGCTCAACGAATGGCGGGCCTACCCCGCCGTACAACGCAAGTAGGTCAACACCAAGGCGCAGGCAGGAAGAGAAATTGATTTGAATTCTCTTCCTGCCTGATCCGCGTTTATCCGTGGCTCTTTCTTCTGCGACTTGCTTCGCGTTGGCACAATCCGCACCTGCGGCTATCATCCGGGAACTTGCCGAAGTCACCCCTTCGCAGCGAGAACCCATATGATCGCCGGGCTGTTCGTCGGGGCGGTACTGTGTACGGCCGCCGAACCCGAAGCGCCGAAACTGAGCCCTCCGCTCGGCGCGCCGGGAATGTCGGAAGCGCACAAGGACGCACTCGCCCGCTACGGCGCGGCCGCGTGGAACCTCCGCCGCGAGCGCCTGCTTACGGCGGCCAGACAGCTCGAAGCCGCCGCAAAGGCCGACCCCGAAGCCACGGAACCCGTCAAGGAACTCGCCCGGCTCTACGCGCAGCTCGGCCGCGAGGTCGAAGCCATCCGGCTCGCCCGGAAGGCGCTCCAACAGGACCCGACCGACGCCGACACCGCGATCCTCCTCGCGCGGCTCCTGGCCGACGCCGGCGAGTTGAAGGACGCGGTCGCGGCCGCGAAACTCGCACTCGACAGCAAATCGCTCGCGGAGAAACCGGAGAAGGCCGTCCGCGCCTACCGCGACCTCGCCGCGCTGTGCGAGCGGGCCGACGACCTCGCCGCGGCCGAGAGCGCGCTCGGGAAGGCCGTCGAACTGCTGGTCGAGAAGCGCGCGGCGGTGATCGCGGCGTTTGCATTCACTCCGAAAGGGGCCGACGCCGAAGCGGCCGAGTGCCTCGAACGCCTGGGCCGCGTGCTGGTCAAGCGGCGGAAGTTCGACGCCGCGACGGACGCCTTCGAGGCGGCGGCCGGGCTGTACGCCGACCCCAAGCGGGTGGACGACCCGGCCGGCGCCGTCCGGCTCGCGTGGAACCTCTCCGGTGCGCTCGAAGCGAAGGGCGACCCGGCCGGCGCGATCAAATACCTCGAACAGTTCCTCAAACTTCAGCCGCGCGCGGCCGAGCCGTACCGCCGCTACGCCCGCCTGCTCCGCGCCGTCAACCGCGACAACGACGTGGTGAAGGGGCTCCAGAAGTACGCCAACGGCGACAAAACGAACCGCCCACTCGCCGCGGTACTGGCCGCCGAGATCGCACGCGACCCCAACACCCGCGACGACGCCGACGCCCTGTTCTTCGCGCTCACCAGGGAGACCGCCGAGCCCGAGGTGATCGCCGTCGTGGTGCGGTCGCACCTGGAGACCCGCCGGCCGGTCGAGATCATCAAGGACCTGGACCGCGCGTTCGCGGTGCTCAAGGACGACAACAAGGAGCCGAAGGAGCCGGACACGCCCGCGCGGGCCGCGGCGAAGGCGTTCGCCGGCGAAAAGGCCCGCGCCTACGCCGACGCCCTGGAGACCGAGCCGGACGGTGTCGCGGCGCTCCTGCGCGCCGCGGGCGACGACCTCCGCGCCGGCACGAACCGCGCCCACGGCACCTACTACTTCCTCGGCGCGCTCGCGGCCCGGCACCGCAAGCTCGAACTGGCCGCGCTCCAGTTCCGGCAGGCCGCCCGCTTCGCCCCGCCCGCGGCGCAGTGGGACGCCTATAGCTCGCTCCTTCAGGTGCTCCGGCTGGCCGGCAAGTCGGCCGAGATCGAGACCGTCTGCCGCGACGCGCTGGCCGCGGGCGATCTGAACGGCGTCGAGGTGCTGTTCAACTTCCACCTGTCGCTGGCGCTGGCCGAACAGGGTAAGACCGCCGCGGCGCTCGCGGCCGCGGACAAGACGATCCAACAGGCCGGCGACGCCGACCGGCTGACGGTCCGGCTCCGCCGCCACACCGTGCTGTGCGTCCTGGGGAAGTGGGACGAGGCGATCGAGTACGGCAAGAAGCTGGCCGACGAGTTCGACGCCCCGGCCGACCGGGCGCGGGTGCGCTACGCGCAGGCCGGCGCGTACTGGGGCGCGAAGCGGACCGCCGACGCGGAGGCGGCCCTGCGGGCGATCCTCGACGACGACCCGGACAACGCCGGCGCGTGCAACGACCTCGGCTACCACCTCGCCGACCAGGGCCGCAACCTGGAGGAGGCCGAACGGCTCGTCCGCCACGCGCTGGCCGTGGACCGCATCGACCGCCGGAAGGCGGGCAGTGCCGAGCCCGAAAACGCGGCCTTCCGCGACAGCCTCGGCTGGGTGCTGTTCCGACAGGGGAAGCTCGTGGACGCGCGGGCCGAACTGGAGCGGGCCGCGGCGCTGCCCGCGGGCGCGGCCGACCCGGTCGCGTGGGACCACCTCGGCGACGTGCTGTTTCGACTCAACGACAAGCCGAAGGCGAAGGCCGCGTGGGAGAAGGCGAAGGAACTGTACGAGGCCGACGCCCGGGTGTCGTCGCGCGGGCGCCGCGACGGCCGACTCGACGAGGTCCAGCGTAAGCTGAAACGGGTGCCGTGAGTCGAGAGGCATAAGGCCGCGGGCCGCCGGTTCGAAGACCTCAACAGTGAAGGTCTTCGAACCGGCGGCCCGCGGTTTTACTGTCCGAGGCCGGAGCCTACTTTATCCGTTCGATGTACGGCAGGACCGGCTTGTAATTCGGGTCGGAGTACTTGAAGCCCGGCTGGACACCGGGGTAGCCGGGTCTGACGTTCGACACCGACGACCCGCCCCACGCCGTGCGGGTCAGCGGGGCGGCCAGGGTCACCTGCCCCATCACGACGCTGTTGACGCCGTTGTTAACGGTCACCGGCGTCACCGACTGCACGCTCACCACCTGTTCCTCGGCGCCGTAGCCGAGGTACAGCGTGCCGCCGATCGCGACCGTCGTCCCGTCCGTCGCGACGGCGTTCCCGTTCGCGTCGGTCGCGACGAGGAGCGTCGTGGCCCCCGCGTACGCGGTCTGCTCCAGCGTCGTGAAGTACTGCCGGGCCGTTTGGTTGATCGCCATCCCGGACATGTCGATCACGGCGACGAACTTCTGCCGCATGTCGCCGGGGACGCTGAGGCACGCCTCGTGCGCCAGCCGCGGCATCGTGACCCCGCCGCCCAGGTCGACCGTGTTCTGCCCGTCCAGCTCGAAGTAGCCGATCGTCAGGAACACGAGGTACGTGTGGTTGACGGTGGTGATGTTGTTCATCATCTTCCGCAACGGTTCCGGCCCGAAGTACGTCGCCCCGTACGCCGGCAGGGTCGTGTACAGTTGCGGAACCGGGCTGCCGTCGCTGCGTAGGACCGTCAGGCTCTCGCCGCCGCCGCCCGTGTAGGCGAACCCGCCCGGGCCGATCCCGGCCACGGCCGGCGCGCCGAACGACAGGAACGGACGGCTGGTGCCGCCGGTGCCGTCCAAGACCGACTGGCCGGGCGTGTCGGTGGTCATGGCCGTCCCGCCGGTCGCGAGCGTTCGGGTGGTGACCCCGTTGCGGCTCGCCATCCACACGTTCCAGGCGTTGTTGTTCACGAACGCCGCGTTGAACGCGTTGCCCGGCTGCGGGTCCAGGAGGCCGTTGAGGACCCGCTTGTCCGGGATCGCGTTGACGTTGACCTTCCCCGGGACGCGGCCGCCGTGCGCCACGCCCGCCGTGAACGGCTTGACGGTCAGGTACTCCAGCGCCCGGCCGACGCCGTTGTCGGTGAACCGCCACTGTGCCGACCCGAGTTCGTAGGTGACCCCCGGCGCCGGGGCGGGCGCGGGCGGGATCGCGGTCGCCTGCAGGAAGTTCTCCGGCACCAGGTGCGGGGGCGTGTCGCGGACCTGGAACAGTTCGATCTCGTTGACCAGCATTCGGTCCATCTGGGGTAGCCAGTCGAACGGGGTCATGAGCGTGTCACTGAGCGACGCCGACGTCACCGCCGGCATGGCGTTCGGGTTGCTCGGGACGAACGTGTTCGCCGGGAGCGGGTCGGCGCCCGAACCCGCGTGCTTGCTGTTGTGCCGGCCGAAGGTGTGGACCGGCTCGGTGCGGGCGGGGTCGGCGTTGAGCAACTGCTGGTTCAGAACCATGGACGTCGGGAACGAGTACTGGTTGTAGTTGGCCGCCCCGGCGCCGCCCTTGACCGTCGTGAAGGCGTGGCCGGCGTACGGCTGGACCTTACCGACGGCGAACCGGCTGCCGCCCGCGTCGTAGCCGTTCGGGTTCCGACCGCGTCAAACGACGGCACGTAGTCCATCACGTCCACCGTGACGTAAGGGTTGTTCACCACGCCGGCCGCCGGGCTGGCCGGGTCGGGCACGACGTACGGGTTGGCGAGCCGCCGCAGCAGGACGACGTGGCGCCGGAACTCCGTGGTGGCCGGGTTGGGGACGGCCTGGTTGTTGTTCGCGTTGACCGACATGCTCAGCGTGTACCCCATCCCGGGGCTCGCGGCCATCGCCCCCGCCGGGCCGAGCGCGGGGGAGTAGAGGACGTTTCCGGGGGCCCACACGGTGTTGGCCGCGGGCTGGGGGTCGAACTCTTGCGAGTTCGGCATCATGGTGTTCGGGTCGGTCTTGGGGGTCCAACTCGGCGGCGCGACGAGCACGACCCCCTGCTTCGGCAGCGTGTTCGGGGCCGTGGTGGAGGGCAGAGAGGTGCCGTTGTTCGGCGCGACCGTCGTCGGCGACCCCGCGTTGCCCGTGGACGCGGTGAAGGTGAAACTCGCGTCGGGCTGCTGGCCCACCGGGAAGCTGCCGGTCGTGTTCGCGGGGTCGTAAACGTAGCTCGCCATGTCCTGCGCGGCCGCGGCGCCGGTCGTGCGGTTCGCCCGCGCGATCTGGATCTGGTAGCCGGTCAGCGAGACGTTGTCGTCGATCGGCCCGTACCCGGTGACGTTGGACGTCGAGGTTGGGTTGAGCAGTTCCGCCCAGAACCGGACGTGGGCCAGAGAGCCGGTCGGCAGCGGGTCGGGCATCTTGTCGTTGTCCTTGTCCTCGCCGTTGACCGGGTCGGTCGGGGCGTTGGCGATCTCGCTGTACACTTCGTTCAGCACCAGCCGCGACTTCTCGACGCCGAACACCACCCGGTTGCCCACCTCGGCGGCGGCGAAGTTGGCCGCGTTGTACGGATCGGTGGGGTCGATCGGGTTCCAGACGAACGCCGTGCTGATGTCGTCGTCGTCGCGGTAGTCGACGACGTTCACGGCCAGTTGGGCGAGGTAGCGCAGGGCGTTGAGCTGCGCCGCGGGAAGCCCCGTCGGCACGGCGTACTGCGGCGTGGGGTGCTGGGTGCCCGTCAGGCTGATCTGGAGCGAGGCCCCGGTCGCCGCGGCCAGCCGGACGAAGATGTCGTGGGCGAGCTTGCGGCGGTCGTTGTCGGCCGGCCCGGCGCTGGTCGTCGTCACGTTGTTGGGGGCCGTGAGCGGCTTGGTCATGTCGACCCGGTAGTCGGTCAGCGGGCGGTTGATGTCGACGGCCCCCAGGACGGCCATCCGGTTCACCCAGCGGCCGGCGGTGAAGTCGGTGACCGTCCCGAGCGGGGTGCCCGGCGCGGGGAAGGGACCCACGCCGGTCGACAAGGCGCCCGGCTTGTTGCCCGCCATCGCCAGCCCGAGCGCGCCGTCGCGGGTGGCGAAGTTCGGGGCCACTTTCGGTCGGTCGAGGCCGAACCCGCGGGTGGTGAACAGCGCGCGGTTCGGGTGCGCCGGGTCGAGCCGGTAGTCGCTGGCCGTGTTCGCCACGACCGCGTACGAGAACGTCCGGTTCACTCCGAGATCCTGCGGGGCGTTCGAAGCCAGGTCCGACGGGATGTACCAGTCCGGCGTGAACGCGTACCGCAGGTGCATCCGCTTGATGTCGGTCAGCGGGAACCCGCGGGCGTTGGTGCCGCCGGTCGTGGGCCACTCCGCCGGGTTGAACAGCGCGGGGTGGGACGCCGAGTTGGGGGGACCCACGAGGGCGTTGTCACTCTGGAAGGCCGGGAACGAGGGCAGCCCGGTGATGCTGTTCCCGGCCGGGTAGGTCGGCAGGCCGACCTGCGCGCCGCTCCACGCGACCGGGGAGTACGTCGGCAGTGGCCGCGGCACCGTGATCGTTCCCATCCCCGACGGGTTGGGCACCTGCATCGTGCGGTACGGGTCGTAGGACCGCACCGTATTGCCGCTGCGCTGCTGCGCGGTGCCGCGGGCGGCGACCACGTTCGACCGGTTGACCGAGAGTGCGGTGGCGGGGTCGCCGTTCAGGAAGCCGCTGACGTTCACCTCCCACGGCCCGTACCCGGCATAAGAGAGGTGCGCCCCGTTGGGGCCGAAGTTGTTCCCGTGGGCGCTGGCGTTGAGCAACCCGTCGAGCGGGACGATCAGCGGGGCGACCAGGGGTTGCACCATCCGGTTGCCGAACGGAACCGTCGGCAGCCCGATGTGCATCCACAGGCTGTCGTTGCGGGCGTTGTAGCGGTTCTGCGTCGGGTTGCTGGGGTCGGGGCCGTACGTGTACCCGCCGGGCCAGTTCTGCACGTCGCCGGTGTAGGAGTTGTCGTAGTTCGGCGGGACGCGCGGGAACAGCGGGTGCTCGGCCGGGCGCGGGCGCAGGGTCTTCAGCCGGCCCGGGGTGTTGGTCCAGTTCGGGTTGCCCGGGTCGAGCCCGTAGGTCGTGGTGGTGGTCCCCGAGGTGACCGTCATGTTCCACAACCACGGGCGGTGGAACGACTGGACCAGCACCTGCCCGGTGGCCGGGTCGACCGCACCGGCGAAGAAGTCCTTTAGGTCCGGGAAGCTGTAAGGGGCGTGCTTGCCGACGTACGTCCGCCCGTTCAGGCCGGCCGCGAAGTTGGCCGGCCACGTGCCCGCCGGCGTGGTGCCCGACGCCCGGTACCCGGTCCACTCCGGGTCCAACAGGAAGCGGACCGATCCGCTGCCCCCCGTGAACTGCATCTGGGTGTAGTTGACCGCCGCGGAGCGGTCGCCGGTCAGCCCGGGGACGCCGTAGGTGCTCATGTCCTCGCTGAACGTGCCGACCCCGGCCCACGGGGTGGTGTTCCCGGCGGTGCTCCCGTACATGGAGGCGGCGATGCTGTGGCCGCGCAGCGCGTTGGTCAGGTCCGACGGCGAGTCGTTGCCCACGCCGAAGATGAGGGCGCTGAGGAACTGGTTGACGGTGTTGGCCGGTTCGGGCGCCCGGGCCGGCGGGCTGCCGCCGGCGCCCTGTGCCTCCTTGTTCGCCGCGGCGATGCGGAGCGTCTGCCCGGCGAAGAGGGCGAACGCGACGCCCACCGCCGCGGCGAAGGAGATCATCACCACCACGATCAGAACGAAGCTCGTCCCGCGGCGGTGTGGTCGGCGGTGCGAGCGTGCGAGCGGCCGGAACATGGCTTCGGTCTCCGAGCGGGCGGTGCCGGGGGCGGCGCGGGCTTCGGGTCAGTAGTTCAGAGGGCGATGACGATCGTCGTCTGCCGGGTGTTGGTTCCGTTCACGGCGCGGATGCGGATCTGCACGCCGGTGATCTTGAGGGTCGGCGAGCGGCTCGTGTCGAACTCGTAGTTCGAACCGGCCGGCAGCGTGTCGTACGGGTAGTCGGAGTTGGACGAGAACGGGGTCGGCCAGCCGGTCCCCTGTCCGGTGAACTTGACCTCGAACGACAGCACGCCCGAGAGGAGCCGATCCTCGCCGTACCGCTTGCTGGGCGGGGCGGAGGTCAGCGAGCGGGCCGCGCGCGGGAACGTCGGGCCGCCCGCGTATTGGGCCGCGCCCCCGATCCGCGGCGCCGTCGCCCCGGACGGCCCGACCGCCTGGGCCAGATCGGCGAGCGCGTGCATCTTCGCCGGCGTGCTCGTGGCCGTGTTGGGGGGCGAGCAGACCATCACCTCGTGAACGAGGTCGCCGGCTTGGTAGCCGGGCTGGACCGCGAGGTTCAGGTAGTCCTGGGCGTCGTACTGGTTGAGGGCCACGATCCGCTGGACGCGCATCAGGTCGTACAACTGGGCACCGCCGGTGGTCGTGCCGTTCGGGACGAGGAAGTACGCGATCTCGGCCGCGGTCCCCGCGCGCGTCGTCCCGCTGCCGGCCGGCACCTCGGAGATGAACCGGTTGCCCGGGGTGTCCGGCAGGATGGCGGTGAACTGGATGAAGTGGTCCGTCGCACGGTACGAGGCGAACCCGTTGCTGTCGGTGGCCTCCAGGATGGTCCCCCCGACGCCGGGCGGCGAGCTGCGCGCCCAGAGGTAGCCGCCCTTGGGCACGGGGTCGCCCGGCGACCGGTCGCTCACCTTCCGCCCGCGGTTGGGCAGCGTGTCGTCGTCCGCGAAGACGTCGCACGCCAGGTCGCGCTGCATGACCGTCGTGACGGCGCGCTCCTGACCGGTGAGCGCCACCTGCGCGTTGGCCAGGCTGAAGCTGGCCGTCGCCTGCTGGAACATCCAGGTGAGCATCCACATGCCGAGGATGCACATGGCGGTGGCCACGAGCATCTCGACCAGGGTCACGCCGCGTCGGGCGCGGGGCGCGTGGGTCGTGCGGGTCATGGGTCGTCTCGCGTCGGCCGGGCGGGATCGGGTTGTGGTCCGGGCGGCGCCCGGACCGGGAGCGTCTCGTCGGGGCGCCGGTCACGGTCCGTTGCCGCCGGTCAGCATCGGGCGGTCGAACACTTCGGCCACGGCGGGCATCACCACGAGCGTGCCGGTGTACGCACCGGCCTGGCCGTCGGCCCGGACGATCGGCTTGTGGACCTCGAGCGTGTACGTCGTGTTGGTGCCGGACGGTACCTCGGTCACGCTGACGACGCGGTAGAACTCCGCGTGCCGCAGGCCGCCGCCCTGGTTGCCGGCGTCCATGACCCAGGTCCCCTTGCGCACCTCGGCGGTCGTGGGCACGTTGGTGATCGCGGTGTTGCCGGGGGAGAAGCCGGCGGCCGTCGTCACCACCGCCTCGGACCCCGGCGGGGCGTACAGGTGGACCCGCCGGTCGAACACCACGACCCGCATGCGGACGGTGTACCGGTCGCTGTTGTTCGGGCGCTGGAGGACCCACAGCCAGTTGTAGCGCAGCTCGCGCATCTCCGCGGCACTCGTCGCCGCGGACACGTCCCCGTTCTCGCCGAACGTCAGCCCGTCCATCT
>JAFKJJ010000688.1 GCA_017306025.1 Planctomycetota bacterium
GGTGAAGGGAATAACTTTTCGGGCGGGGTGAGCGGAGTATTCCGGTAGAGTGGTTCGTCCCAACCGACCGGGTCAGGCGCTTGCCGGTGACCATCTCGAACAGCACTACGCCCAGCGAGAACAGGTCTGCGCGGGCGTCCACGGCATGCCCCGCGGCCTGCTCCGGGGCCATGTACGCCGGCGTACCCGCCAGCCCGGCCGTCACCTCGGTCAGCGGGCGCGCCAGGCCGAAATCCAGGACGCGCACGACGTCGCCGCCGGGGTGCGGTTCGAGCCACACGTTCGCCGGCTTGACGTCACGGTGAACCAGACCCGCCCCGTGTGCGGCCGCCAGCCCGCGGGCGATCTGTGCCCCGATCCGGCACAGCTCGTACAGGGAGAGCGGTGCCCCCTTCAGCCGGGCGGCCAGGGTGCCGCCTCGCAAGAGCGGCATCACCAGGTATGGCGTGTCGTCGATCTCCCCGGCCTCGTACACCGGAACGATGTTCGGGTCGTTGAGCTTCGCCGCGGCCTGGGCCTCGCTGAACAGCCCGCGGCGCTGGCCGGCGGTCGCGGCCCGGCGCCCGCCCCGCAGCAGGATCACCTTCAGCGCGACCTCGCGCCCCAGGCTGGTGTCCTCGGCCCGGTACACGCGCCCCATCCCGCCCTCGCCCAGGATCGCGAGCAGGCGGAACTTCCCCAACGTACCCAGATCCGGTTCGGTCACAGCGGCTCCCGCTCCGCGCCCGGCCGCGGTCCGTTCCGGGTCGCGGAGGCCGGGCGGCGGGCCGAAGCCCGCGACGGTCTGCTCCGGCGGGCGCGATACCAGCCCGATCGCGCCGTCCGGATCGGACCGGAGGTGCGCGGCGCCGCTGCGGCTGGTGGAGAGCTCGCGGACCGCGATCAGGATCGGGCGGAAGTGGTGGTCGTGCGCCGTGCGGCAGAAGATGCAGCGGGCGAGGTGGCGGTCGAGTTCCCGCTCGCGGTCGGCCGGGACGCGGCCGCAGGCCAGTTGGCGGATGACCGCCGGCGACGGGCAGACGAGTGACGACACGGGCGACCCCTTCGCGTGTGCGGACCTCGCGCTTCACACCGACCTACGCACGGGCCTGCGGTTTCTGACACCACCCGCGTGGAATTTTTTCAGTCGAGCAGGCCGTCCAGTTCGCGGCGCAGGGTCCGGAGCACCCGCTTTTTGGCCGTGTAGACGGAATCGACGGACAGCCCCAGCTCAGCCGCGACCTCGGCGGGCGGGCGGTCCTCGACGACGTACTCCCAGAACGCGCGCCACGTGATCTCTTCGAACTCGGCCCGCATGATCTCCACGGCGCGGCGGACCAACACTCCCTGGTACTCGGCCTCGATCTGTTCGCCGATCGGATCGCCGGGCGAGGTGACTTCCGGCGGCAGCAGGGCGGTGCGCGGGGCGCGGCGGTGCCAGTCGTTGGCCCGGCTCCGGGTCACCTCATACAGGTACCCGCGGAACCGCCCGCGGTCGGGATCGTATTCGAACGTCTCCAGCTTCACCTTGAGCGTGACGAACACGTCCTGGACGACGTCATCGCGGTCGCCTTCCGGGACTCCAAACCGGGCGACCCATAACTGAATGAGGGGCTGGTACAGCGCACAAAACCGCGCCCAGGCGGCTTCAGGTGGTGCCCGGTTAATGTTGTAGTCACCCGGGCGGCGTTGTAGGTTGTGGCTTTCTGGCTGGTGCTGGAGGCCACCTGTGGATGACCTGAGTGTGTTCTGTTGCCTGAACCCGGCGTGCGGCGACCTGGGGAAACGCGGGCACGGCA
>JAFKJJ010000689.1 GCA_017306025.1 Planctomycetota bacterium
TGGATCGCGGCGAACGCCCGGTGGGTGCTGGGCATCGTCCTCCGGCGGCCCGGGCAGACCACGTTCGAGGTGCAGAAGTGGCGGTGGATCGTGGAGCGCACGTTCGGCTGGTTCGGGCGGTATCGGCGGTTGTCGAAGGACTACGAACACAACCCCACGAGCAGCGAGGCGTGGATCTATATCGCCATGATCCATCGCATGTCTCGGTTCAGCTTGCCCGACAAGAACACGGATGACGATCTCATGAGGCGGCCGTCCAAAGTCACGAAATCCTAGCTTTCTAGACGGCCTTTTAAGTCATCACCACGCTCGACATCCCCGACCACCGGCTCGCATTCATCGGCTACTTGGGCGACTACGGCCTGGGCTACGAGCAGGACGGAAGCCGGATCGTCGTTCGGGACGCCAGCGGGTCGGTGCTGGTGACCACATTCGACGGGCAGAACCGGCTGGCGTCCCTGGAAGCCGAGGTCCGCGCCGCCGACGAGCAACCGGTGGAGTCCTGGGAGCAGGCCCAAATAACTCGCCTGCTCCGCGGGTGAGCACCACAACGAACGCGGCGCCACAATGGAGGCCCGCCGATCACGCGATCCGCCATCGCGTGCTTGCCGTCGTCGAATCCGCTGCGGCCCTCGTTCCTCGCCTCCCGTGAAGGTGGCGAAAGGGTGTGCCGGATTCTCAATAGTACCCCGCCTCCGACGTTGTGCCGCCCGGCGCCGCCCGGTACGCTCAACCACGTTCACCCGCGGGGTCAGCGCCACGGGCTGCGGTGTTACGCCGCGGCGGGATTCAGCCGGCCACAGGTGGGTTTCGCCGCAACACATCGCCGTGTTTACGGGGCGATGGTGTTTGCGCCTCACGGCGAGAAAGTGGCCCCGCGGGTGAACGCCCTCACGGCTTCTGCTCCTCCTCGCGCCGCTTCTGGGCCTCGTCGATCTCCTTCATCCGGACGTACCGCAGGTACTCGTCGCGCGTCAGAAGGCCGTCGCCGTTGAGGTCCATTTCCTGATACGCGGCCAGCGGGCGTTCCACCTTGCGCCACTCGTACAGCGACACCTGACCGTCCCGGTCCGCGTCCAGCGCGGTGAACCAGTTCGGCAGGCCGCTCCCGGACTTGCCCCCCTTGGCGCCCGGCCGCCCGTCGGGGCCGCGCCCCGACTCGCCCGACTTCGCCAGGACCGCCTCCGCCCGCACCGCCACCTTCTTGCGGAAGTAGGCGCGGTACTCCTCCTTGTTGATGCGCCCGTTGCCGTCGGCGTCGGTCCGTGCCCGCTCGTCCTTCAGCGGCGCGGTCAGTTCCTCGGGTTCGAGTTCGCCGTCGCCGTTCTTGTCGAGGACGCGGAACGCCCGGTCCGCGTCCTCGTTCGCGTCGCGCTCGCCCTCGGCCGGCGGGTTACCGTCGCGGAGCACCTTGCGGGCGTACTTGGCGAACTCGTCGCGCCGGACCGTCGGCACCGGGCCGAGTTCGAGCCTCTGCACCACCTTGTCGAACAGTCGCGCGAGCGACGGGTCGGCCGCGTCGCGCTTCCACTCGTCGTTCTTGCCAGCGAGCAGGTCGTACCACGTGCCGTATTCGTCCTCCGTCCGCGCGTCGGCCACCTTGCCGGGGAACGCGGCCTCCAACTCCTTCTTCCAAAGGGCGCGTTCGGACCGCTCGGCCTGTGCCGCGCGTTCCGCGGCCCGCGTCACGCACCGTTCCTCGAACCTGTCCTGCTCCGGGCCGTCCGCCCCCCGCGCCGGCGCGCACGCGACGAGCAACAACACGAACACGCAGCCG
>JAFKJJ010000223.1 GCA_017306025.1 Planctomycetota bacterium
GAGGAAGCCGACCCCTTCGGGGCCGAAGGCCTGCGATTCCTCAGCCCGGGGCAACGCCCCGGAAAGCTATGCGTGCGTTTACGGCTTCTCGGCCGGCTCCGGCGCGGCCGGCTCGGTCACGGGCG
Organism: Planctomycetota bacterium; assembly: GCA_017306025.1. Classification (GTDB taxonomy): domain Bacteria; phylum Planctomycetota; class Planctomycetia; order Gemmatales; family Gemmataceae; genus Gemmata. The sequence continues at coordinate 126 of JAFKJJ010000223.1, forward strand.
GGGTCGGCGCACCGCCCGGGCCGCCCGGCACCGGCGCGGGGGTGGGGCCGCCCGGCGCCTTTTTCTTGCGGTCGATCAGCGCCAGCTTCTCGAACGAATCGCCCAACACGCCCTTGCTGTCCACGCCGAGCCAGTCGTCGAGCAGGGTCGCGTACACGCGGCGGAAGTCGGTGTGGAACTTGATGTCGCCGTCGGTCAGGTCGGTCATGCTCGGGTGCTTGCCGACCAACCCGCCGACCACCTGCGAGCCCGCGACGAACATGCACGACCCGCTGCCGTGGTCGGTGCCGCGGCTGCCGTTCTCCTTCACCCGCCGGCCGAACTCCGAGTACGTCATGAGCGCGACCCGCTCCGAGTGCTCGGCGGCCAGCGCGCTAAAGAAGTTACCGACCGCGCTCGACAGCTCGCCGAGCAGATTCGCGTGCATCTCGGCCTGGTTGGCGTGCGTGTCGAACCCGCCCAGTTGCACGTAATAGAGTCGCGTGCCCAGGTCCTTCTGGATCAGCCGGCCGATGAGGCCGAGCTTCCCGCCGAGCGTGGCGAGGTCGTTCGGGTCGCTGCGCACGAACCGGCCGTTGACGAACCGGCCGCCCCCGCGGTCGGGGTTGACGTTCTCGCGCAGCGCCTCTTCGAGCTTCTGGAGGCTCGTGTAGGTCTGGAGCTGCCGCTTGCGAACGAACGCGGCCAGGTCGGACTTGGTCGCGTCCTTCTCGCCGTTGAGGTCCTCCAGGAGCTTCTTGCGGGTGGCCCCGTTGCCGCTGATCTGGAGGCGGAACGTGTTGCGGTCGGCGAGGCTGATGACGCCGCCGTCGGCGCCCTGCATCGCGACCGGCAGTCGCTCGTCGCCGATGTACATGCCGGGCACGCCCGCGTCCGACACGTGCATGCCGGGGATGGTGCGGGCCAGCCACCCGCTCGTCCCGGCGCGCTTCGGGTCGGCGAGCTGCCAGATGTCCATGCTCTCGAAGTGCGACCGGTCCGGGTTCGGGTACCCGATCCCCTGGATGACCGCGAGGCGCTTCTCGTCGTAGAGGCGCTTCATCTCGGACATCCGCGGGTGCAGCCCGTGGTAGTCGTCGAGCTTCTGAACCTCCTTCTTGGAGAACGCGAGCGTGGGACGGACCTTGTGGTACTCGTCGTCGCCGTAGGGGGCGACGGTGTTCAGGCCGTCGTTGCCGCCGGTCATTTCGACGACGACGAGAACGGTGTCCTTTTTCTTCTCGCCCTTTTCCGCGGCCCGGGCGGTGTTGGCGAGGAACTCCGGCACCACCCCGCCGACGGCCAACAGGCTGGCCCCGCCGACGGTGGTCTTCAGGAAGTCGCGGCGCGTGGACATGGGAACCTCCGGTTGGTGTTTCGTGCTGAGTATTTCGTGTTTCGTGCTCGTACCGCCCACTCAAAACACACCGCGAAGCGGTCAGTTCAGTTGGTACTCCGGCAGGCACATCATCGCGTGGACGGCCTCGCGGACGCGGGCCTTGAACTCGGGCGAGTCGATCTTCACGTCCTTCGGGTCGAGCGGCTTGGGCGCCGGCGGCTCTTTCTTCGCTTCGGTCTTGGGCGGTGGGCCGCCCTTCTTCGGGGGTTGCGGAGGTGCGGACGGTTCGTCGGGCGATGCGTCCACTTTTAACCCGCCCGGCGGGCCGCCCTTCGGCGCCGGCGCCTTGCCCTTCGGCGCGGGAGCGGATGCGGGCGTCAGCAGGAACGTCTCGATCTTCTTTGCCTGCGCCGGGGTGATCGTGTCGCCGTAGAGCAGTTCGCCGATCCGCTTCACCACGGCCGCGACGTCCTTCGGCTTGGCCGCGTCGATCAGCGCGCCAACGTCGAACTTCGCGTCCGGTGGCGGGGGCGCGGCCGACTCGGGGGGCGCCGCTTCAGTCTTCACCGGTGCCGAGAACACGGGGCCGTCGTTGCGCCGCGGGCGCGGGGCGGTGCTCCACGTGCCCATCGCCACCGTCTCCGCGAAGTTGTTCCGCGCAAGAAGCGTCGCGCTGTTGAGCCAGTCGGTACCGGTGCGCCAGCCCTTCACGTTGGGCGGGGCGAACAGCGCCTGGCCCATTTTCGCCACCGGATCGACCACGTCGGCCAACGGCACGCGGCCGGGCACCGCGGCGTTGATCGCCCCCAGTGCGTACTCGATCGGCCACTTCACCCGCTTGCGGTACGCGTGATCGCTGAAGAACAGCCGGGAACCGAGTATCGCCGTTACCGCGTCCGCGATGTCGTAGCCGGACTTGCGGAGCCGGTCCGCGAGGGGTTCGAGGAGCCCCTTCGGTGGCGGGGTCTCGCTCACGAGGAACGCGTAGAGCTTCGAGACCAGGAACCGCGCGCACGCGTCCTTCTCGCAGCACAGCCGAACGACGTCCTCGCCGGTCCACTTGCCCGTCTTGCCGAAGACGGTCTTCTCGCCGGGGTCGTGCAGGTCGCGGTTGAACTCGAACTTCGTGACCTCGACGTCGTGGTGCCAGCCGGTGAACGCGCGGGCGGCTTCCTGGATGTCTTTTTCCGTGTAGTTGCCGACGCCGAGCGAGAACAGCTCCATGACCTCGCGGGCGTAGTTCTCGTTGGGAGCGCCCTTCACGTTGCGGTTGGAGTCGAGCCACTCGAGCATCGCGGTGTCCCTGCTCATGTCGAGCAGGAACGCGGGGAACTTGCCCAGCGCGTGCTTGCGCAGGGTGGCGTTCTGCTCGAACATCAGCTTCGTACTGCGGACCTTGGCGTAACTGGTGGCGAAGTGGTTGTGCCAGAAGAGCGTGAGCTTTTCGCGGAGCGGGTGGCCGCCCTCGAGCATCGCGTAGAGCCACCACGTGCGGAGGCTGAGCGGCTCGTTGTAGTACTTGCCCGTTTCGGTCAGGAGCTCGAACCGGTCGGCCGCATCGGGTTCGCCGGCCGTCAGTCGGGCGAGCGTCTTCTCGACACCGCCCTTGAGCGCGGCGTCGATGTCGCGCCCCGTCGCGCCGAAGGCGGCGCGGCGGTACAGGTGGGTGGCCCACTTGCGGTTCCACGCGCCCGCGTCGGGCTTCCACGGCTTCCACGCGTCGGCGGGGTCGACCTTGCTCAAATCGGACGGGAGGGCATCGGCCATGACCGGACTCCGTGTGCCTGCCGGCAGATCGCCGGGAGAAAACCAGACGGGTGAATCGCATTATCCGCGGCGCGGGGGACAATTCAAGACATAAAGTCTTGCTCTCCGAACCGCGCCGCGCCGACTTCTGGTAACGGAATTCGCGTTGAAGATAATCGCCGCGCGCGGGGACCATCAACCCGGAACCGCGAACTTTTCCGCTACGGCTTCTTCGCCTTGGCTTCCGCTTCCTTGATGTATTTTTCCGGATCGGCTTTGAATTCGTCGCGGCAGCCGGAGCAGCAGACGTAGTAGTCTTTGCCCTTGTACGTCACCTTCATGGTGCCCAGCCCGCCGCTGACGATGCACTCCGGCCCCTTGGGTACGTCCGCGAACGCGACGCCCTCTTTCGTTGCCCCCACCTGATACTTTCGCGTGAACGCGACCGTCGTGTTGGCGGGGCGTGTTTCAAAATGGTAGAGGTGCCGATTGTGGTGCAAGAGGCTGAAGACGAGCCGCTGCTCCTCGCTTGCGGGGCCGTCGGTGCGAGTGAGCGTGAGCTTCTTGTCCTTGTCGCTGAGGCCGCCGACGTAGGTCGACGTGGACTTGTCCGCTCCGGTGAGGGTGAGGGCGAACCGCGGCGCCGGCTCTTTCGCGTCCTTCTCGTTGGGAGTGTACCGCAAAGCGCCCTTCGTGAAATGCTTTCCCTTCGTGAAGGTCACTTCCAGCCACGCGTCCTTATCCTTGAACTTCCACTCCCACGCGATCGTTTCTTCCCACGCCCCGGCGAGGCGTTCTTCTTTCGTGCCGTCCGGCGCGCCGCTCGCGCGCCAGGAACCGACCAACACGTTGAACGGCTGGAGCGCCTCTTTCGGCGTCACGGGTTTGGGTGCGTCACAACCGCACACCGGCACAGTCGGGTGTGCGAAAACGCTCGCGGTCAGGAGCGCGAAGGTGGTGAGCATGTCGGCGCCTCACGGGATGCAATCGGGGTCCCGTTATGGTACCCCGGAATGACGACGCCAACGACAACCGATTTCAAACTCATAAACGCGATAAACCCGACGCGGATTGAACCGCGTCGGGCCACGTTGGAATGTCATATTTGAATGTACGGTGACGAGAGAGACGAAATATCGACGCCCGCGGGCCGGTTTCGACACCGGATTGCCCCGCGGGGCACGAGCCTCCGGAGCTATCGCGGCTTGCGCGGGAAGCGATACCGGCTCAACTTACCGCCCAGAGAACCCGGCGGCGGGGTCGGGTTCGCGGTCGGTTGCGGCGTCCCCACAGGAACCGTACCCGTCGGGGTTGCGGCCGGGGCCGTTGAAACGATCATTGCGGTGTCCGGGCCAGCCCCGACCAGCGTGTTTTCGGCGTTCGCGGACCCCGCTTCGCCGGTCGTGAGTGCCGACAGGACGTCCGCCGATTGTTCGATCTTGTCGTGAATTTCCTGGCGGTCGACCCGGACGTTCGGGGGCGCCTCGATACCCAGCTTGACGCGGCCGGGGCCGACGCTCACAACCGTGATCTTGATGTTGTTCGCGATGATGATGGATTCGCTCGGCCGACGGGTGAGCACCAGCATTTGAGATGTCCCTCCTGGATGGTACCGTGGTGTGTGATGTGTACCGCGGTGTTCCTAGTAACGGATTCTACGTCACAATTTACCCAACCTTGCAAACCCGATTCATTTTTCTCTCAAGTTTGTCCCGCAAGGTTCACAGGACGTTACCCGAGGCCCGCTCGCACGCCGATGTCGGTTGCGGGCGACTGAAACATTAGCAATTACCGGGCCGTTTCCAAAAAGACGACGCAATCCCGACCGAAGATTGCGAAATCGCGCAAAAAACAACCCTTCGAGTGGTTAGCCATTCGAAACGGCGCGAAAAATTTTGGAAGGAAGCCAGAGCGTATTCAAGAGGAACGTCGAGTGTCAAGTCCGATCTTTGCAAAGCGAAACGTGTTCTTCCCGACACTGAGCACATTTGTGCTCAGTGCCGAAACTCTACTTAACCGAGGGTCGTCTGAAGTGATTTGAGACGGTCGGCTCCCTCGCCGGCCTTGAACGGGTTCGGTGGCTGCCCTCCGCCCGTGCCGCCCGTTCCCCCGCCACCGCCCGGCGCGCCGGGCCAGCGGTAGCCGGCCTCTTCGAGCGTCTTCTTCTTCCCTTCGAGGAGCTTCAACAGCGCGTCGAGCTTGGCCTTCGCCTCGTCGTCGGTGAGTTCGTCCTTCTCGCTCAACCCGGCGAGCAGTTCCTTCGTCTGCTTCTTCTCTTCCGGCGTCAGCTCGATGTGGAGCGACCGAGCGGTCAGCGCGTCGAGCTTCCCGACAAGTTGCGCGAGCTGCACCTTCGGACCGGGGCCGCGCTGTCCGCCGCCCGCCTTGTTCCCGCCACCGCCCTTGTTGCCCCCGGCGCCCTTATTTCCGCCGCCCGTCTTGTTCCCGCTGCCCTTCCCTTCACCGCCAGCCTTTGGCTCGCCCTTGCCTTCCTCTTCGCCCCCGGCCGCGCCCGTGGCCGCGGCCGGCTTCGGCTCGCCGAGGGAGTACGACACGATCGCGGCACCCAACCCGCCGCCCACCAGAAGACAGATGACGCCGGTCGCAAGCGCGACCGGCACTTTCGCCTTGAAAAAGGCCATTGGCAGGTTCCGTGTGAGAGCCAAATGAAACCGCCGTCATTGGGAACGTAGCCGCGGCCCGGTGCAAGAGAAAATTTGATGAGTCACACGTGCGCCGCGACCCGCGCCCGCACCGGGCGCCACGGCGGCTGCCAGTCGTTGCGGTCCATCAGGTCGGCCAGTTCCGCCAGCGACGGGACCACCGTCTCCGGCCGGTACGCGTACCGCGACAGGTCGTCGGCCCGTGTCCCGCCGCTCAGCACCAGCACCGTGTGGAAGCCGAGTTGAACGCCGCCGAGGATGTCGGTCTCCATCGTGTCGCCGATCATCGTCGTCTGGTCGGTGGTGAGGCCGAGCTCCTTGCGGGCCGCGCGCATCATCACCGGGCTGGGCTTTCCGACGCTGAAGGCCTTCGTACCGGTCGCGGTTTCGAGCAGCGCCACGAACGCGCCGCAGCCGGGGCGGGTGCCGTTCTGCGTCGGGCAGTTCGGGTCGAGATTGGTCGCGATCAGCTTCGCGCCGCCGAGGATCATTCGAACCGCCGCTTCCACGAGTTCGAGGTTGAACGTCCGGCCCTCGCCGACCACGACGTAGTCCGGGTCGTGATCGACGACCGAGTAGCCGTGTTGGTGGAGCGCGGTGAGCAGTCCGCCCTCGCCGATGACGAACGCGGTGCCCCCGGGCTTCTGCTGCGCGAGGAACCGCGCCGTGGACATCGCGCTCGTGAAGACGTGTTCCTCTTCGACGTCGAGCCCGAGCCGGACGAGCCGGGTCGCCACGTCGCGCCGCGTGCGCTGACTGTTGTTGGTGAGGAAGCGGAACGGGACGTCGCGGTCGCGGAGCTCGCGGATGAACCGCTCGGCGCCGGCGATGAGTTCGGTTCCGCGGTACAGAACGCCGTCCATGTCGATGAGGAACCCGAACCGGGGCGGGGTGTGTTGCACGATGTCGTTCTCCGAAATTAAACGAGGGTGCCGCGGGCGACGACCGCCCGTGGCGCGGAGGTTTAAAGCACGGGGAGGACCGCAAGAGAGGTGCGGTGGAGGGAGGAGCGGGAGAGAAAGCAGTCGGCGTGCCGTCCCGGACACGAGAGATGAGATTCTCGCTAACGTGTGATACACGCAGGGGTTCGGCCGACAGTGCAGATGCGATGAAGGGGCGCGAAGTGCCCGAAGTGCGGGCAGAAATGGCGTCGGGTGTTTCGTGTCGGGTGTTTCGTCGGAACCGCGCCGGGTTACTTCGAGACACGCGCCGGACACGAAACGCCCGACACGAAACGCCCACTCAGTTCACGATCTTCTTGACGTCCTTGACGACGGTCTCGATGTCCTTGTCGGTGAGCTTGCCCTTGGCGAAACTGTAGTTGGCCTTCACGACGCGGTCGACGTACAGAACGACTGTTACGTCGGCGTCCTTGTTGAGGTTGTACTTCGCGGGGATCGGGTCCTCGTTGTCTTCGATGGCGAGCACGAGCTTCTTCAGCTCGGCCTTTTTCGCGGCGTCCTTGAGTTGCGGTTCGAGCTTGCCCTTGTCGCCGCTGAACACGGCGAAGCTGTACATGTCGGCCTTCGTGTTCTTGACGGTCTCGGCGTCGAGGGCCTTGAGGAGCTTGTGGGTCATCGGGTCATCGCCGGTGCGGGCGAAGACGACGGCCGTCGGGCTGTCGCCGGCGGCGCAGTACAGGCACGCGGTCTTGCCCGCGTTCTCGCCGTTGACGTTGTACGGGTGGAACGCACCGGGCACCTTGTCGCCGGCCTGCGGGCCGGACTTCAGCTCGGCGGCCAGCACCGCACCGCCCAGGACCGCGACGACCGCGGCGGCGAACAGCTTACGAACCATCGGCAACTCTCCTGCATGTGAGATCGGGACGCGCCTATCATACCGCGCCGGACCGGACGGTTTACAGGCAGAAAGTGTGGGTGCGAGAGGGGAAGAGGGGGTAGCGCGGGAGCCCGGGGGGCGAGCGAAAAGACGACAACAGCGGAGCAAAAGCAGAAGGCCAGAACCGCACCGGGCTCTGGCCTTCTGCTTTCCTCACATCCGCACTCACACCGTCACTTCTTCTTTTCCTTCACGATCCACAGGTGCAGGGTGTACTCGTCGCCGTCGTTGCCGGTCACCTTGATGGTCTTGTCCGGGGTCCAGTCGCCCATGAGGAACCGGTGGGAGACGATCCGCGTGCCCGGCTTGAGCTGTTTCTCCAGGATCGGCCGCAGCAGGTTGTCGAACTCGTTGCCCATGTACAGCATCACCACCGTCGCCTCGCTGTAGTCACGGTCCTTCAGCGCGTCGCCCTCGATGATGGTGATCTCCTTGTCCAGCTTGGCCTTTTTGACGTTGTCCTTGGCCTCCTCCGCCTTCTTCGGGTCGATCTCGATGCCGACGGCCTTCTTCGCGCCCTTCTTGACGGCGGCGATGAGCACGCGGCCGTCGCCCGGACCCGGTTCGTAAACGACGTCGTCCTTCCCGACCTTGCCGAGCTTCATCATCTCCTCGACGATGTCGTCCGGGGTCGGCACCCAGCGGATCACGGCCTTGTCCGGGGTCTTCGGGTCGGCCTTCGTCAGGTCGGCGCTGACGTCGTCGCCGCCCTTGAACTCGACCGACTTGGTGCGGGTCAGCACCGTGTAGTTGTTCGGCCGCCAGGTGACGGTGAACGTGTACTCGTACAGCTTGCCGACCTCCAGGTCCGGGGTCTCGAACTCGCGAACGGACGGGTTGTCCTTGGGGATTTTGGTCGCCTTGCCCTCGATCAGGAGGTCCGCGTCGTCCTGCGGGACCGTGAGCTTCAGCTTCGACTTGGCCTTCTTCTTGTCGTCCTTCTTCTCGTCCTTCTTGTCCTGCGCCCGGACCGGCGCCGACAGCGCGGTCAGCCCGGCGGACAGGAAGAAGACGGAGAGGGCCAGCCCGAGCGCGCGGGCGGTGCGGGGGGTCAACATCGGCACTCCTCGAAAGCTGCGGAAACCTTGGGTCGGCGTGCAACAGTCTCACCGAAACGAACTACGCACGCAAGCCCCCGACGGCAACTATGCCGGCGCGGCACCACTCGATGCCCGGTCCGCTCCGCGCCTGGATGCCTGTTCCTCGGAGCGATCCTGGCGCGCGGGCGACGCACGGTCACCAGTTGGATCCGAGCGGCCGGACTCGGACCCGAATTCCGACCGTGCTACACCACCGTCGCGGCGGCGGGCAAAAGGGCCGACGGCGCCGCCGCGCGCCTGGCCCACGAGGTCGTCAAACCGCTGCCGGCCGGCACGAACCGACGGGTGCTCGCGCTGGACGACACGCCCACCCCGCGTTACGGGCCACACGTCCAGGGGGCCGGCGTGCACCACAACCCGACACCGGGTCCGGCCGGCGGTCCGTTCGTCTACGGGCACGTGTGGGCGGTCCTCGGGTTGTTGGTCGCTCACCCGCTATGGGGCGTGATCGCCTTACCCCTGTTGGCCCGGCTGTACGTCCGGAAGAAGGATCTGGGCGCAATCGACGAGCACCGGCCGACGTTCGCGACTAAGTCGGAGTTGGTGCGGTGAGCCCGGGGGTGGCTGGATGAAGCGGGGATGGGCGCGTGGGACGTTCGAGTTGTGCGGGAAGGCGACCGGGAAGAGGTACAAGACGTTCGAAGCGACGTGGCGCCCGGCGGGCGGCGCGATCCGCGTGGTGCTGGTGGACGAACCGAAGGGTTGGGTCGCGTTCTTCGGCACCGACCCGAGTGCCACGGTGGCGGACATCCTGGGTCCGGTGGCCGATCGGTTTTGCCTGGAGACGTGCTTCCGGGACGTGAAGGAGGTCGCAAGGGCCGGTCAACAACAGGTGCGCCGCGTGTGGGCGAGCGCGGGTGCTTCCCACATGTGCCTGTGGACGTTCACGATGACCGAAGCGTGGGCCTGGAACCGATCCGGGGATGCGCGGGTGGTCCACCGGCGCGCGCCGCCCGAGCCACGCGGACAAGCGCCGCGCGTGGCGGCGGGAGTTGTTGGCCCAGGGCATTGATGCGGTTTTGCCGGTCCGAGCCGACCGCGAGCAGATCCGCAACTTGGCCGAACGCCTGCTCGACCTCGCGGCCTGAGCCTCAGGAAATCACGGAAACGGCAGTCTCCAACAATCGCAGGTGGCCGACTCGCAGCGCGTGGTAATCGTCCCGCGCCGCTTGAAGGTCGTCCAGCCGGTGGTTCAGGGCGGCTTCTCGGCTGATCCGGCTCCAGACCTTGCGCAGTTGCTCTGCCGTTTCGCGGGCTCGGTGCGCGAACGGCCCGGGAAAATCGTCCATAGCCCGGGGGCGCAAGAGCTCTCGGAGCATAGCGGCCGCCATCGGTTCTTCCTCTCGTTCCAATTTCGTTCAAACGCGCGCCGGGCACAACCTCAGCCGCGCGCCGAGCCACCCGGTGCGTTCACACGGCAGTAACAATCCGTTGTCAATCGGCGCCGGGCACATGCCCATCAACCCGACATCGGGCGGAGGCCGGTAGGACCAGTCGGCGCCGAACGCCGGCCACGCGCACCGCCTCGCTTCGGCCGAGCTCTCGTCGGCGCTCGCTCGCGGTCGCACCGACCGGGGCGGCTCGTTGCGCTCTTTGAACCGATCGGCCAGCACGAGCCGCGGCGTCTTCCGCCGGACCCGCCGCGAACAGCAACCGGTCTTCGGTCACGCGGAGCCTCCCGCAACGGGTCACGACCGCGGGTTGAGGCCGGCGCCGTAGACGGCGCGGAGTTGTGCGCGCAGCGCCGGGTCGAGGTGGTCGTCCGGCAGGCGCAGCCGTGTCAGCCCGCGCAGGTACGGCGAGGCCAGGATCGCCCGCGCGCCGCGGGCGGTGATCGTCGCGGCCCCCAAGTGTAACACGCGCAGGCCCGCCAGCGCCGGGTTGGCGGCCAGCGCCTCCGCGACCGCGTCCGTTACGGTCGGGTTGCTCAGGTCGAGCCGTTCCAGCCGCCCCCACGGCGCCGCGGCCAGGCGCAGCCACGCGCTCGCCGGAACGTCCGGGTTGCGCGACAGTTGCAGCGACACCAGCCGGCGCACGAGCGGGCCGTCGGCGAGGCCCGCGGGCGCGAACCGGAGCCCGCACTCGGTCGCGTCGAGGTGCTCCAGCGCGGGCCAGTCGGCCTGAGCCAGCGCGAGCAGTCCGCGGTCCTTGATCGGGTTTCGTTCGAGCCGGAGTTCGCGCAGGGCCGGCGCGCGGGCGGTGGCGAGATCGGTCGCGCCGCGGATGCCGATCTGGTTGTGCGACAGGTCGAGTTGTTGAAGGTTGTCGAGGTGCGGCGCCGGCGCCAGTGCGGTCAGTTCCGCGTTCTGCACCCACGCGCCGGCCAGCGTCAGCCGGCGGACGAACGACAGTTCCGGACGCGCCGCGATCGCCTTCATCGCGTCACGCGCCCGGACGAGCCGCACGTGGAACAACGGCGCCTGTTCGGAAAGGTGCTTCGCGTGTGAGGCGAAGCCGGCGGCGGGGAGCGTGACCGGATCGAGGAACCCGCGGCGGAAGTCGGTGAGCGCGTCGTTGAGGTCACCGGGGAGCGGCTTCACCCACTCCCGGCCGTACAGCACCAGGAGCCCGCCCTCCCGCCCCGCGAGGGCGACCCTGCGCTCGCCCGGCGGCTCGCGCTCCCTCCAGCACTGCACGCGGATCAGGTCGGCCCGCGCGCGGTCGACGTCGGACGCCGCGTGCTCGTCGAGCCAGTCGGCGTAGACGAGCCGCGGCGTGTCGTCTTCCGGTTGCGCCTCGATGGCGCGGAAGAA
>JAFKJJ010000224.1 GCA_017306025.1 Planctomycetota bacterium
GCCAGCGCCAGGTGCGCCTGCGACTGGCGGTTGGCGAGGTGCAGCCAGTACCGCTTGGCTTGACCGAGCCAGTAGTCGATCGCGGCGCGGTGCTCGTTGGCGACTGCCCGGTCCGTCAGGAAGAAGCTGCGGCCGTAGAGGTAGAGCGCCAGCGTTGGGCTCAGGTGGTTCTCCTCCGGCTGGTGCTTCAGCGCCTCGCGGTACATCCGGTCGGCCCACCCGTCGAGCCGGCCGATCGCTTTCACCGCGGCCGTCGTGTCGATTTTCACGCCCAGGTGCCGCATCCGGCCGAAGCCGGTGGTGATGTAGAGGGTGATGTAGTCGTCGCCGCGGCCGCCCGGGAACCACGGCCACGATCCGTCCTCGTACTGCATCTGCGCCAGCTTCTGGGTGAGCGCGGCGGTCTCGGCGTTCAGCCGGTTGTCGTCGAACAGGATGCCGACGTTTCGGCGCTGCTGGCTCTCGGAAACGGCCTGGCGGACCCAGGGGGTCTCGTCGAGGAGCACGGACTTGAGGTCCGGGTTCTTCTCCAGCGGGCTGTCGAGGGCCGGGGTGTTCTTCCACTGGTCGAACACGCGGCGGATCTTCGGGTCGCTGGCCGCGATGTGCCGGGCCACCGCGTTGGCGTACAGCCGGTTGAACGTCTGCTCGCTGCACTCGTGCGGGAACTCCATCAGGTACGGCAGCGCCATCACCGCGTACCACGACGGCTGGCTCACCACCTGCACCGTCAAAGACTGGTGACGGATCGTGGCGCTCTCCCCGGACTTCCGGAGCTTGGCGAAGTCGAACTCCCGGGTGCCCGGCCCGCGGATCGGCAGCGGCAGCGCCTCCTGCACCAGCACCCGCTTCGACAGCACCGGGAGCACCGCCTCCTCGCCGTCACTCAACCGGTCGGTGGCCGCGACCGCCTTGTAGACGATCGGTCCCAGGTCGTCGGGCACCGCGATCTTCCACGCCAGCGTCCGGCTCTCGCCCGCGCCCAGGTCGAACGGCTGGTCGGCGTTGGTGAGGCCGAGCGCGGCGTCGACCGGCTTGTCGGTGCGGGCGTCCTTGAACGACAGCCGGGCCGTGCCCTTCTGCCGGGTGGCGCTCTGGTTGCTCACCTTCACGGTGAACTCCAGCACGTCGCCTTCGCGCAGGAACCGGGGCGGGTTGGGTTGTGCCATCAGGTCCTTGGCCGTGACCACCGAGTCGGTCAGGAACCCGCTCCGCAGTTGCTTGTCGTGGGCGAACCCGAGGAACTTCCACTTGGTGAGCGCCTCGGGCACCGTGAACGGCACCCGCACCGTGCCCTTGGCGTCGCTCACCAGGTGCGGGAAGAAGAACGCCGTCTCGTTCAGGTTCGCCCGCGCCGCGATCTTGCTCAGGTCCGGCCCGGGGCTGCCGCCGGGTTGGCCACCGTTCTGCAGCTCGGCGGGCTTGCCGTCGGCCGCGTTCTTCCGCGGCTCACCGCCGAGGGCCGGTCCCATTGCGCCGGGGGGGGCTGCCGGCATACCGGCGGTGGGGACGGCCATCCCCTCTGCGAGCGCCCCACGGTCCCATACCGGTTGATCGCCGAAGCCGTAGCCGCCACCCTTGCCGAAGTAGTCGTACCGCTGCCAGTTGAAGGTGAGCTCCGTCGGGAACCCGCGGTACGTCAGGTCGACGGGCTTGTGCGCCACCGGCCAGTGACAGTGGATGTGGTTGAACCACTTCGACTGATTGTCGAAGCCCAGGTTCGTGTACGAGTGGTCGTAGCGGAACACGCCGAAGCGGTGCATCCAGTCGTGCGGCAGGTACGCGTCGAGCGACGCGTCGTACATGGCGGCGACCATCTCCGCGACGGCCTTCTTCGCGTCCGGACCGGTGATGACCGCGGTGTACGTCTCCTTCGCGCCGGGTTCGAGCTTCGAGACGAATCGCTCCCACCTCACCGTCAGGTTCTTGTTCGTCCAGGGCACGTCCACGTGTCGCGAGGTGAGGTACGCGCGGTTCTCGCGCACCTGCGTGACGCGGACCGTGAACCCGCCGCGCATCTGCTCGTTGACCGGCACGGACACGACGTGTTGCGTCGCGTTCTTCTCTGTCCAGAACGCCTGTAGGATCTTCCCGCGGTGCTCCACCTCGATGAACGCGCGGGCGGTGTCGTACCCGCTGCCCCAGAGCATCGTGAACGCCGCGCCGGGCTCCACCGACCACTTCGGCGCCGTCACGACGTTCGGGACCTTCACGTTGAACTTGTCCGCGGCCGGGTTCACGACGGTGAACTGGTGGCGGGCCGTTACCTTCTTCCCGAACTTGTCTTGCGTTTCGAGGACCGCGCGGTAGACGCCCGCGGGCAGTTTGCTCTTGAGTTCGGCCTTGCCGTTGCCGTTGGTGTCGAACGCCGAGGTGAACACCGCGTCGCCGGGTTCCCAGCTCTGCGGCTTGCTCGGGTCGGGGAGCGGCTCCTCGTTGGCGGCCGCGCCGGGGCGGAACCGCGGACGGTACCCGCCGTCGAGGTCCGGGCGGACGACCTTGTCGGGCTGTTTCAGCGTGTGGATCTTGAGCGTGCCCTTCGCGGCCTGTCCCTCGCCGTCGAGCGTGGTCGTGCTGATTGCGAAGGCGCTCTCCTTTTCGCTGACGAGCCACGCGTCGGCGGAAACGGTGGCCCGGAGCGCGACGTACCCGACGTTCACGCTCCGGACGGCCGAGCGCGTCTCGCCGGTCGTGTCGGTGACGTCCGCGGTCACGGTGTAGCGGAACGACGGCTCGTCCTTCTCGGGCACCGAGAGGTCCGGGCGCGCGACGAACGGGATCGTGAAGCCGCCGTCCGGTTCGGTCGTCACGACGCCGTGCGCGATCTCCTGCGCCGGCCGGGCCGGCACCGGGCGCCACCAGCAGGACTCGAAGAACCAGTCGGGGTAACGCACCTCGCGGGTGACGCGGAACGTCACCTTCGCGCCGCCGACCGGGACGCCGTTGTACTGGACCGCCTTGCCGGGCACCTTGACCGTGTCGTTGAGCTTGCCGGCCTCCTTCGGCGCCTCGACCTCGACCTTGAACTTCGGCCGCTTGTACTCCTCGGCCGTGACGGCCGCGTACCCGTTGCCGTTGGCCGTGCGGAGCGACATGCGGCCCGTGAGCCGGTCGCGCGGGGCGATGAAGGTGCCGGCGAACGAGCCGTAGTCGTTGGTGCGGGCCCTGTGCCGCGCGACCTCCTTGCCGTTCACGTCGGAGAAGATCACGTCCACGTCGCGGTCGGCGATCGTCTCGTAGTTGTCGTTGCTCTGGTTGAAGCGGATCGCGATGCCCTTGAAGTGGATCGTCTGGCCGGGGCGGTAGAGCGAGCGGTCGGTGAAGAACACGGTCTGCTCGCCGCCGCCCTCGTGCCGCCCGCCGCGGTAGGTGTACTGATCGTGGGCGCCGGCGAGCTGCTGCTCCTTGTGCGTCACGACGACCGTGTGCGCGCGGTCCGGATCGACGGGGATCGCGTAGAGGCCGTTCTTGTCGGTGGCCCCGGCCGGGCCGACGTTCCAGCCGCCGTTCGGGCCGCGGGTCCACACCTGGACCTTCGCGCCCTCGGCCGGCGCGCCGGAGCGGTTGTCGGTCACCATCCCGGCCACTTCCGACCTGCTGTAGTCGTGCCGGTTCACGAGCGCCAGGTCGCTCACCCAGATCTCGGTGTAGTTGACCGAGTTCTGCGCTGCGCCGAAGTCCTCGGCGTGGCTGACGACGAGGTAGTAGTAACCCGGCTTGAGCCCCGCGGGCGCGGCGATGATCTCGGTCCGCTGCTTGTAGTTGTCGGTCGCCGGCAGGTCGTGGCCGAATTCCAGCACCGGCTTTTTGGCGAGCAGCGCCTTCGCCTCTTCCGGGGTGAGTTGCTCCGGGCGCCAGCGGGACGCCTTCAGCCGCTCGACGTAATCGGCCGCGACGACGCGGAAGTAGGCCTTCGTAACGTTCTTGTAGTTGACCTTGATGGTCGGGAGCGGGTCGGCCCACACGCGCTCGGTGGTGGCGCCGGCGTACTTGCTCTCGATGTCTTGAACGAGGTTGAAGCACAGTTTGCCGCCGGCGCTCTCCGGGAACGCCTTCGCGCCGGTCAGCGCGATTTCCCGCGCCTTCACCAGATCGCCCTCGGCCTGCACGACGCCGGCGAGCTGGAAGCGGGTCATCGCGTAGAGCTCATGGTCGGCGTGGGCCTTCGCGAACGCTTCGAGCGCGGCCTTGTAGCGGTCGGTCCGCTTCTCGCCGACGGCCTTGTTCCACCCGAACCGCAACCGGTGCAGGTCGGCGTCGAGGAACGCGGAGGGGTCCTTGTCGCCCTTGTGAAAGCTCAGCAGCTTCTTGTAAAGCGCGATCGCCTTGACGGTCTTGTTGCCGGCGTCGGTGGTCTTCACCTCCCACTTGAGGAACTCGTCAGCGCCGTCGAAGACGGGCGATTCCGCGGGCAGCTCGAACGCGTCCTGCGGCTTCGCACCGGCCTGTTCGGCGGAGGTGTAGAAGCTGAGCGCGTCGAAGACGAGGAAGTCGAACAGCGTGGGGCGGTACTTGTCGGCGATTCCGCCCTTCGGCAGGAGCACGTCGTATTGCTCGACCGGTGTGGCCTTGAGTTCCTTTTCGGCCGCGAGCGCCGCGTCGAAGGTCTTGTCGATCTCCGCGAAGATCCGCGGCAGGTCCCACGTCCGGATGTCGTTGCCGGGGGCCTCTCCGGTCGCCGTGCGCCGGGTGAAGCGCCAGCGGTTCTGCTGGAAGTAGTGCCAGTACCAGTGGGCGAGGATCGCGTTCATCACCGGGTGCATTTCGGCCGGCGCGGTGGCGATGGCCGCCCGCATCCGGACGATCTTCTCTTCCGGCTTGTTCCCCTCGATGACGCCTTCCAGGCCGATCTTTTTGGCGACGGCCTTGATGGCCTCGGGGTAGTTTTTGTCCTTGATCGCGCCGTCGATGATCGGGTTGAGGTGCTCGATGGCGGTCTTCGGCAGGCCCTTGTTGACGGCCTCGTTTACTTTCTTCCACTGCTCCTCGCGCGGCGGCTGCGCCGCGGTGGTGGCCGTGATGACGAGGGCGATTCCGGCGGCGACGAGCGCCAGCGCGAGTCCGAGGGTGGCGAGTCGGTGCGACCGTTTCATGGCGAAACCCCCTTCGGGAAATGGTCGGGAGAGGCGCGACGCGCCTGATTACCACCTAGACGAGCGGCGACGCAACGCGGATTGCATCGTATGAGGCAGCATAGGCGTTCGCCCGATCCGGTGAGAATCGACGGATCGGTCCCGGCGCCCCGCGTCGTCTGGAGCCGTTGGGGTTCACTTCAGTTCCTTCGGGTCGAACTTGCCGGCCTTCTTGATCTCGTCCTGCTTCAGCAAGAACGCCCGACGCTTGGTCAGGTGCTCGCGGAGCGAGTCGAGGTTCTTGCGAAAGTGTTCGACCGCGCGCTTCGGGTCTTCACGGCGCACCTCCGCGCGGTACTTCACCTCGTCTTCCAACCGCTCGCCGAGCGCCTTGATGACCGGCCCGAACGCCTCTTCCGTGTACACCGTCTCCAGGAGCTCCTTCGTGCGCGCCAGGAAGTGCTTGCGGAACGTCGCGTTCGCCAGAAGCGGCTTCGAGACGTCCCCGCCCGGCCGCCACCAGATGCCCGAACCGGGCGGCGGCCGATCGCCCTCCATGCCGAAGGTAATGGGCATGTCGAAGAACACCTCGTACCCGCGGATGCCGTCGTGGAAGCCCCACGTCTTGTCCTGGTCCCACGGGAACATCACCCACTTGCCGGTCTTGCCGGTGTCGTGGTAGAGGAAGTAGTTGTTGAAGAACCCGTCCCAGTCCGAGAGGACCGTCCGCGCCGCGTACAGGTTGACCATCTCCTCCGCGTCGAAGGTCTTCTTGATGAACGCCCACTGCTCCTCCCCCTTCGCCTTGAGGAGCTTGTCCATCATGTCGGTGAGGTCCTCGTGGCCGGCGTGCGTGTGCGTCTTCTTCTCGTGGCGCTGGACGAGCGAGCCGCCGAACCAGATCGCCTTGTACAGATTGCCGCTCGCGTCGAAGCCGTTGCGGCGCAGGAACGATTTGTTGGGCTGTTCGAGGAGGAGCTGAAACCCGATCGGCCGGCCGTCGACCCACGTGCGCACGAAGTCCGACCGCGGGCACGGCACGCCGGCCTTGCGGTACACCTCGTTGGCCAGGTGCTCCGCGAGCGGGAACCGGTCCGCGTACTCGTACATGAGCGCGGCCGTGGTCATGCCGCCGAGCGTGCGGTCCTTGTGGAACTTGATCTTCCGGCCGCCGGAGCGCGGCACCAGGCTGACGAAGTCGAACAGTTGCGGCTCGGCGGTCTTCGGATCGACGTAGACGAACGCCGAGTTGCCGCGGGCCGGCGGATCGGGGAAGGGCGGGCGGCCGAACGCCGGGCCGGGGTCGATTTGGGCCTCGCGGAACTCCTTCGGCCCGGCGCTGATGACGTAGCCGAGCGGGATCTTTCCCGGCTCGAACTTGTCGTGAACGTAGATCGACAGCGCCGGCCGGATCTCGTTCGGGTGCGGGTAGAACCGCTCGGCGCCGGCCGCGTCGACCGCGCGGACGCGGAAGCGGACCAGTTGCCCGGCCTTCTGCGCCGGGATGGTCGCGGAGTAGGTGCCGGCCGCGCCCTTCGTCATCGCGAGGGCGACTTCCGCCTTCTCGGACCCGCTCCCCGCGACGCGGTAGAGCAGTTCGACCGCCTTCAACCCGGCCGCGGAGCGCACGTCGGCGCTCACCTTGATTTCCTGTGCCGGCGTCGCGTGCGCGGGCAAGGGCGTGACGTTCGAGACGACGGGCGGGAGCGTCGCGGAGTGGACGGCGTTCTTCTTCCCGGGCGTGCCCATCGGCCTGGGCGTGCCGGGCGCGAGCGGCGACGGCGCCCAGTTCTCCGGAACGTCGCCCGGCGCCGTGGGGCAGACGCGTTCGAGAGAAGACGACTCGCCGTCCGGCGCGACCGGCCACGGGGCGCGGGTCTTGTACTTCACGCCGTCCACCTTCTTGCCCGCGGCGTCGAGCAGCTCGACCGCCTCGCCGCTGTGGCTGAGCGTGCCCTTGAACTCGCCCGCGGCGTCGAACCCGTAGGCGCGCTTGAACTCTTTCAGGCTCTTGCACACGACGAGGTACCCGCCGGCGTCGATCTTCGCGCCCGCCGGGAACGTGTGCTTCGCCCCCTTGATCGTCCAGCCGGACAGCTCGACCGCCTTATCCCCGGTGTTGTGCAGTTCGACGTACTGGAGGTCGTCCAGGTCGTTCGGGGCGTGGTACATGATCTCGTTGACGACCACGTCGGCACGGCCCGGAGCGAGCGCGACGGCGAGGAGCACCGCGAGGGACGAGGCGTATCTCATGACAACTCCGAGGTGACGGTCGGCGCAATCGGCGATATGACGTTCGGCGCACCGACCAGTTTCCCCGGTGCGAACGGAACGGTCAAGCGGTGGCGCCCCTCGAAGTTGCGGAGTTGGTTGCGGTCACCTCATGACCGCGGGCGGAGCCGGCGCCGACACGTCGAACGGGCGGTCCGAACCGGCCGAACTCATGTAGGCGTTGCGCACGTACTGCGCGAGCATCCGCTGCGCGTTGTAGTAAGAACCGTTGAGCGCGACCGCGGCCCGCATCACCTCGGCGAACTCCAGCGGGCGGACGTGGAACAGCGGCGCGACGACGTGCTCCAGCTTCTCATAGAGGTCGGCCGCCTCCCGGGCCGGGTCGCCCGGTCGGCCGCCGTCCTCGCCGATCGCCCACCCGGTCACCCGTTCGAGGCACCCCTCCACCCACCAGCCGTCGAGGATGCTCAGGCTCGGTACGGCGTTGATCGCGGCCTTCATCCCGCTCGTGCCCGACGCCTCCTGCGGCTTGAGCGGGGTGTTGAGCCACACGTCCGCGCCGGCGCAGAGCACCCGCGCCAGCGCCATGTCGTAGTCCTCCAGATACGCGACGGTCACGTCCCCCTTGAGGGCCGCGGCCGCCTCGAACACGCGGCGGATCTGCTCCTTGCCGCCCTCGTCGCGCGGGTGCGCCTTGCCCGCGAACACCACCTGGAGCGGCCCGGCGGTGCGCGCGACGCGACGCAACCGGTCGAGGTCGGTGAACAGCAGGTCGGCGCGCTTGTACGCCGTCGCCCGGCGCGCGAACCCGAGCGTCAGGGCGTTCGGGTCGAGCCGCGTGCCGGTCCTCCGTTCGACTTCGGCCAGGAGCTGCCGCTTGCACTCCGCGTGTGCCGCGAGGACCTCCGCGGGCGGGAGGCTGATGGCGTAGCGCAGGTACAGGTTGTCCCGGCGCCACTCGGGGAAGTGGCGGTCGTAGAGCGCGCGGAACGGGTCGGCCGCCCAGGTGACGGCGTGGACCCCGTTGGTGATGGAGTTGATCGGGTAGCCCGGGAACATGCCGCGGGAGATCTCGCCGTGCCGCATCGCCACGCCGTTGACGTACCGCGAGAAGACCAGCGCCAGCCCGGTCATGTTCAGCACATCGTCAACGCAGCCGTCGCTGGCCAGGAGGACGGACGCGGCCGGCTCGCCGACGACCCGCCGAACGAGATCGGCCGGGAACTGGTCGTGCCCGGCCGGGACGGGGGTGTGGGTGGTGAACACGCACCGTTTGCGGACGGCGTCCCGCCCCGCGTCGGTCGCCTGCGCGGGCGCCCGCCCGCCGGCGTCTTCTTCCAACAGGCCGAGGGCCAGCAGCGCGGCGTGGCCCTCGTTCATGTGGTACGTCGTGACGTCGTGCCCCGCGGCTCGGAGGAACTCGGCCCCGCCCACGCCCAGTACCACCTCCTGACAGAGCCGGTAGTGCGCGTCCCCGCCGTAGAGGTGATCGGTCAGGCGGCGGTCCCACTCCGCGTTCTCGTCCAGGTCGGTGTCGAGCAGGTAGACCGGCACCACCCCGCCCAGGCCGCGGACGGGGTACCGCCACGCCCGCACCGCGACCGTCCGCCCCTCGATCGGGATCGTGACCCGCTGCGGCATCGGCTCCAGGCGGGACTCCGGCGCCCACGTCGCGTCGCCCTCGGACTGGTTGCCCCGGGCGTCGAGGTGTTGTCGGAAGTAGCCCTTGCGGTGGACGAGGCTGACGCCGACCATCGGGACGCCGAGGTCGGCCGCGGCGCGGAGCGTGTCCCCGGCCAGCACGCCGAGCCCGCCGCTGTAGGTCGGCAGGTCGGACTGGAGTCCGACCTCGAACGAGAAGTACGCGATCGTCGGGGCCGGCGGGGCCATCGTGCTCATAGCGGGACACCCGGGGTGACGATCTCCGGGTGGGCCATCACCTGGAGCAGGTCGTTGACGGCCACCACCCCGACGGGATGCCGTTCGGCGTCGAGCACGATGAGGCGATGAACCTCGTGGTCGAGCATCAGTCGGGCCAGTTCGTGGACCGGTGTGGACGGGTCGGCGGTGATGACGGTGGTGGTCATGAAGTCGCGAACCGCGGCGCTCGGGAGCGCCTCCAGTTCGACCGTCTGCCAGTCGACGGGGACGCTGTTCGGTTCGATGCAGGCGAGGCCGAGTTTGCCGTCCGCCATCTCCCGCAGCCGCTGCATCGGGCACGCGCCCTCCGCGAGCCGACACAGGACCGTTTCGCGGCCGCCGGGCTCACGGCACTTCTCCTGGAAGGCACAGGTTCGCGGGGGGCGCACCTTCGGCCCCTCGCGGCCCGACGCCCAGCGGGCGAGGTCGGTGACGGAGAGTACCCCCACGCACCGGCCCGCACCGTCCACGACCGGTGCGCCGTGGACCCCACAGCGGATCAGGAACTCCGCCGCCTCGCGCAGCGGCGCGTCGGCGCCGACCGTTTCCACGTCGCGACTCATCAGGTCGCCGGCGGTCAGGAGCTGGTTGTCGATGGCGTTCATGGGGCACCTCATGTGATCTCGGGATTGAGGGGCGATCACAGTCCTGAGGTTCGTCAAGACGTGAAGCAATTCCGGAGCCAACCCCGACCCCGCAAAAAAACACCGGGCTGAACGATAATGGGCCGCCCGTCGGGTGTGTCAGATCGGACATCGTGCGAGCGGGGTGTGCCGGACCGGCACACCCCGACGGGCCGCGAGCACACCGAGGCGGTTGGCAAAGGGGCGAGCGCCCCGCCCGAGGCGCGGCGCTCGCGAGCGGACCGCGAAACATCAACCGACGAAGATCCCGCCCATGATCTCCGGACCCGTGGGCGAGACGCCCATGAGCCCGAAGGTTCGGCCGTCGAACGTGGCGGTGACCGGCCCGAGGACCACGCGGAGGTCGTCCGCGCCGTCGCCGTTGAGGTCCCCGGCCCGCATCGGCGGCGGGACGGTGGCCCCGAAGGACGGGAGCACGAGGTACTGCCGCAGCGAGTGGTCGGCGTTGTAGACGAACAGGACGTCGGCGGACCCGAAGTTCGCACCGGCGACGATCTCGCCCTTCCCGTCGCCGTCGAGGTCGGCCACGGTGGCCGACACCCCGTGGGGCAGCCCGCCCGCGACCAGGAAGGCGGAGCGGAACTGGCCGGTGAGGCCGTCGAACACCGCGACCACCGGGAGCTCGGCGAACCCCATGACGATCTCGCCCCGGCCGTCCCCGTCCAAGTCGCCGACGGCCATCGAGCCACCGCCGGTGTAGCCGGGAACCGGGTTGAAGGCCATCCGCGGCGCGCCGGTGGCGCCGTCGTACACCACCATGATCCCGCCCGCCACCGTCGCGACGACGTCGGCGGTGCCGTCGCCGTCCAGGTCGCCGGTCGCCATTCCGGTGAACGGCATGCCGGGGATCGGGGCGGGCATGACCGGCGGGGTGATCGTTCTGAGCCCGGACGTGCTCACGCCGGCGAAACCGCCCCCGCTGTTCTCCTGGAGGGCGTCGTTGTCGGCGATCGTTACGGTGGCGCTGCCCCCGGACGCGAGGGTCACGACCACCGTCTCGTTCCCCTCGACGTCCGCGTCATCGACCGGGGTCACGGTGAAGGTGGCCGAGGACTGTCCGACCGGGATCGTGACGGACCCGCTCAGGGCCGCGTAGTCCGCGCCCGGCGTGGCCGAACCGCCGACGGTGTAGTTCACCACCAGGGCGGCCGTCGTGGGGCCGGTGCGGGTCACGGTGAACGTGCCCGTATCGGGTCCGGTCTCGGAGGCGGCCGGGTCGGATGCCGTGATCGTCAGCGTGGGCGGGGCGTCGTTGTCGGCGATCGACACGCTGGCGCCGGCCCCGGACGCGAAGGTGTAGCCGGTGCCGGCCGCGAGGGCGATCGTCACCGTGCGGGTGCCGTCGACCACGGCGTTGTCCAGTACGTTCACGTCGATGGTGGCCGTCGCCGAGCCGGCGGCGAAGGTCACCTGCCCGGACAGTGTCGCGTAGTCCTGCCCGTTGACCGCGGTGCCGCTGAGGGTGTAGTTCACCGTCAGCGGGGTCGACAGGTTACCCTGCCGTGTGAGGACGAACTGGCCGGGGTCGGCGGCCTGACCGGCCTCGCGCTCTGCGGCGCTGGGGTCGCTGGCACCGATGGTGACGGTCTCGGTGGTTCCGCCGCCCCCACCGCCCCCACCGCCGCTGCTCGACACGTCGACCAGGGCCACGTCATTGCCGATGGCCCCG
>JAFKJJ010000690.1 GCA_017306025.1 Planctomycetota bacterium
CGCCCGCTCCGCGCGGCCGCCAGCGACACCCGCACCCGCTCCGGCGGGCACCCGGCCAGCGCCGCCAGCTCGTCGCGGATCTGGTCCAGCGTGAGCCCGTCCCCCCGCGGGTTGCCCGGCTGCTCCAGCGGCAGCCGGCCGTCCACGTCCACGACCGCGACCGCGTCCCAGTCGGGGCGGTCGCGGAACGCGATGTCGAGCACGTCCGGGCACCCGACCCGGTACGCGGCCGACGGGTGCGGGGCCTCCGCGGCCGCCTGCGGGTCGCGCGGCGCCGGGCACGTCCGGCGCAGGAACTCCGTACCGGAGCAGCCCGCCAGGAGCGCGACCGCCGCCGCGGCCACCGCGGCGACCGCGCCGCGGCGGGTCCCTCGAACTCTCGGGGTGCGCGCTTCCACACATCCGTTATCGTCGGCACGGCCCGCACCGCTTCACGAAAATAGGCGCCTTCAGAAGTGGTTGCGGCGGGGCGGCCCCCGTTGAAAGGACCGCGGTTGAAGGGGAAGTGATACCGGGTTCGGGTGAAGGGTAACGGTTGCGGTTCGAGCGCGTGCCTTTATTGTGGGGCCGGCCGCCGGGCCTGCCATAGCGAAGGCAGGCCAAGCGGCCGGCCCCACAATAAAGGCCGCCACTCCCGACCGATACTCGTCACCCGGACCTGGTACGAGAAGTGCCGGAAGAACACGTCTCCTTCAACCGCGGCCCGCCCGCCGCAACGACCGCTGAAGGACGCGCTTCACGAAAAGCCGCCCGTGGACATCGCGCGCGCCGGCCGGTACGCTTGGGTGGCCGTCCTTTCCCACCCCACGCCGGAGTCCCCACGTGTCACGCTCCCTCACCCGCCGCCGCGCGCTCCAGCTCGGAACCGCCGGCACCCTCGGCTACCTCTTCGCCGGACCGGCCCTTTCGGTCCGGCGCGCCTACGGGGCCAACGACAAGATCCGCGTCGCCGGGATCGGGATCGGCGGCAAGGGGTCGAGCGACATCGACCACGCGGGCGGGGTGATGGAGGTCGTCGCGCTCTGCGACATCGACGACGAGCGGCTGGGCACGAAGGCCAAACTGTGGCCCTCGGCCAGGACGTTCTTCGACTACCGCAAGCTGTTCGACACGGCCAAGGAGTTCGACGCGGTCACCGTCTCGACCGCGGACCACTCGCACGCCCCCGCGTCGGTGCTGGCGATGCGCCTGGGCAAGCACGTGTACTGCCAGAAGCCGCTGACGCACACCGTGTGGGAGGCGCGGCTGATGCGCGAGGTCGCGGCGCAGGCGAAGGTGTGTACGCAGATGGGCAACCAGGGCTCGGCGCTCAACGGGCTGCGCCGCGCGGTGGAGCTGATCCACGCGGGCACGCTCGGGGCGGTCCGCGAGGCCCACGTCTGGACCAACCGCCCCGCGCACTACTGGAAGCAATCGCCCGACGTCGTCGCCCGGCCCCCGGAGGCGCCGGTGCCCAAGCACGTCCACTGGGACGAGTTCATCGGCCCGGCCCCGATGCGCCCCTACGCGGTGCGCGACGGCGGCAAGCGGCCGGCGTACCACCCGCACGACTGGCGCGGGTACTGGGACTTCGGCACCGGCGCCCTGGGCGACATGGCGTGCCACACCGCGAACATGGCGTTCCGCGCGCTGAAGCTCGGCGCGCCGGCGGCCGTGGTCGCGGAGGCCGGGGCGATCAACCCCGAGACGTACCCCGCCTGGGCGCACATTCAGTACATCTTCGCGGCCCGTGGCGACATGCCGGCGTGTACCCTCCACTGGTACGAGGGCAAGCGCGACGGGAAGCTCGTGCTCCCGCCCGACGAGCTGCTGGCGAAGCTCCTGAAGAAGGGCGAGAAGCTCGCCGACAGCGGGTCGATCCTGGTGGGCGACAAGGGCGTGCTGTTCAGCCCCAACGACTACGGCGCGCGGTTCCGGCTCACGCCCGAGGACGCCTTCTCCAAGCTCCAGATCGCGAAACCGGAGAAGACGCCGGAGGGCGTCGACGGCGACAAGAACGAGCAGGACCCGTTCATGAAGAAGGAGTGGGCGGCGGCGATCCGGGCGAACAAGCCGGAGCTGGCGGCGTCGAACTTCGCTTACGCGGGGCAGTTGACCGAGACGATGCTCATGGGCAACATCGCGGTGCGGTTCGCGGGGAAGAAGCTGGAGTGGGACGCGGCCAAGCAGCGGTTCACGAACTCCGAGGACGCCTTCTCCAAGCTCCAGATCGCGAAACCGGAGAAGACGCCGGCGGGCGTCGACGGCG
>JAFKJJ010000650.1 GCA_017306025.1 Planctomycetota bacterium
GTGCTGCGACTTCGTTTTGTTGAGGAGGCACCCGGCGACGACGCCGTCGCCGAGCGTGACGAGGATCATCGTTCCGAGAAATTCGCCGAGCACGTCGTTCACGGGCGCACCCCGAAGGAAAGAGATTCGGAGAGCGTATCCGCCGCGAACGTGCTTTGCTAGCGCCCGGCGTGCGCGCGCATCACCTTCCAGAGCGCCTCCACGTCGGCGCGTTCGGTCGTGAGGTTCCCGACGGACGCGCGAACGACCCACCGCCCGCCGAGCACCGCGGGCGTGAGGTACGCGGCGCCGGAGGCGTTCACGCGCTCGGCCCAGGCCCGCGTGTGTACGTCGAGCGCCTCGCCCGACAGTCCGGGCGGCTCGTGAAGCACGCAAACGGTCTGGAGCGGCACCGGCGCGACGATCTTCCAGTCCGGCGCGGCCGCGACCTGTTCCGCGAGCCACTTCGCGTTCGCGATGTCGCGCCGCAACCGCGCCTGTAAGCCGCTCACGCCTTCCGATCGGATCAAACACCAGAGCTTCAGAGCGCGGAGCCGGCGCCCGAGGGGGATGCCCCAATCGCGGTAGTTCGTCGCTTGCCCGTCGGCCGCGGTGCGCAGGTAGCTCGGGCTGGTGGACATCACGCGAACGAGGTGCTGCGGGTCGCGCACGTAGAACAGCGAGCAGTCGAACGTCGCGCCGAGCCACTTGTGCGGGTTGAAGACGAGCGAATCGGCCCGTTCGACGCCGTCCCACATCCACCGGCATTCGGGGAGGATCATCGCGGAGCCCGCCATTGCGGCATCGACGTGCAACCAGAGGCCGTGCCGCGCCGCCACGTCCGCTATTGCGCCGACCGGGTCGAGTGCGGTCGAAGCGGTGGTGCCGGTCGTGGCGACCGCCGCGCACGGCACCTTCCCCGCGGCCGCATCGGCGCGGACCGCCTCTTCCAGCGCGTCCGCACGCATCGCGAAGCGGTCGTCGGTCTCGATCGCGCGGACGTTGTCGCGTCCGAAGCCCGCGAGCAGCGCGGCCTTCTCCACCGAACTGTGGCTCTGCGTCGAAACGTACACCGTGAGCGGTTTCGGCTGCGACTGCAACCCGCCGCCCGCGAGCGCGTAGTTCGTCGCGCGCTCGCGGGCACAGAGCAGCGCGACGAGGCTCGCGGTGGACGCGGTGTCGTGAATCACGCCGCTCCACGCGCCCGACAGCCCCACCATCCGCCGCACCCAGTCGCACGCGAGTTCTTCCAGTTCCGTGAGCGCCGGGCACGCTTGCCAGTTGAGGCCGAGCACACCCAGGCCCGAGCTGAGCAGGTCGCCGAGAACGCTCGGGAGTGCGGAATTCGCCGGGAAATAGCCGAAAAATCGCGGGTGCTGCCAGTGCGTGAGCCCGGGCACGAGCCGCGCCTCGAAGTCGGCGAGGATGGCGTCGAACGGTTCGGGTTCGGTCGGCGGTTCGGCCGGCAGGCTCGCGCGGATTTCGCCCGGCGCGGTGGTCGCACGCACGGGCCGCGACGCGATCGTCTCGCGATAATCGGCGATCCAGTCGATGAGCTTGTGTCCGTATTCGCGGAACTCGTCGGGGGTCATTTCGGCCTCGGTAGGGTGTCGCGGTTCACCCTATCGGCCGCGCGCAAAAACGAACACGCCGCGAGGTTCACTCGCGGCGTGTTCGCGCCCTTCGGAAGCGGTCTACTTCTCGACCTGATCTGTGGAAGGCTCACGGCACCGCCGACCCCGGGAGGAATTCCGGGAACGTTAAACCACGACCCGCG
>JAFKJJ010000225.1 GCA_017306025.1 Planctomycetota bacterium
CACCGCCTCCCGCCCGGCCGAGGTGTTCCTCTACACCGAGGGGCGGCTCTACGGCACCATTTACAGCATCGGCCCCGGCGGGTCGCTGACCCCCGCGACGGACGTCAACTTCGACGGCGTCGAGGACCGCGGGCTGGCCGCGCTTTTGTGCGACGTCGCGGTTGAGGCCGGGAAGGCGGACGACCTGCGGACCAGGCTCCAGACCCGCGTCGGCCAGCCGCTCGGCGAGCTGCCGGCGCAGGTGCTCCTCGCCACCCTCGCGGTGCGGGCCAAGGACGACGCCCGCGCGATCGAGACGTTCAAGGTGCTCGGCGCGCGCATCCAAAAGGACTCGCTCCAGGGCACCAACGACCGCGTCACGTCCGTGCTGCTGCCGGCGCTGTCGGACCCGAAGTTCGCCGACCTCGTGGCGCCCTTCGTCGAGAAGGCGGCCGAGAACTACGCCACCGCGAACAACGCGCAGCGCGCGGTCGAGCTGCGCTTCGTGCTGGCGCAGCGGGCGCTCGCGAAGAAGGACGAGGCCGCGGCCCGCGCGCAGTACAAGGCCGTCGAGGGGCTCGGCAAGAAGGTCGGCCGCAACGAGTACGACGTCCACCAGCCGCTCGCGGGCGAGTACCTGAGGGCCGGGTGGGTCGAGGACGCGCTGCGCGAGCTCGGGCTGCACGCCGACAACATCACCGCGGCCGGCGCCGACCCGCGGTTCCGCTCCCGCCGCCAGGAGCCGACCCTCGGCGAGTTCCCGCGTCTCGTCCGGCTGCTGCTCGAAGTACCGGCGGCCAAGCGGTACGAACTGCTCAAGGCGTGGTCGCTCCCGACCGAGGGGCGGAAGTCGATCCGGTACTACGTCGGGACGATGCCCGGCGAGGTCCCGCCGCCCGCGTTCGGCAAATTGCCGGCGCTGCCCACGGGTCAGATCGTCACCACGATGTTGCTGCTGGCCGACGCGGCGAAGGAGGCGGGGAAGGCCGACGAGCTGGCCGCGGCGGCCGAGAAGCTGGCGGCCGACAAGGTCGAGAACGCGGACACGTTCCTCGTCCTGGTAAAACTCTCACAGGGTAAGGGGAAGGAGGCGGAGCCGGCGGTGAAGGCGTTCGCGGAGGCGGCGAAGAAGCGCATGACCGAAAAGGGCGAGCAGAACGTCGGTCCGCGGTACTACTACGACCCCGAGGAAGACGGCCGGATGCCCAACCCGGTCCACCCCAGCGAGCTCGTGTTCGCGACGATGTGCCTCGCCGACCCGGCGCTGGCCGCGCACGGCGAGGGGCTGCTCAAGCCGCTGCTCGACCGCTCCCAGGCGACCCAAACCGCCCAGTACCTGCACCGCATCCGCGCCGCGTGGGACCGGATCGGGGCCGGGCGCGCGGGCGCCCCGGACGCGCTCACCTCCGGGGCGCCGCCGCGGTGGTCGTCCGCCACACCGGGGGCGGTGTGGTTCGCGCAGGACGGCTATCTCGTTCAGGCGTGGAACGAGCAGCCGTCGCTCCTCCTGTTCGACGCCCCGCTGGCGGGCACCTTCGAGTTCTCCGTGGACGTGTACCAGGGCGGTTGGGCCGAGGGCCACGCCGGGTACGCCGGGGTGGTGTACGAGCCGAACCGCGCCGGGGTCGGGTCGTCGGTGTGGGCGGTCGGGCACCTCGATCAGGTGTTCAAGAGCGCGCAGAACATCCGCGGCGAGCAGTTCAACCGGCTGACGTTCCAGGTGTCCCCGGGCAAGGTCCGGTGCCTCCTGAACGGCCAGCTCTTCTACGAGGACACCGACGCGCCGGCGACCAGCCCGTGGCTGATGCTCTACGCGGGCGGCGGGCGCCGGCCGGTGTTCCGCAACCCCACGCTCACGGGTAAGCCCGAAGTGCTTCAAGAGGTGAGGCTGAGCAACGGCGACGCCCTCGGCGGGTGGCTGCCGGTGCCCTACGGCGGGTCGCTGCCCGGCCGGATGCTCCCGCGGGAGCACGTGACGGGCAAGGCGGTCGACCGGTGGGGCAACCCGATCCAACAGGACGCCGGCAAGCGCGAGCCGAAGTACGACTGGCAGGCCAGGGGCGGCGAGATCCTGGGCCGGAAGCTGGACCGCGCGCCGGAACGGCCCGCTCCGGGCCGGCTGGCGTACTTCCGGCCGCTCAAGCCGGGCGAAGCGCTGCGGTACGAGTTCTTTTACGAGCCGGGTCGGACCCACGTTCACCCGAGCCTCGGCCGTCTGGCGTTCCTTCTGGAGCCGGAGGGCGTGAAGCTCCACTGGATGACCGGTACCGTCGGGTCCGAGGACTGGACCGGACTGGCCGCCGATAACGCGGTCGAGGACCCGGCCGGGAAGCGCGAGAAGGTGGCGCTCAAGGCCGGCGACTGGAACGCCCTCGCGCTGACCCCGACCGCCGACGGGGTGAAGATCGAACTGAACGGCGCGGTCGTGTACGAGGGGAAGTTGCCCGCGGGGCTGGACCGGCAGTTCGGGCTGTTCCACTACCGCGACAAGACGGCGGTCCGCGTGCGGAACGTCGTGCTGACCGGCCCGTGGCCGAAGGAGGTGCCGGCCCCGATCGACTTCGCGACCAAACCCGCGACCGCGGCCGAGGCGAAGGCGCGCCGCGGGCAGCTCGGCGAGAAGTACTACTTCACCGAGGCCGGTGACGTGGTCGAACGGGCGCGGAAGCTGCCCCCGGCCGAGCGGTACAAGGCTCTGGCCGAGTGGGTGCTGCCGAACGAGTCGCGGCCCTCGTTCCAGCTCGCCGGGGTCGAAAAGCCGCTCGACGTGCTCGGGGTCGTGGACCGGCCCGAGCAACCCGCGGGGCGCCGGGTGGTCCTCGGCTTCCGGTTCGAAGCGCCGTGCCTGGAACTGATCGCCGCGGCGAAGGCGGCCGGGGCGCTGGACGAACTCGGTGAGCGGATCGCGAAGGCCGAGAGCCCGGCCGCCGACGGCCTGTTCCAGCGGTCGAAGACCGCGCTGTTGGCGGCGGTCCGCGCGGCGCAGGGGCGCGACAACGACGCGGCCGACGGCCTCAAGCAACTGATCGAACTCTTCAAGAAACTGCCGCCGGACGCCAACGCGGTCGAACGGTGGCCGGACCTGATCGCGGTCGTCGGCGCGCTCGACCGGCCGGCGCTCCTGAAGCCGGCCGGCGACCTGGCCCAGGCGCTGAACCTCAACCTGCAACAGTCGTCCCTCCAGAACAAGCCGTTCGACGGCCGGGACTGGTGGACGCGGGCGTACCGCTCGGTGCGGGCGCGGGCGCAGGTCGCGGCGCAGCCGGAGGGCGTCCGCCGCGCGTTCGGCTCGGACCCGGGGCTCGCGCACTGGGCGTCGGTGCCGTCGCTGAACTCGTGGAGCCGCAGCCAGGGGTGGGGCGCGCCGCACTGGTCGTACGACAACGGCGTGGTGACGCACTACCCCGGCCACAGCGAGGACTTCCTGCTGTTCCGCACGCCGCTGCGCGGCGACTTCGAGGTGACGTGTGAGCTGCGCGTTCAAGGGTGGTCGGAGGCGCACGTGCGGTACGGGGCGCACCAGTTCGACCTGAACCACGACCGGAAGAAGTACAAGGTCCACACCGCGGTCCGGCCGGGCGGCCGCGACGTGGCGATCAACCCGCCCTTGGCGGCGAGCAAGACGAACGTGTACCAGTTCAAGCTGGTGGTGAAGGACGGGTGGTTCCGGGCGTTCGTGGACGGTCGCGAACTGGCGGTCGAGAAGATCGGCACCGACCCGGAGCCGTGGCTGATGCTCCACTGCCACCACCAGAACACCGGGACG
Source organism: Planctomycetota bacterium (assembly GCA_017306025.1). Lineage (GTDB taxonomy): Bacteria > Planctomycetota > Planctomycetia > Gemmatales > Gemmataceae > Gemmata. The sequence continues at coordinate 3,746 of JAFKJJ010000225.1, forward strand.
CTGACGAACGTGCGGATCAACGGCGCGCCGACCGTGCCCGAGAAGATCGACCTCTTGGCCAACGACGACCTCGGCTTCTGGCAGACCCACCTGGGCAGCGTGGCGGCCGCCCGCAACTACGACGGCGAGAGCGGACCCGGCTGGCGCAAGCGCGGCGAGGAGCTGCACGAGTGGGGCAAGAAGCCGGAGCCGCCGGAGGACGGGGAGCCGGTCCCGCAGCGGAACTTCCCCGAGTCGGCGCTCTACTACCAGCGCCCGATGATCGAGGACGGCGCGATCGAGTACGAGTTCTACTACGACCCGGGCAAGGTGCTCGTTCACCCCATGCTCGACCGCCTCACGTTCCTGCTGGAACCGGACGGCGTGAAGCTGCACTGGCTGACGGACGGCCCGCACGAGAAGAGCGGCACGGCGTTCGACAACGCGAAGGACGAGCCGGCGAACCGTCGCGGCCCGGCCAAGTTGCCACTCAAGGAGAAGGCCTGGAACAAGGTCCGGTTGGTGGTGGCCGGCGACACGGTCAAGTTGTCGCTCAACGGCACCGAGGTGTACGAGCGCGCGATCGAATCGACCAACCAGCGGTTCTTCGGGCTGTTCCACTACACCGACCGCACGGAAGCGCGGGTCCGGTCGATGACGTTCGCGGGCGACTGGGGTAAGGCCCTGCCGGCGAACGACAAGCTGTTCGAGAAGAAGTGACCACAGAGGAGGAGCCACGGATGAACACAGAGAACACGGATCAGAACCAAGAGTAATTGTTCTCTTCTGATCGGTGTCTATCTGTGTCATCCGTGGCTCCTCCTCTTTCCCGTCTTCCCGCGAGGTCCCTCATGTCGCACGCGCGCGTCCGAATCGTCTTCGCGGCACTCCTCGCGGTCGGGGCGGCGGCCCTCCTCGACGCGCGGGCCACGCGCGGCCAGGAGAAGGAGAAGCCGGCCGCGAAGGCTCCCGCGGCCAAGCCCGCCGTCTTCCCCGAATCCACCCAGTTCGACCCGAAGCCGTCCTCGGTACGGCTGGGCGACGAGGCCCTCGCGGTCACGTACTCGCCCGACGGAACGCTCGTCGCCGTCGGCTGTGCCGACAAGACCGTGGTCCTCGCCGACCCCGCGTCCGGCAAGCAGTTCGGGTTGCTCACGGGGCACACCGACGCCGTGGCCGCGGTCGCCTTCTCGCGCGACGGCACCAAGCTCGTCTCGGCCTCTTACGACAAGACCGTTCGCGTGTGGGACGTGGCCGGCAAGAAGGAACTCGCGGTTCTGAAAGGTCATCAGAACGCGGTGCTCGCGGTCGCGGTCCTGCCCGACGGCAACACGGTCGTCTCCGGCAGCGCCGACCGCTTGGTGAAGGTCTGGGATGTTGCCGCCAAGAAGGAAACGAAATCACTGGACGAGCACGCGGGCTCGGTCCGCGGCGTCGCGGTGTCGCCCGACGGCAAGACCGTTGCGACCGCCGGTTCCGACCGTCGCGTCGTGTTGTGGACCGTGTCGGACTGGAAACCGGAGGCGCTCAAGGGGCACACCGCGCCGGTGCGCGCGGTCTGCTTCTCGCCCGACGGCACGCTGCTCGCTTCCGGTTCGGACGACACCTCCGTGCGGGTCTGGGACGTGGCCAAGCGCGCGCCGAAGTTCGACCCGATGCGCGGGCACCAGGACGCGGTCACCGGCGTCTGCTTCTCGCCGCGCGGGCAACTGATCGCCACGAGCAGCGCCGACAAGACGCTCCGGCTGTGGGAGGCGTCCACCGGCGGCGAGTTGTCGGCCCTCGAAGAAGGACACACCGACGCCTTGCACGGGGTGGCGTTCGCCCCGAGCGGGAAGCAGATCGCCACCGCCTCGGCGGACAAGTCCGTCGGCCTCTGGCTCGCGACGCTCCCGCGCGTGTACGCCAGCAACGCGTTCACGGCCGCGCCCGGGTGGACCGGCGTCGCGGCGGTGTCGGCCGACGGGAAGCGGCTCGCGGCCGTCGGCGAGAACTTCACGGTCCTCGTTCAGGATACCACGACCGGCCAGGTCAAGGCGACGTTCCGCGGGCACCGGGCCACGATCACGTCGCTGGCGTTCTCGCCCGACGGCACGCGGCTGGTCAGCACCGGCCGCGACAAGATCGGCTACCTGTGGGACGTCCCGAGCGGGCAGAAGTTGGCCGACCTCGACGGCCACCGCGGGTCGCTCCGCTGCGCCGCGTTTTCGCCCGACGGCAAGACCTTCGTCACCGGCGGCGTCGACAAGCGCGTCCTCGTTTATGACGTTCCGCCGGCCGGCTCGAAGCCCGCGGAACTGCGCGAGAAGGCGGTCTACGACACGCACCGCGGTGCGATCGCGTGCCTCGCCTTCTCGCCGGACAGCAAGTTGCTCGCGACCGGCGCCGACACGGCCACCAAGACCGGCCCAGCCGAACTGAAGGTGTGGGAGCTTGCGAAGGGTGCGGAGGTCGCGTCGTGGGCCGATCACACGAACGACATCACCGCGGTCTGCTTCCACCCGACGCGCCCCGTTCTGGTGTCGGGCGGGCTCGACCCGGGCTTCCGCGTGTGGGACCTCACCGCCAAGAAACCGCTGCTGTTCCGGCGCACGCAAACGCCCGTAAAGGCCGTCACGTTCACCGCGGACGGAAAGGAACTGCTCACCGGGTCGGTGGGGCAAGCGGTCGTCGCGTGGGACGGCGACTCGTGGCAGGAACAGGCGCGGTTCGTCGGCCACACGGGCGCCATCACCGGGCTGTTCGTCTCCCGAACGGCCGACGGGACGATCTTCTCGACCGCCACGGACAAATCGGTGCGGGCGTGGTCGCTGTCCCGCGCCGCGGTGACCGGAACCAAGATGGCCGGTCACGAGAGCTGGGTCACGGCGATGGTCCTCATGCCCGACGGCAAGAAGCTCTTCTCCGGGAGCTGGGACGGCACCGTCCGGATGTGGAACGTGGAGACGGCGAAGGAAGAAGCCCAGATCGAGTCGCACAAGTCGAAAATCTACTCGGTCGCGGTGAGCCGCGACGGCAAACGCGGCGCTTCGGGCGGCGGCAACGGCGAGGTGTTCGTCTACAACCTCGAAACGAACGAGGAACTGGTTCAGCTCGAGGGCCACAACGACGAGTCCGAGATCAACGGGATCGCGTTCACCCCGGACGGCAAGCGCGTGGTCACCGCGGCGTCGGACGGCGACGTCCGCGTGTGGGAAACCGAGACCGGCAAGGAGGTCGCCAAGATCAAGGGGCCGAAGGAAGGGATTCTCGCGTTCGCGCTCAGCCCGGACGGCAAGAAGGTGGCGGTGTCCGGCGTGCCGGGCTTCGCGTGCGTCGTGTACTCCCTCGAATCAAAGGCGGAGGTGCTCCGGCTCCGCGGCCACTCGAACACCGTTCACACGATCGTCTTCTCCCCGGACGGCTCGCGCATCCTGACCGGCGCCGCCGACCGCAGCCTGCGGCTGTGGGAGACCGAAACCGGCAAGGAGGTCCACAAATTCGACGCGCACTCCGGCTACGTTCGCGGCGCGAGCTTCACCCCGGACGGAAAGACGCTCGTTTCGGTCGGCTACGACCACGTGAACCGCATCTGGGACCTGACCGCAATGCGGCAGGTGGCCGCGTTCGAGGTCCACGACCGGCCGGTGCTGTCGGTCGCGATCTCCGCGGACGGCAAGACGATCTTCTCGGGCAGTGCGGACTCCAACATCGTCCGCTGGCGCGCGCCGGAGAAATAGCAGTGAGTAGAGGGCAGAGGGCAGAGGGCAGAGATCAGAAAAGCCTACAACGAGGCCCAGTCGATCGCTCCTGCTGTTCTTCTTTTCTGTCCTCTGTCCTCTGATCTCTGTTCTCTGCCCTCTGCTTTTCTGTGGCTCTGTCCTCTGTCCTCTGATTTCGGATTTTGGGCTTGCAACCTCAGACACCTTGTCTTACCCTGTGGAGACATTCGCACGGGAACCTCTCCCTCTCTCGACGGACTCGCTGACGATGCCTCCCCCGACCCCGAACGTGACGGAAGCCGAACTCCGGGTGCTCCAGGCACTCTGGGACCTCGGTACCTGCACCATCCGCAAACTCACCGACCACCTGTACCCCGGCGGCGGGCAATCCGCCTACGCCACCGTGCAGAAGCTCCTCGACCGGCTCGAAGAGGCCGGCTGTGTGGCCCGCGACCGCTCCGCGATGACCCACGTGTTTGTGGCCGCGGTCAGCCGCGACGACTTCCTCGGCGGGCAACTGCGGGCGGTCGCCGACCGCCTGTGCGGCGGCTCGGTTACCCCGCTCCTGACGCACCTGCTGAAGACCGAGGCGCTTTCCGACGACGACCGGAAGGAACTGCGGAAGCTACTCAACGCCCATCGCCCGCCCCGCAACTGAACCGCGTCTTCTGATCGGGGATGGTTAATGGCCACGGCGCTTCTCGAAGCCGTTCTCGGCAACCTCGCGGTCGCGACCGCGCTGGCGGTTGTTGCGCTGGCCGTCGGCAGATGGGCCAACCGCCCCGCACTGGCGCACGTGCTGTGGCTACTCGTTCTGGTGAAGTTACTCACGCCGCCGGTGCTCACGGTCCCGGTGAAGTGCCTGCCCGCACGGCCCGAAGTGAGTGCGGCGCCGACCGCTCCGTCGGTACCGGACGTCGCGCCGATCGTGGTTGCGGAACCCGAGTCGCACGGTTCGGTCGCTGCGCCCGCGCCGGTGAGACCGGCCCCTTCTACCGCCGAACCGACGCGGCCGGTCGCGCCGCAGTCGCCTCCGACCGCTCCCGCGGTGCTGACGCTTCCGCTGCCGTCGTGGGAGTCGGTGCTCCTCGGCTCGTGGGCGGTCGGAACGCTCGTCTCGGTCGTCCTGGCGGCGCGGCGCGTCCGGCGGTTCTCGCGGCTGTTGGCGGAGTTCTCGGCGCCCGCGGACCCGGAACTCGTCGCGGAAGTCGCGCTCGCGGCCGCGCGGATGGGCCTTCGGCACGCGCCGCGGGTTCGCGTCGTGCCCGGCGGGATCGCCCCGATGCTGTGGGCCGTCGGCCGGCCGACGCTGTACTTCCCCGCCGCGCTGCTCGCCCGACTCACGGCCGAGCAGCGGCTCGCGGTGATCGCGCACGAACTGGCGCACCTCCGGCGCTGGGACCACGTCGTCCGGTTGATCGAGTTCACCGCGCTGGCGGTCTACTGGTGGTGCCCGCTGGCGCGGCTGGCCCGGGGCGAGATGCGGCGCCTCGAAGAGGAGGCGTGCGACGCCGAAGTGGTCGCCGCGGCACCGGGGTCGGGCTACGACTACGCGTCCGCGATCCTGGAAACGATCGACTACTTGGCCGGGGTCGCGCCCGCGCCGGCCCTCGCCAGCGGGATCGGCGACGCGGCCTCGCTCCGGAACCGCCTGGTGCTGATCCTCGGTACTACCAACCCGGCCCGCGCGGGCCGGCACACGCGCCGCGCGGTGCTCGTCGCCGGGCTGGCGCTCTTGGCGATCGTCCCGCGGTTCGAACGCCTGACCGCGGCCGCCTCGGGGGCCGTGTTCGGAACCGCGAACCGCACGAGCGAGCACGAGCCGGACGGCCCCGCCGTCCCGCCGGACGAACCGTATGCCGAAGCGATCCAGTTCCTGCCGACGCCGCTGCGGCTCGTCGGCCCCGGCGATCTCGGGGCCGAGCCCGCGCACGCCTCCGCGGTGTCGCCGGACGGTTCGCGGCTGGCAGTCGCGCTCGGGTCGAACGTGGTCGTCTGGGCACTGGCGTCGAAGCGCGTGCTCTTCGCCCTGAAGGGCCATTCGGAAGTGGTGAACGCGGTCTGCTTCTCGCCCGACGGTTCGCGGATCGCCACCGCGAGCAACGACACGCACGCGATCGTCTGGGATGCGGCCGACGGGCGCCCCCTCCACAAACTGGCCGGGCACTGGCGCTGGGCGTCGGCGGTCGCCTTCGCTCCGGACGGCAAGACCCTCGCCACCGGCGGCTATGACAAGACCGTTCGCCTCTGGGACGTGTCGAGCGGCACGCCGAAGGGCGTGCTGGTGGGCGATTCCGGCGCGGTCCGCGCGGTGGCGTTCTCACCGGACGGCCGGACCGTCGCCATCGGCGGCGCCGACAACGACGTCCGGCTCTGGGACACGGGCCGCAACGTCGTGACGCACACGCTCAAGGGGCACCGGGCGGCGGTCCGCGTGGTGGCGTTCTCGCCGGACGGGAACCGACTGGCGAGCGGGTCGGAGGACCGCACCGTGCGGGTGTGGGACACCGACGGGCGAGGGGACGGTCGTGAGGTCGGGCCGCCGGTGCCGCTGCCGGACTACGCGACCGCCCTGAGTTTCTCGCGCCGCGGGCTGGCGCTGTTCGTCGGCACGGCCGGCGGGCACCTGCTCGGCGTGAACCCTGCGACGGGTCAGCCCCGAGGATATGTGGGGGTGGAACCGGGCCAGCCGACCGGCACCCCGGCGCACGCGGGCGCGGTGACCGCGATCTTCGCCCACCCCGACGGCAAGGCACTGTTCACCGTGTCGCAGGACCGCGTCGCGCTGGCGTGGCCCGCGGCCGATCCGCCGCAGGCGCCCCAGCGGACGTTCCGCGGCCCGCGCCCGATGACGGCCGTCGCGCTGTCGCCGGACGGCAAGACGCTCGCCACCGGCGGGCAGGACGGGGCGATTCGCCTGTGGGACGCGGCCACCGCACGCGAGCTGATGACGCTACCGGGGCACCCGCAGGGGGTGTCGGCGCTGGTGTTCGGGGCCGGCGGTCGGTTGGTTTCCGCAGGCGCCGACGAACAGGTCCGGATCTGGGACACCGCGTCCGGCCGCGCGATTTACGCCGTGCTCCAGCCGACGGCCGACCTCAGCCTCGCGCTGTCGCCGGACGGGAAGACGCTCGCGTTCGGCGGCCGGAAGATGGCCGGGTTCCGGCTCCTGAACCTGACGGCGCCCGGCAAATTGCAGCGCATCGGGGAGTGGGCCGGCGAGTTGACGGCGCTGACGTTCACCCCGGCCGGCGACCGGATCGCCACGGGTGACGCCGACGGGATGGTCCGGCTGTGGGACCTGACCAAAGGCGAAGAGGTGGCCCGCGGGTCGGTCGGGGGCGGGTCGGTGGACGGGATCTCGTTCGGCCCGGCCGGCCCCCTCGCGGCCGTCGTGTTGAACGTGGCGCCGCGGGCCGACGGCGAGGTCGAACGCGGCCCGGCGCACCAGGTCGTGTTCCTCGACACGCGCGACGGGTCGGTCCCGGAGAACCGCCCGCGGCTGTCGCACCCGAGCCGCGTGACCGCGGCGTCGTTCGCGGCCGACGGCGGGGTGGTGACCGCGGCCCACGACGGCAACCTGTACGTGTGGGACGGGCAAACCGGCCGGGTCGTTCGGACCGTCCGCGGGCACGCGGACGCGGTGCGCGGCATCGTGCCGACGGCCGACGGGACCGCGGTGTTCTCGGCCGGGGACCGGTCCGCCAAGAAGTGGCCGATGACGGTCGGGAAGAAGTAGGGAGCGGGGTGTTGTGGGGCAGGCCGCCCGGCCTGCCAACGCCGAGCTACCGCAGGCCGGGCGGCCTGCCCCACGAAGAAGGGCTTCGCCATGAAGTGGCTCCTCGGTTTGCTCGCGGCGCTCTTCGCCTCAACGGCTCCCGCCGCCGACCCGCCCGGCCGGGCGAAGGTCGCCCCCGCCGCGCTCGCCGCCGTCATCGACGCGCGTGTCGCCGAGACGCTCAAGTCGCACGACGTGCCCGCCGCGCCCAGATCGGAAGAGCGT
>JAFKJJ010000651.1 GCA_017306025.1 Planctomycetota bacterium
GGTGGCCGGGATCACGGGCGCGACCATCCTCGGGGACGGCCGGGTGGCCATGATCCTCGACGTACACGGCCTCCCCCAACTGGCCGGCCGGAAGTGCCCGGCCGAGGCGGACGCGGTGGCCGCCGCGTCCGCCTGAGTCGATCGGCATTCGCGGGCGGCGGCGCCAGCCCCCCGGAGGAGAGGACGCACATGACGGCGACGGACAACATGAGCGGGCTGACCGGGCTGGCGGCCGGCGCCAGCCAGTACCTGACGTTCACCCTCGCGGGCGAGGCGTACGGCCTGGAGATCCTGCGGGTGCAGGGGATCAAGGGCTTCTCCCGGGTCACCCCGATCCCGCACGCCCCGCCGCACGTGAAGGGCGTGCTGAACCTGCGGGGGACGGTCGTGCCGGTGGTCGACATGCGGCTGCGGTTCGCGCTGCCGGGGGCCGAGTACACGAAGTTCAGCGTGATCATCGTGGTGACCGTGGGGGCGCGCGTGGTCGGCCTGCTGGTCGACGCCGTGTCCGACGTGCTGAGCGTCGGGGGCGGCGACGTCGGGGCCGCCCCGGACTTCGGGGGCGGGACGGACATCTCGTTCCTGACCGGGATCGCCAAAGTCGGGAGCCGCCTCGTCTCCCTGCTCGACGTCGACAAGCTGGTGCCCGCCAACGGTTAGTGCTGCGGTACCGTCCGACCGACGAACCGATCGGGGCACGAACGAGCGGCCGTCTCGCTCGCCCGACGGTCCCCTTACGTTCGACCCGCGCGAGGCACCCGGCAGGAGGCACCGCACGGGACACCGCCCGTTTCCACGTGCCGCATTTGGAGGCTCCGATGAAATGGTTTCTGAACCGGTCCACGAGCGCCAAGCTCATGTCGGCGTTCGGACTGATGGCCGCCCTGATGGTGGTGATCGGTGCGGTGGCGCTGGACGGGATGCGGACCATCGGGGAGAACACGGAGGAGATCTACGAGAAGCACCTCAAGGGGCTGCACGCGGTCGACGAGGCGAACATCCACCTGATCAACGGCGGCCGGGCGGGCCGGATGACCGTGCTGGCCAAGACGCCCGAGGAGCGGGCCAAATACCGGGCGCTGACCGACGAGGAGGCCCAGAAGTTCCTCGACGGGCTCGACAAGATGGACGGGTACCTGGTGACCGAGGAGGCGAAGCGAAAGCTGGCCGAGATCAAGGTGGCGGCGCCGCCGTGGGCGGAGGAGATGCGGGCGGTGGCCCGGCTGGCCGAGGCCGGGCGGAACAATGAGGCGCAGGACAAGCTGCAGGCGACCGTCGCCCCCGGGGCCTACATCGTCGGCAAGATGAACGACCTTCGGGACTCCAAGTTCCGGGTCAGCCGGGAGGCCTTCGACCAGGCGACCGCCGCACACCGCCGCGCGCGGACGACCATGCTCGGCGTGATCGCCGGCGGCGCCCTCCTCGGGCTCCTGATGGGGTACCTCATCGCCCGGCTGATCGCCCGGCCGTTGGTCCGGGCGGTAACGGTTCTCGAATCGGTCGCCGCGGCCGACTTCTCCGGCCGGCTGGACGCGTCGAGCACGGACGAGGTCGGGCGGATGGCGGCCGCCCTGAACGCGGCGAACGAGGCCCTCGGCCGCGCCGTCGGGGAGACGGTCGCGGTGATGGAGCCCACCGCGGCCGGCGACCTGACCCGGCGGATCACGACGGAGACCCGGGGGGCGATCAGGAAGATGGCCGAGGCGCTGAACGCGTCGCTGGACCAGATGGCGGG
>JAFKJJ010000226.1 GCA_017306025.1 Planctomycetota bacterium
GCGACCGGCGCGCCGATCATCGGGCCGTGCTTGACCTCGGTGGCGCTGCTGCGGCGCTTGTCGGCGATCGCCAGGTCGCCGCCGACGTGCCTCTTGAAGTCCAGCGCCTTCTTGATGCTCCCCTCGTCCGGGCTGAGCACCACCAGTTCGTCCTGCGGGATGCCCAGGCCGCGGATGTGCCGCGCGAGCTCGCGGTTCGCGTACAGGTGGTCCACCGGGATGTCGAAGAACCCCTGGATCTGGGCGGCGTGCAGGTCGAGGGCCAGCACGCGGTCGGCCCCGGCGCGGGTGATCAGGTTGGCGACCAGCTTCGCCGAGATCGGTACGCGGCTCTTGTCCTTGCGGTCCTGGCGCGCGTAGCCGTAATAGGGCAGAACGGCGGTGATGCGGGCCGGGCTGGCGCGCTTGAACGCGTCCAGCATGACGAGCAGCTCCATCAGGTGCTGGTTGACCGGCGTGCAGGTCGACTGCACGATGAACACGTCGCGGCCGCGGACGTCCTCGTCGATGCTGACCTTCGTCTCGCCGTCCGGGAAGTCGTCGAGCGTGATGCGCCCCAGCGGCACGCCGAGCGTGCGTGCGATGCCGTCCGCGAGTGGTCTGTTCGAGCGCCCGCCGAAGATCTTTAAACCGCGGTTGTTACCGTTGCCGAGCACGGCCGTCTCCTGATTCCGTGGGGCACGCATTATCGCCGATGCGGACGTTTGCTGCCAGCGGGTATCTCGGGTATCGTGTGGCCGGGGCGCCGGCGTGGGTCCGGGCCTCCGACGTCACCCTTCGCTCTCATGGCCGAAACACCCGATTTTGCCGACCACCTCGCGCTGGCCCTCGTGCCCGGGCTGGGGCCTAAACTGACCGCGGCGCTCCTGGAGCGGTTCGGCTCGGCCGCCGCGGCCCGCCGCGCGACCGCGGCCGAGCTGATCGAGGTCCCGCAGATCGGGGAGAAGCTCGCGGCCGCGCTGGCCGCCGCGCTGCGCGCCGTGGACGTCGGGCCGGAACTCGACCTGCTCGCGCGGCACGGCGTGCGGCCGGTGCCGCTGGGGGCCGTCGGCTACCCGCCGCCGCGCGCGGCGGTGAACGCCCCGCCCCCGTTGTTGTACTTCCGCGGGGCGTGGCTAGAAGCGGACGCGAACGCAATTGGCATCGTCGGGTCGCGCGCCTGTACCGCCTACGGCCGGAAAATGGCCGAGCAACTGTCCCGCGACCTGGTGCGCGCGGGCTTCACGATCGTTTCGGGGCTGGCGCGCGGGATCGACGGCGTCGCGCACCGGGCGGCGCTGGACGCGGGCGGGCGCACGATCGCGGTACTGGCCGGCGGGCTGTCGTCGATCTACCCGCCGGAGCACGCGGAACTGGCCGACGAGGTCGCGGCCCGCGGGGCGCTGGTCACCGAGACCCCGATGACGGTGGCGCCTCAACCCGGCATGTTCCCGGCCCGGAACCGCATCATCAGCGGGTTGAGTCGCGCGGTGGTCGTGGTGGAAGCGAACGCCAAGAGCGGGGCGCTCATCACCGCGACGCACGCGGGCGAGCAGGGGCGCGAGGTGTTCGCGGTGCCCGGCCAGACGGACAGCGCGGCCAGCGCCGGGTGTCTGGAACTGCTCCGCAAGGGGGCGCGGCTGATCCGCAGCGCCGACGACGTGATCGAGGACCTCAAGGGCATCGCCGCGGCGGACTTCGGGCACGTGGCGCGAGCGGGGCGTTCGCGACCGGGCGCCGCTGCCCGCGCCGTCGCGGACGCCCCGGGGGCGCCCGCTCCTCCACCGCCTGCGCCCGCGCTCGATGCCGCCCAGCAGCGCGTCTACGACGCGCTGAGCGCGAGGCGGCACGCGGACGAACTGGTGCGCGAACTGGGCGCGTCGGCGGGCGAGCTGTCGCGCACGCTGATGCAACTGGAGTTGAAGAAGGTGGTGCGCCGGCTCCCGGGCAACTTCTACGAACGGCGGTAGCGCGGCGCGTTCGTAAAACGACCGCATGTCTTCACCCGTTCCCGCTCCCGGCCGGCGCGCGCTCGAAGCCGTCCTCCTTGCGGTCGCGTTCGCGGTGGCGCACACGCAGTCGCCGCTGTACTTCTCGAACCAGAACCAGTACCTGCTGCACGGGGCCGCGTGGGGCGGATACGGTTACCTCGCGCACGACTGGCTCGCGACCACCCGCGACCCCACGCCGCTGTTTTCCGCGCTCGTCGCGGCGTGCTACGCGACCGTGGGGCCGTGGCCGCTCCAGCCGGCGTACTTCGCGATAATCATGGGGTATTTCCTGGCGGCGCGGTGGCTGGTCGCGGCGGTGCCGGGCTTCCCCGACACGCGCGCGGCGCGAATGACGTTCGCCGCGCTGTTCACCCTGGCGCACGCGGCCATTCTCCGGTGGGCGTCGGTCGAATGGCTCGGCGTCGATTACCCGTGGTTCCTCCAGGCGGGCGTCGCGGCGCAGTACCTGCTCGGACCGGGGATTCAGCCGTCGGCGTTCGGGGTGTTGTTGCTCGCCGCGGTCGCGTGCTTCGCACACGGGCGCCCGGTGCGGGCGGCGGCACTGGCCGCGTCCGCGTGTTGGTTCCACTCGACGTACCTGCTCCCGGCCGGGCTGCTCGTGGTCGGGTTCGTCGTCGAACGGGCACGCGCGCGGGCGGTGCGTTCCGCGCTCGTTTCGGGTACGACGGCCCTCGCGGTGGTCGCGCCGGTGGTCGCGTACACGATCTGGCGGTTCGACCCGTTCGGTCCGCACTCGGACCGCGCGCTGGAGATCCTCGCCCGCGTCCGCATCCCGCACCACTGCGTTGCGGCACGCTGGTTCGACATTTGGGCCGGCGTGCAGCTCGCGTGGGTCGCTGTCGGGCTGTTCCTCGCTCGCGGGACGCCGTTCGGTCGGGCGCTGGCGGTCGCGGCCGTCGGCGGCGCGGCCCTCACCGCGGTCCAACTCGCGACCGCCAGCGACGGTCTGGCGCTGGCGTTTCCGTGGCGCATTTCGGTGCTTCTGGTGCCGGTCGCGACGGCGGTGATCGCGGCGAAACTGCTCGCGTGGAAGTCGCCGGGGAAGTGGGGAGAGTTGATCGCGCTCGGGGGACTTATCGGACTGGTCGCGGGCGGGGTGGCCGTGACCGCGTGCGGGCTGGGCTATCGAACTGTGGACGAGCACGCGATTTATGACCACGTCCGCGCGACCGCTGCGCCCGACGACGTGTACCTTTTGCCCGTGCAGTTCCCCGCGGTAGGTGCCGGTCGCGGGGCGGTGTCGAACACGTTCGCCCCGCCGCCGCGTGCAAAGGCGGGCACGAATCAGATTCCCGTGGACCTGCAGCGGTTTCGGCTCGCGACCGGCGCGCGAATCTACGTCGATTTCAAGTCGGTGCCGTATGCCGTGGAGGAAGTGGAGGAGTGGTACCGGCGGATGCGGTTCGCGTCGGAACTAACCACGAAGGGTACCTGGGACGCGCCCGGCCGGCACGCGGAACTGAAGCACGAGGGCATCACGCGGGTCATCTCGCCGCGAAATAAGCCGCTCGCGGTGGACTACATGGAGGAAGAGTACCGGGACGAAGGGTATATCGTGTATCGGTTGAGGTGACGCGGTCACACCGCGTCGGGATCGACGCCCAACTCGCGGAGCCGCGCCGCCAGCCGCTCGGCCCGTTGCTTTTCCTGTTCCGCTCGGAATCTCTCCTGCTCGGCCCGCTGTTTCTCCTGTTCCGCCCGGAGGCGCTCCTGCTCGGCGCGGGCTTCCGTTTGCTGCTGGAGCGCGCCGAGTTCGAGGTAGCTGAGGAACGGGCGGCCGTTCGGCCAGAACACCGCGACGTGACCGCGTGCCACCTCGAACCGTACCCCCAGGCGCGGGCTGACGTATCCGTGCATGTTCGCGACGCGGACCAGCGCGTCGGCGTCGCGGCGCCACCCCTGGAAGTAGGCCGGGAAGTCGGGGTAGAGGATGTAGTACTCCTCGGCGCCGTACCTCTCGTAGAACCGCCGCTTCTCCTCCATCCGCTCGGCCGTGTTGCTCGGCGACCACACCTCGAACACCACCTGCGGGAAGACGCCGTCCTCCGCGAACACCTTGTAACTACCGCGGTGGCCCTTCGGGCGGCCGAACGCGACGTACACGTCCGGTGCCTGGCGGACGTCGGCGTCGCCCTCGACGGGGTAAATCAGGTGGTCGCCCGCGACGAACACGTTCGCGTCCTCGCGGAACATCAGATCGAGGTTGCCTTGGAGCGTAACGATCCACTCGAACTGGAGGGTGTTGTCGGCCATGGGCTGACCGTCGGAATCGGGATAGTGGACCGCCGGCGGGCGCGTGGTCGTCGTTGACATGACACTACCAATAACAGACGAGGGCCACCGGCCGCAAGCCGGTGGCCCTCGCGTTCGCTCGGCGGACCGAGCCGACCGTTACGTTTACTGTTGTCCGGCGACGACCGGGGCCGGGGCGTTGGACTCGAACCCGAGCTTCTTCTCGCCGTTCTCCTCCAGGATCTTCACCGTGAGGGCGTCCGCGCCCTGGAACGTGCCCTTGAGCAGTTCCTCGGCCAGCATGTCCTCCAGGTGCTGCTCGATCGCGCGGCGCAGCGGGCGGGCGCCGTACTCTGTGCTGGACCCCTTGTCGATCAGGTACTCCTTCGCCTCCTCCGTGACGTTCAGCTTGATCCCCTTCTCGGACAGCCGCTTGGCCACCTTCGCCAATTCCATCTCCACGATCGCCTTCAGGTCCCCGCGGGTGAGCTGGCGGAACACGATGATCTCGTCGAGCCGGTTGAGGAACTCCGGCCGGAACTCCTTCTCCATCCGCCCGCGAAGCTTCTTCTGCATGTCCTGGTAGCTGGTTTCGGCGTCCTGCTTGTTGAACCGCAGGAACGACGAACTCATCGTGTCGGCGGAGACGATCGTTTCGGCCCCGATGTTGGTCGTCATGATGAGGATGGTGTTCTTGAAGTCCACCGTCCGGCCGACGTTGTCGGTCAGCCGGCCCTCTTCCATGATCTGGAGCAGCATGTTCCACACGTCCGGGTGCGCCTTCTCGATCTCGTCGAGCAGCACCACCGAGTACGGCTTGCGGCGGATCTTCTCGGTGAGCTGGCCGCCCTCCTCGTACCCGATGTAGCCCGGGGGCGCGCCGACGAGCCGCGACACGTTGTGCTTCTCCATGTACTCCGACATGTCGAGCTGCACGATGTTGTTCTCGTCGCCGAACATGAACTTCGCGAGCTGCTTGGCGAGCAGCGTCTTACCCACGCCGGTCGGGCCGGCGAAGATGAAGCTGCCGATCGGCCGCTTCGGGTCCTTCATGCCCGAGCGCGACTTCCGCACCGCCTTGGCGATGGCGTGGATCGCCTCGTTCTGGCTGATGACCGCGTTGTGGAGCTCCGCCTCCATGTTGAGCAGGCGCTTGGTCTCGTCCTCGCCGACCTTGCGGAGCGGCACGCCGGTCATCTTCGAGACGACCTCCGCGATGATCTCCTCGTCGACGACGCCGTCGGTCTCCTTGGCCTTCTCGCGCCACTGCTTGTGCTGCGTCTCCTTCTCCTTGCGCAGCTTCTCCGACTGGTCGCGCAGGTGCGCGGCCCGCTCGAAGTCCTGGTCCATCACCGCGGCTTCTTTTTCCTGGTTCAGCTTCTCGATCTTCTCGTCCAACTCCTTCAGGTCCGGCGGCCGGGTCATGCCCTTCAACCGAACGCGGGCGCCGGCCTCGTCGATGACGTCGATGGCCTTGTCCGGCAGGCAGTGGCCGGTGATGTACCGCTCGCTCAGTTCGACCGCGGCCTTCAGGGCCTGGTCGGTGATCTGGACGCGGTGGTGCGCCTCGTAGCGGTCGCGGAGCCCCTTGAGGATCTCGACCGTCTCCGCCATCGACGGCGGGTTGACGATGATCGCCTGGAAGCGCCGCGCCAGCGCCGCGTCCTTCTCGATGTACTTGCGGTACTCGTCGAGCGTGGTGGCGCCGATGCACTGGATCTCGCCGCGGGCCAGCGCCGGCTTCAGCACGTTGCTGGCGTCGATCGCGCCTTCCGCGCCGCCGGCGCCGACGAGCGTGTGGAGCTCGTCGATGAACAGCATGGTGTTCTTGGCGCGGCGGACCTCGTTCATCACCGCCTTGATGCGCTCCTCGAACTGCCCGCGGTACTTCGTGCCGGCGACCATCATCGCCAGGTCGAGCACGACGATCCGCTTGTCGCGGAGGATCTCCGGCACGTTCTGGTCGACGACCAGTTGGGCCAGCCCCTCGACGATGGCCGTCTTGCCGACGCCCGCTTCGCCCAGGAGGACCGGGTTGTTCTTCTGCCGGCGCGAGAGGATCTGGATGACGCGCTCGATCTCGGCCTGGCGGCCGATGACGGGATCGAGCTTGCCCTGGCGCGCGAGTTCGGTGAGGTCCCGCCCGAAGCTGTCGAGCGCGGGGGTCTTGGACTTGCTGCGGCCGGCGCGCTCGGACGACCCGCGCTCGCTCCCGCTGTCACGGCCGCCTTCGGATTCGTTCGGCATGTTGTGCCCCAAAAGGTTCAGCACTTCTTCGCGGACGTCTTCGAGTTTGAGCCCCAGGTTCATCAGGACCTGCGCCGCGACGCCCTCTTGTTCCCGTAAGAGGCCCAGCAGCAGGTGTTCGGTTCCGACATAATTGTGGTTGAGGTTGCGAGCCTCCTCGATGGAGTACTCGATCACCTTCTTGGCCCGCGGGGTGTGCGGGAGCCGGCCCATGACGACCTGCTCCCCGCCGGGGCCGTGCTGGACGATCTTCTCGACCTCCAACCGGATCTTCCGCAGGTCGATGTCCAGGTTCTTGAGTACGTTGGCGGCGACCCCGGAGCCCTCTTTGACCAGGCCCAAGAGGATGTGCTCGGTGCCGATGTACTCGTGGTTGAACCGCTGGGCCTCTTGGTTGGCCAGCTGCATCACCTTCCGTGCCCGGTCCGTGAATCGTTCATACATCTACGCCGTCTCCCGCGAGGGGGGATGAATCGTTTGCGCCGGAAACGCGGCAGACCGTGTTCGGCTCAGGCCCATCATATACCGGTCGCACCGCGGAGGCTGGAAAAGTGGCAAGGTCCGTTACGGAGGGGGTGTTCCCGCGCCGGCGCCGACCCTGATCTTTGTTCCACCTGCGGGTTAGAGGGTGTGAGAGGAACCCGCGATTCGGTGATTCGGCCCCGGCGTGAACCGGGCAGATGAGCTGAGCGCCTGAGTCTGCGGAATTCTAGGCGGCCGCGCGCCGCTAATCAAGACGGGTGCGGCGGTGCGAGCGAGGGGTACCCGAGAGACGCAACGCGGGAGGGCGAGCCGGAAGGCGGGGCAGAGTGGGACCGCGGTCACGTCTTGGCCTGCGGACCGCCCACCGGTTCGGGATCGGCGGGTTGGATCTCTTGTATCCGGATCGCCCACCGCCGTCCGAGTTCGGTCAACTCGACGTAGTCGGACAGATCGAACGTCAGCCCGTCCCGCATGGCCGCGATGGTTCGGCCCGGTTTGGTGGCGACGAGGCCGATGGACCGCAACCGGCGGAGTTCCTCCCGGAGGGGGCCGCCGCCGTTGTAATTCTCGGTTCGCTTGGCGTACAGGTTCCGGATGTGCCGGACCTCTTTTTCAGGAAGTAGCAGGGGCAGGACGAGAGCGATGTCGGCGATCCGCTCCTCCTGTCGCTGTTGCTGCTCGCGGAGTTTTTCGATCATCTCGAGCTTGAATTCGCCGAGGCTGAACGTTTTTACTTGGCGGAGGAGCAAAAGACCGCCCGCCACACCGAGGTACAGGAGGGTCGTCTGATCGAGCCGTTCGGGGAGCGGCGGCGCGCCAGGGGCGAACATACGGAGCAGGGACCCCAGCGCGGCCAGCGCCGCGAGCGCCACAAGACTCCAACCGGTTACGACGTCGATCGGATCGGTGGGTTTGGGCGGTTGCATTTCGGCTCCGGGGCTGCGGAATTCAGACGCCATTGTAGCCGCGGACGGCTCGCACGAGCGGCGAACGGACCTCGCCCGTGCGAGCCGTCCGCGGTGCTACCGCGGAGCCCGTCACACGGCTCCGCCCCGTTCACTCCTCCAGTTCCTCCGGCGTGTGACGCGGGACGCCCTCGGCCTCGCGGAGCAGGTCCTCGTTCGTGTACCGGCTCCGCACGATTTCCCGCCACCCGTCGTGCGACAGCGACAGATCCCACGGGCACACCGAGCGCAGCCACATCGGGTGCGGGCGGACGTCGGCCGCGTCCGCCGGGTTCTGGCGCGTGTAGTGGAGCACCTGACAGTTGTGAATCCGCTCGTGCGGGTTCGGGGTGTTCGCCAGCGCGTTGAACTGGGTCTGCGACAGCCGCTCCAGCAGGATGCGGAACGCCTGCATCACGTTGGCGTGGCAGACGACGATCACCGACGCGTCGGCGTGCCCGCGGTGGACCGTGTCGAGGAAGCGGTGCAAGCGCAGGCACACGTCCACCATCGACTCGCCGTTGGGCGGCTTCCAGAAGTACGAGTCGTTCCGCCGCGCGAGCATGTAGCGGGCGAAGTCGCGCTCCTTTTCGGCCTCGGTGAGGTTGTCGAACTCGCCGGCCTCGCGCTCGCGCAGGAACGGCGTCTTGAACCACGACGCGCCCGGCAGGTCGAGCAGGGCGGCCGTTTCCAGGGCGCGGATGTACTCGGAGACGTAGTAGCGGTGGAACCGCACGCCGACGTTGGCGCGGACCCACGTGCCGGCCCCCGCGGCCTGCCGGCGCCCCAGCGCGGTGAGGCGGTACTGCGAGCTGTGGACGCGGCGGAACTCCTCGGTGAACCCGCGGTGATCGCCCGCCCGCTCCCGGCGGCGCACGAGGTTCCCCTCCGACTCGCCGTGACGGACGAGCACGAAGTGGAGCGGCATTGTCATGGGCGTGTCTCCGCGTCAGTCGGGCTTTTTCTGGTACGGTTCATGGCCGTAATATTTCGGCCGGTCGTCGAGCCGGACGTGCAGCCACGACACGCCCGCCCCCGCGGTGCTCAGCCACACCGGCTCCGTGCCGACTCGGCGCGACATCGCTTCGCCCACGCACCGCCATAACGCGCCGACCTGCTCGGCGGGGGCCTCGCGCACGAACGACGCCAGGTGGCCGCACGGGATCGGAGGGACCTGCGGGCGCGGCACCACCAACACCGCATCGCCGCCGAGGTTCGGGAAGTCGATGACGGTTGCTCCGGGCTTGTTTCGGAAGTGCTCCGCGAACGCGTCCGGGTCGGGGCGCCGGGCGAGTCCCGGCGCGTCGAGCAGAACGAACTCGAAGGGGCGAGAGGCGGTCGCGGCGGTGACGCCGGGCGTTTCCCAGCGGAACGCGCCGAACGGTGCGTCGGCAAGGATCGCGTTGAACCACCCGCGGAACGCCGCATCAGTTTGCCAGCCGCGAATCACGTCCGCGACGCTCGCCGGCCCCGCGTCGCGCGCGACGACGAAACGAAAAGCGTCGGCGGTCAGTTCTTCGCGTCGGACGGACCACATCGACATTTTTCCGCACGGTGAAACGGACGCGCTCGCCGCGTGGATGCTAAAGCGGGTGCCGCGGGCCGTCAACGCGGCGCCCGCGTTCGCCCGTTTGCCCGTCCTTCCACCGCGCCGATCCGCAAATGTTCCCCATTCTACCCACTCCGAACGTTCGTTCCGATTTTGCGGCGAAATCGGCGCGGCCCGTTGCCGTTCATCCTGCGGTTTCTATACTTTTAGCTCCGCCGGACGGTCGGCAGATCCTCTCCTCATCGGGCCGCGCCCGCGATGTAGCAGTGGGCCGGTCGTGGTGAGGCCCGCACGCCTGCGGGCTAACAGGTCGAAAGGGTCGAGTCATGGTCAGCAGTGGCGTACTCTCTGAACTGGACTTCATCGAAGAACTGCGGCTCCGCCGCTGGGCGCGCGAAAATTACGTGCCCGCCGATGAGCGCGACACCTCCTGGCACCCGGTCATTCTGGAAGAGATGCGCCGCAAGGACGGAGAGGTGAGCGAGGCCGTGCTGGTCGGCTAACTCACCCGTCACGATTTTTCTGCTTGAGCCGCGTGCTGGCGTGTCCGATCTTCGGAGAGGGCACGCCTTGTTCGTTGGTGGTCTGTCCCGGCGCCTCCTCCCCGCGGTTCAACCGCGGCCGAATCGACAAGGGTCGAGCCGCTTTTCTTCGTTTGCGGGTTCTTTTCCACGGCAGGAAGCCGTGGCCGATTTGAGGTTTCCATGGGCTTCTACGCAGGACGCGCGACGTTCCTCCGCTTTCGCGTCAACGGCCCGGCGCCCAGGCTGTTCGACGACGAGCAGATCGACCGGCTCAAGGACCACATGGCCGGGCGGCAGCGGATCGCCTCGGCCGACGGCGTCGAGACCGGCTGGACCGCCGGTGACCACGTCCTCGACACCGACTTCCACCTCGCCAAGAACGTCATCAACGACACCCTCACCTTCGACCTCCGCGTCGACACCGACAAGCTCCCCGGCGACCTCCTGCGCGCCTACTACGCGGTGGAGCTGAAGGCGCTGTCGAAGAACAACCCCAGCGGGTTCGCCAGCGCCCGTCAGAAGCGCGAGGCGAAGGAGATCGCCCGCGAGCGCCTCGAACAAGAGGCGAAGGACGGCCGCTACAAGAAGCGGAAGTGCATCCCCGTGCTGTGGGACCGGCTCTCGAATGAGGTGCTGTTCGGCGCGACGTCGTTGACACAGGTCGACCGACTGGCCAACCTGTTCGAGCAGACGTTCGGGACGGGCCTGGAGTGCGTCACCGCCGGGCGCCGCGCGTACCAACTCGCGGAGGTGAACGCCCGCACGCGGCTGGTGGACGACTCGGCGCCCAGCGCGTTCATTCCGGGCCTCACGCCGCCGGACGTCGCGTGGATCGCCGACGAGAGCAGCCGCGACTTCATCGGCAACGAGTTCCTCCTGTGGCTGTGGTACCACACCGACGTCGTGTCCGACACGATCAAGCTGGCGGACAGCTCCGAAGTGACGCTCATGCTGGCCCGCACCCTGAACCTCGAATGCCCGCGGGGCGTGACGGGCCACGAGACCATCTCGCACGAGGGGCCGACCCGCCTCCCCGAAGCGCGCCGGGCGATCCAGAGCGGCAAGCTCCCCCGCAAGGTGGGACTGACGCTCGTCCGGCACGGCGAGCAGTACGAGCTGACGCTACACGCGGAAACTCTGGGGGTGGGCGGCGCGAAGCTCCCGCCGCCGGACGAGCAGGCGGACGCGCGGGGCAAGCTCGACGACCGCGCCAACCAGCTCCGCGCGCTGATCGAGACGCTCGACCTGCTCTACAACGCGTTCGGCGAGAAGCGGTTCAGCAAGGAGTGGGAGGAGGAGCTGACCGGGATGCAGAAGTGGCTGAAACGCGAGGAGCGCCGGGCGGCGTGATCGGCCCGGCGGCGCGACGTTTGCACATTCGACCC
>JAFKJJ010000652.1 GCA_017306025.1 Planctomycetota bacterium
GATTGTTCACGAAAGCCACACCGATCTATATTCTGATCCGGGCCGGGCCGCGCCCCGCTCTCCTCCTTTACCCCCGACGGTGGACATGGACGAGTTGCACCACGAATGTGGCGTGGCGGCGTTGTACTACCTTCCCAATCGTGGCGACAAGTCGTCGGTATGGACCGGCGCTCCCGACCAGGTGTCGCGGCTCATGCCGCGGATGCTCCTGGACCTCCAGAACCGCGGACAGCTTGCCGCGGGCATGGCAACCTACAACCCCGACCGCGACAAGCTCGTCGACACGTACAAGGACACCGGGACGGTCATCGAAGCGTTCCGGATCAACGAGCCGGCCAAGTACGCCTCGATCATGGAGGACTACGCGGGCCGGGCCGCGATCGGCCACACGCGGTACGCGACCTGCGGCGGGCAGACCCGCAGTTTCGCCCAACCGTTCGAGCACCGGCACGGGCGCAAGTGGAAGTGGTTCGCGTTCGCGTTCAACGGCCAGCTCACCAACTTCGCCGAACTCCGCGAGCAGCTCCTCCAGAACCACGACTACCACCTCACGCGGGGCAACGACACCGAAGTCATCATGCACTACATCGCCCACGAGGTCCGGGGCGACGACCGACCGGACCTCGTGGACGTGTTCCGCCGGCTGGCGGAGAAGTTCGACGGCGCGTACAACCTCGTGTTCCTCAACGCGATGGGCGACATGGTCGTCCTCCGCGACCCGCTCGGCATTCGTCCGCTGGTCTACGCGATCGACGGGCCGATGTTCGGCGCCGCCAGCGAGAGCGTCGCGCTCCAGAACCTGGGGTTCCGGCAAGGGAACATCAAGTCGCTCGCCCCGGGCGAGATGGTCCTCATCCAGAACGGCGAGTTGAGCGTCCACCGGTTCGCGGAGAGCAAGCGGACCGCCCACTGCTTCTTCGAGTGGATCTACTTCGCCAACGTGGCCAGCACGCTCGACGACCGCAGCGTGTACCTGAGCCGCTCGCGGCTGGGGCAGGAACTGGCGAAACAGGAGCGGGCGCTGAACCGGGTGCCGCTCGACCCTTCGGAAACCGTGGTGGTGCCGGTGCCCGACACCGGGAAGGCGTCGGCCGACGCGATGGCCTTCGCGCTGGGCATCCCGAGCGTGGAGGGGCTGATCCGGAACCGGTACATCGGCCGCACGTTCATCGAGGGCGGCAACCGGGCCGACAAGGTGCGGCTGAAGTTCACCCCGCTCCGCGAGGTGTTGCAGGGCAAGAAGGTGCTGCTCGTAGAGGACTCGATCGTCCGCAGTACCACACTGCAAAGCCTGTTGAAGCACCTCCGCGACCAGGGCGGCGCTGCGGAGGTTCACGTGCGGGTCGCGTGCCCGCCGATCCTCTCGCCGTGCTTCTACGGCATCGACATGAGCACCGTGAAGGAGCTGTTCGCCCCGAAGTTCATGGCGGGGAAGGTGCCGACGGTCGCGGAGCAGGACGCGATGGCCCGGGCGCTCGGCGCCGACTCGCTGTTTTACCTGCCGGTAGACGCGGTCGCACGGTGCATCGACCTGCCGACGGAGCGGCTGTGTCGGGCCTGTGTGACGGGCGATTACCCGTCACCCGCGGGCGAGCAGATGTACCAGCTCTCGCTCCGCAACCACGCCAACGGCGGCACCGACG
This sequence comes from Planctomycetota bacterium, assembly GCA_017306025.1. Classification (GTDB taxonomy): domain Bacteria; phylum Planctomycetota; class Planctomycetia; order Gemmatales; family Gemmataceae; genus Gemmata. The sequence continues at coordinate 1,644 of JAFKJJ010000652.1, forward strand.
GCCGCACCTACGAGCGCCAGCCCGAGCCGCTCATGTGCTCGGTCAACGACAACGGCCGGACGTGAAAAGGTGTAGCGTGGGTGCTG
>JAFKJJ010000653.1 GCA_017306025.1 Planctomycetota bacterium
CGAAAGCCGTAAGGTCGCAGGTCGTAAAGTCGAAGACCGACATCACTCGGGTCTTCGACTTTACGACCTGCGACCTTACGGCTTTCGGCTCGATCAAATAAACACAGACCGCCCGAGCGACTGGTAGCCTCTCCCCTCTACCAGTGCTCGAGCGGTCGTATTTAGCAGGGCCATCCAACCGGGTCGTGTGTCGAACCGCCTCTCCCCTCGGTTCGACCCGCCGCCCGGTGTCAGGCTTGCTTGAGAGTGAGTAAAGCAGGGTTGGTGCCAATCCGCTTTAGAAATCGAGTTTCGCCCGACTCACGAAATGCAAGTGCATTGGAAATAACCACTTGCAACAAGTAAAACTCATTTACTAGCCTGCGCCAGAATCTTCACAGCGGCCTGGGCTGCTGCCGAGACGGGCAGACGCCGCCGACTGCTGCCGCGCCTTGTGACATTTCCGACAAGCAGATTCAGTGAACCCGTGCGGGTACGGCCCTGACCTCAGTAAAGGACCGCGTTGACGCTCGAATGCGCTCGCCCGTACCATCTGGATATCCCGCGCTTTGCGTTGCGTGGTTCGCTTTTCGTGTTTTGTGCGGGCGCGCGAGACGATCGCATCCTTTGCTCGTGAACAAAACAGAAAACGAAATACCCAACACGAAATACTGGTCCGCAGGAGCCCGATATGGCCACGGATGTTCGGCTGAAAGACGAACTGCCCGCGATTACCGACCAACTCGTCGAGACGTACACCGAGTGCAGCCGGTTGAACCACCTGGCGCACGAACCGCTGCCCAGCCGCGACGCCGTGGCTGACATCGTCGGCGACCTGTTCGAAGTGCTATACCCCGGCTACGGCAGGCGGCAGAACCTCCACATCGGCAACATCGGCTATTACGTCGGCAGCCTCGTAGACGCCCTGCACGACAAGCTGACGACCCAGATCGCTCGTGCGCTGCGCCACGAGTTGTGCGAAGAGTCGCCGCACCTCGACTGTGAGGCGATGGCGCAGCCCAAGGCGGTCGAACTCTTGCGCCGGCTGCCCACGGTCCGCAAGACGCTCGAACTCGACGTGGACGCCGCGTTCCGCGGCGACCCGGCCGCCCGCAGCCACCACGAGATCATCTTCTGCTACCCGGGTTTGGAGGCGATTACGGTTTACCGCGTCGCGCACGAGTTGCACGGCCTGGCGGTGCCGTTCATCCCCCGGATGATGACCGAACTGGCCCACGCGAAGACCGGTATCGACATCCACCCCGGCGCGCGGATCGGCCCGGGGTTCTTCATCGACCACGGCACCGGCGTGGTGATCGGCGAGACGTGCGACATCGGCCGCGGGGTGAAGCTGTACCAGGGCGTGACGCTCGGCGCGCTCTCCTTTACGAAGGAGGACGACGGCACGCTGGCGAAGGGGGCGTACAAGCGGCACCCGACGCTGCAAGACGGCGTGATCGTGTACGCGAACGCGACGATCCTGGGCGGTCAAACCGTGATCGGCGAGCGGGCGGTGGTCGGGTCGAACGTGTGGCTGACGGAGAGCGTCCCGCCGGACACGACGGTGGTCCTGGAAAAGCCGAAGCTGCGCCTGAAGGGCGCGAAGCCCGTCAACGAACCGCTGATGTACGAGATCTGACCCCCCCAATAGGGCGCGTCCGGACAGCGGGGCGGCGGGAGCCGGGCGACGGTCGCCCCGCGAGGGGGCGCGACGGTTCATCCCTCGCCCGGTTCTGCGGCGAGGGGCTCGCACAATTCCCCCCGGCCCCGCGCCGCGGGGACCGGTTCCGCGGCGCGCCCCTCCGCGCGGCAGCGGTACTTTCGGCCGTTCAGGATCGCCCCGATGAGCGTGTACCGCACGCACCACTCGTAGCTCGCCAGGAGCACCGCCATCACCGCGACCGTCACCAGCACCCACTTCACGAGGCCCGGCAGCGGCCAGTCCTTCACGACGAACTGGAACAGGACCGTCGGCGTGATGCTCGCCAGGTAGCACCAGTACGACGCGTCGGCGAGGTACCGCGCCCACGCCGACCGGCGCGCGAACAGCCTCAGGAACGCGCCCCACAGCCCCACGATCATCAGCCAGGTGTACACGGCCTGGGCCGCGAACCCGCCCAGCCACCAGGGGAACACGTCCCCGCCGGTCCGCACGGCCCCGATGCCCCCGAGCAGCGCCGCGAGCATCACCGGCAGCACGACCGCGTTCGCGACCACGAGGCACGCCCCCCACCGGCGCCCGAACGCCGGCACGAGGTCGCGGTGGCGGTACAGCATCCACCCGAAGGCGAAGAACCCGCCGTAGTACAGCAACAGGTGCCGCTCCGGCACCCAGCTCAGTTGCGTGTCCACCGCCGGCAGCTTCATCGTGAGCAGCACCGGCAGCGTGCAGAGCGCCGGCGCCGCCACGCGCAGGCGCCCCGCCACGACCCGGCGGAACGCGCCGTCGAGCGCCGCGAGGAACCGCGTGCCGCTCAGCCGCGCCAGCAGCGGGGCGGCGAGGAGCGCGGCGGCGTAGAAGAACAGGAGGAAGTACAGGAACCACAGGTGTACGAGCGGGACCAGCGCCGCGGCCCTGCCGGAGGTGAGCTGGCCGAGGACGATCGCGGCGCTGCCCTCGTCCGGGCGCGCGGCGACCAGCTCGGCCGCGTACGCCCGTACCGGCGACGCGCCCGCCGGCGCCCCCTCCGCGCGGGCGTTCTCCAGTTCGGCGTACAGGACCGCGGCCATCACGGTCGGCACGACGAACACGACCGCCAGCACGAACGGGACCGCGACCCGCTTGACGCGGTGCCACGCGGCGCCGCGCGCGCCGTACCGGAGGTACAGCAGGCACCCGAAGAACCCCGCGAGCAGGAAGAACAGTTGCATGCGGAAGTCGTGGATCGCGAACAGCATCAGGTCGGCGAGCGGGTCGGGGCTCCGGTCGCGGACCGGCCAGAACGGCGGGGGAACGGTCATGAACGAAATGGCCGCGTGGAGCACGATGCCGAGGAACATCGCGAACCCGCGGAGGCTGTCGAGCGCGTGGTACCGATCGGGCGGAACGGACATCACAACTTCTCCGGAGGGTGGGCGACCGCCAGCAGTTGCGGACGTGGGCGGCGACCGGATCGTGACTACGGTTCGGCACTTCGGCACCGCCTCGCGGGCGCCTGGCGCCGGGGCGCGGAAATGCCGGGCCGCCGCACCAAAGAAAAGGGGCGACGGTTAAATGAGTTGTCGAAGGCATCGCGGAAGAGTTGCACCCCCGCGGTGCTTTCGGCCGGGTGCGGGCGGTTCGGTCCGCGGACCGAACCGTGTGGCGCGTCGGAGCGTCCGC
>JAFKJJ010000227.1 GCA_017306025.1 Planctomycetota bacterium
AAACATTGGTGAGAACTCTCCTTTTCTCTCTCTGACTTCCTCTCTGTGTCTCTGTGCCTCTGTGGTTAGTCCGGTCTTCACTTCCCCAGCCGTTTCTTCAGTTCGGCGGCGGTGAGCGTCTCCACGCCGTTCTGGCTGCACACCAGTCCGCCGCTCGTCAGCGCCTTCATCTCGAACGCCCAGATGCTCTCGCGGGTCGAAGCCCCCGTGAGGTAGATCGAGCCGTCCTTTACCAGCGGCGCCGCCTTCGACTCGGCCGCGACCAGCGCCTGGTAGGTCAGGAGCCGCGCCGGCATCTTGCCGCTCGCGCCGGACGCGTTCTCGATGAAGACCCACACTTCCTTCATGTCGGCTTCGGACACCGGGCTGTACTTCGGTGTCGTGGGCACGGCCGCGGGCATCGGCGGTTTCGCCGGTTCCGGCTGAAGCACCCCCATTCCCGGCGGCGCGGGCAACCCGGGCGCTCCGCCCGCGGGCATCGGCGAAACCCCGGCGACCGGCGGGTTCCAGCCTTCCTTCGGCGGCGTGATGTTGAAGCCGCTCGGCTTGCCGTTGGGCGGTGTTTCGACCGGCAGCGACGGCCCACCGTCCTTCTTGAACCGCGGGTCGTTGAGCCAGTTCGACTCTTCGCCCTTCGCGCCCTTCTTGTCCTCCCCAGCCGTCGGCGCATCCGACGGTTGGGGCTTCGCGGCGGCCGTCTCGTCGTTCGCCGCGGGTTTCTTCGCGGTCCGTTTCGCACAGCCGACCAGAATCAGGAGCGGAACCAGCACCGCGATCAATTTGAGAGATCGCATCGCTTAACCCCTCCGGAACAGTGAATCAGTGCGCGGCCACCGCCAGCGATTTCGCGTACTTGCTCTTGGCGCCGCTCTTGATCGCGGCCTCGAACTCGTCGCGGAACTTGCGGATGGCGGTCTTCACCGGCCAGCCGGCGCCGTCCGCCAGACCGCAGATCGTCGTACCCGGCATGATCCCGATTCGGTCTCCGACGTCAATCAGGATGTCGAGGTCTTCCTTGCGCCCCAACCCGCGGCGCAGCCGGTCGGTGATCTTGAGCATCCAGCCGGTGCCCTCGCGGCAGGGCGTACACTGCCCGCAGCTCTCGTGCGCGAAGAACTGGCAGGTGTTGTGGAGCACGTCGATCATGCTCGTCTGGTCGTCGATCACGGTTACCGCCGCGGTGCCTAAGCCGAGGCACCCGACCTTGCCCGGCCCGTTGAAGTCGAGCGGGATGTCGTATTCGGTGAGGTCGCTGTCCTTGAGTTTGGCGTCGCAGCGGACGTAGCCCATGCTGAGGCCGCCGGGGTTCACGGACTTCGCCTTGCGGCCCTTCCACACGCCGCCGCCGTGCTTCTCGACGAGGTCTCGCACGGTCACGCCCATCGGCAACTCGACGCAACACGGCTTCTCGACGTGTCCCGCGATGGTGTAGAGCTTCGGGCCGTAGCTGCCCGCGTCCCGCGGGTTCTTCGGGTCGGGCGGGACGCCGAGCGACTTGAACCAGTCGATGCCCCGCGTCATGATCTGCGTGACGCAGGCGAGCGTTTCGACGTTGTTGACGATCGTGGGTTTGCGGAACGCCCCTTCGATGGCGGGGAAGGGCGGCTTGATCCGCGGCCACGCCCGCTTGCCTTCAAGCGACTCGATGAGGCCCGTTTCTTCTCCGCAGATGTAAGCGCCGGCGCCGCGATGGAGGACGATGTCGAGGTCGAAGCCGCTGCCGAGGATGTTTTTGCCGAGAAGCCCGGCCGCGTACATCTCGTTGACGGCCGATTCGAGCGAGCGGAACGCGTCGCCGTACTCGTAGCGGACGTAGAAGAACGCCTTCTGGGACTTGATCGCGTAGCACGCGAGCATGATCCCTTCGAGCACCTGATGGGGGTCCTTCTCCATCAGGATGCGGTTGTTGTACGTGCAAGGCTCGGACTCATCCGCGTTGACGCACAGGTAGATCGGGCCGGGGTGGTCTTTGGGCAGGAACGTCCACTTGAGGCCGCAGGGGAAGCCCGCGCCGCCGCGCCCGCGCAGCCCGGAGTCCTTCACCTGCGCGATCACGTCCGCGGGCTTCTTCTCCTTGAGCACGCGCTCGACGGTGGCGTAGCCGCCGTCGGCGCGGTAGCCCTCCAGCCGGCCGCTGTCGGGCTTGTTGATGCGGGCCAGGAGTACGGGTTCGTATGGCATGGCTTATTTCAGCTTCAACTCTTGGATCAGCGCGTCGGCCTTCTCGGGCGTTATGTTCATCGCGTGCTTGTCGTTCACCAGGCACGCCGGGGCGCCGTCGCACGCCCCAATACACTCCGCGAACTCCAGCGTGATTTTCCCGTCGGCGGTCGTCTGGCCGCAGTGGACGCCGAGCTTGCCCTCGCAGTGTTCGATCAACTCGTACGCGCCGCGGAGCATGCACGCGAGCCCGCGACACACCCACAGCCGAGTTGTACCGAGCTTCTCCCCCTCGCCCTTGAAGAAGGCGTAGAAGGTCATCGTGTCGTGAACTTCCGACGGGTGCAGTTCGAGGATCTCGGCGATCTCGACGATGGCCTCGTTCGACACGGTACGCAGTTCGTCGTGGACGAGGTGCAGCGCCGGCAGCGTCACCGCCTGCTTGCGGGGGTACTTCGGGATGTACGCCTTGATCTTCTCGCGAAGCTCGGGACTCAGCGCAGGCATTTGAAAACCCCGAAAGGAGCCGTGGATAAACGCAGACGACGCGGATCAGAAGAGAACAATTTTCTTCATTCTTATCTGCGTCGTCTGTGTCATCCGTGGCTCTTCTTGGCCTCTCTTCTATTACCGGTCCAGTTCCGCCGCGATGATGTTCAGGCTGCCCAGCACCGCGGGCACGTCTGAAATCTGGTGGCCTTCCATCATCAGCGGGAAGACGGCGAAGTGGATGAACGACGGCGGCCGCGTGCGGGCGCGGAACGCCTTGCCGCCGCCGTCCGCCACCACGTAGTACCCGAGTTCGCCGTTGGCCGTCTCGTTCGCCCCGTACACCTCTTCGACCGGCGTCTCCCACCGGCGGTTCCACATGAACAGTTCGAAGTGCTGGATCAGCCCCTCGATGCTGCGGTACGTGGCCTGCTTGTCGGGGATGGTGAGCTTGTCGTTGAGGTCGACGTTCACCGGGCCGGCCGGGATGTTTTCCACGGCCGCGGCGATGATCTTGTGCGACTCGGCCATCTCGCCCATGCGGACCAGATAGCGGTTGTAGCAGTCGCCGCCCTTGCCGCACACCACCTTGAACGCGCCCTGAAGGTCGCCGTAGGCGAGGTACGGTTCGTCCTTGCGGAGATCGCGAACCACGCCGCTCGCACGGGCCACCGGGCCGGAGCAGCTCCAGTTGATCGCCTCCTCTTTCGTCAGAACGCCGATCCCCTTCGTGCGGTCGATGAAGATGCGGTTGCGGTTGAGCAGCCGGACGATGTCGGCAAGCACCTTGGGGAACGTCTTCACGAAGTCGCGGATCTGCGCGACGACGTCGTCCGAGATGTCGGCCATCAAGCCGCCGACGCGGGCGTAGCTCGGGTGGAACCGCTGCCCCGCGGACGATTCCATGATGTTGTACACCTTCTCGCGGGCGTTGAACGCGTACAGGAACGCGGTCAGGGCGCCCAGGTCGAGCGCCGCGGCGCCCACGCACAGAAGGTGATCGCTGATCCGGGCCAGTTCGGCGAGGATGGTGCGGATGTACTTGCACCGCGGCGTCAGTTCGATGCCGATGAGCTTCTCGACCGCAGTGAACCAGGCGCACTCGTTCGCGAACGGACTGATGTAGTTCATCCGGTCGACGATCGTCACATACTGGTTGAAGTCGAGGTCCTCGCCGAGCTTCTCGAAGCCGCTATGCAGATACCCGATGTCCGGAACGGCCTTGACGATGGTTTCGCCGTCGAGGGTGAGGATGAGGCGCAGGGTGGTGTGCGTGGCCGGGTGCTGCGGGCCGAAGTTCAGGGTGTAGAGAAACTCCTGGTCGGCACCGGCGACGTCTTCGGTAACCGGAGCGGCAGTTTGCAGCGGCATATCTTTCTCCGAAGAGAAGAGCCACGGATGAACACAGACGACACAGATCAAATCAATTCAATTGTCTTTAAATCCGCGTCGTCTGTGTTCATCCGTGGCTCTTCTCTTCTTCAGCTCTCGGCCCGGGTGACGGTCGGGAAGTTGTGCCGCTCGCCGTAGCCGCGGAGCGGGTAGTCCTTCCGCAGTGGGTAGCCGACGAACTCGGCCGGCATCAGGATGCGCCGGTGGTCCGGGTGGCCGACGAACCGCACCCCGTACATGTCGTAAACTTCGCGCTCCATCCAGTCGGCGCCCTTCCACAACTCCACCACCGACGGCAGTTCCGGTTCCGGGTCGTTGGCGAACGCCTTCACCCACACGCGCTCGCCGGTCGCGGTGTTCGTGAGGCCGTACACGACGCAGTAGCGGTCGGTCGCGTTCGGGTAGTTGAGGTAGTCGACCCCGCCCAACTCCGCGAGCATGTCGAACCCGCACTCCTCCTTCAGACACTTCAGCAGCGGAAAGAGGGTCGTCGGCGCCTTCTCCGCGCTCAGCAGCACGCGCTTGTTGTCGCGAAATTCGGACGTGGTGAACGCCCCGGCGAACTTCGCTTTCAGTGTGTCGAGGTAGGGCATCGTCTTCTCCTGGGACCGCGGCCGGGACGGCCGCACGTTTCGCCCAAGTTGCCGCTCTTCGGATCGACGCGAAGCGGACCGTATTGCCTCGCTCTTGCGGGCGGGAGGTTCCCTCCGCGAGGCGGGAGGGGTTCGCCCGCGGTCCCAGGGATCAAGCCATCGGCAGCGACCGCAGCCGCGTCGCGGTGCGGTAGTCGCCCGGCGCGACGATCGCCTCTTCGGGCGAGAGCTCCTTCGCCAGCGCTGTCGGACCCTCGTAGGCGGTGCGCGACGCGAACTCGCGGGCGTCGATCGTTCCGGTCCGCTGCACCTTCTCTTGCAGGTCGATGATCGAGCGGAGCAGTTGCTCCGGGCGCGGCGGACAACCCGGCACGTACACGTCCACCGGGATGAACCGGTCGATACCCTGCACCACCGCGTAGGTGTCGAACACGCCGCCCGAACTGGCGCACGCGCCCATGCTGATGCACCACTTCGGCTCCGGCATTTGCAGCCAGATGCGCTGCATCACCGGCACCATCTTCATCACCACGCGGCCCGCGACGATCATCACGTCGCACTGGCGCGGCGAGAACCGCATCGCCTCCGCTCCGAATCGCGCGATGTCGTAGCGGCTCGACGCCGTGGCCATCAGCTCGATCCCGCAACACGCCGTGGCGAAGGGCATCGGCCACAGGCTGTTCTTGCGGGCCATGTTCGCGAGGTAGTCGAGCGGCGCGACCAGGAAGTCCGGCAAGAGGTTCGTCAGCGCCACTGGAACACCCCCTTCTTCCACGCGTACACGTAGGCGATCACGAAGGTGGCGAGGAACACGAGGATTTCGAGGAACACGGTGGTTCCGAACACCAGCCGCCACGTCTGATCGCCGCCCTCGCCGTAGGCGATCACCGCCCACGGGTAGAGGAACAGGAGCTCCACGTCGAACACGAGGAACAGGATCGCGATCAGGTAGAACTTGACGTCGAACTGCATCCGCGCCGACCCGATCGGGTCCATGCCCGACTCGTAGGGCATCTGCTTGATCCGGGTGGGCTTCCGCGGCTTGAACGGGAACAGGTGCGTTGCGGCCACGGCGCCGACGCCGAACAGCACGCACACGACCGCGTAAATGAGGATCGGGTAGTACGCGGCCAGGTCGAACGCGGGCTCGATTCCCGCGGGCGTCTGAACGGGGGTGACTGGCATGCCCTAACCCCTCGTGGAGTGGCGCTTCGCCGCGACGGGCCGCGAGATCCGGCAGAAGCGGTCCGACGGGCGGCTTCTTGTGAAGGATTTCACAAGGGCGGCCAAAAAACAACCTCGACGGCGAGTCGAGGCGAGCGTTTCATCCAGGGAGAATAGTACGGAGACGGGTTGTGCCGTCAAGCAACGGAGGCGACGAGTCGCGCCAACAGCTCCCCCATGCGATCGAACGCGAGCTTCGCGTTGACGAGCACCTCGGCGTGATCGAGAGCCGCGTCGCCGAGGCCCGCGGCTTTGTTCGTGATGCACGAGATCGCGGCCACTTCCAGCCCTAGCCGCGCCGCCTCTTCCGCTTCCAGCGCGGTGGACATGCCGACCGCGTCCGCGCCGCAGGTCGCCAGCGCGCGGATCTCGGCCGGCGTCTCGTAGCTCGGACCGGTCAGCGCCGCGTACACGCCCGCGAGCAGTTCCCGCCCGGCCGCGCGCTCGTGCGCCCGCATCACCTCCAGCAGACGCGCCGAGTACGGCTGGGACGGCGCGGCGCCGGCCGCGATCGCGCGCCAGGCGGTCGAGCCGAGCAGTTTCAGGTGCCCGCGGATCGCCATCAGGCCGCCCGGTCCGAGCGCCGGGTTGATCCCGCCGGCCGCGTTCGTCAGAACGATCCGCGTCGCGCCCAGTTCGGCCGCGGTGCGGACCGTGCCGGTCACGGCGGATCGCGGGTGCCCCTCGTAGAAGTGCAAGCGGCCGAGGAAAAGCAGGGCGGGGGCGCCGGCCCATTCGCCCACCGTGAGCCGGCCGCCGTGCCCCTGAACCGTCGGCGGAGCCAGCCCGGGGACGTCGCCGAAGTCGACCGAGGCGCGTTCGGTGAACGCGCACGTGGACCCCGCGAGGCCGGAACCGAGGACGACGGCCGTTCGCGGCGCGAGGTCGCGGGCGGCGCGAGCGAAATCGGCGAACGCGGGCATCACGGGCCCCGGCTGTTCTCGCGGCCTGTCGCCCGCAAAGCCGGGCTTCACGGCCGTTTCTGTTGGACCTCGCGGCCTGTCGCCCGCAGAGCCGGGCTTCACGACCGCTCCAGGTCTTCGAGGGTGTCACGGGCCGGAAGCGAACTCGGCTCGGCCAGTTCGGCGAACATCTGCTTGGTGCGCACGGCCCATCCGACGAACTGCGCCGCACCTTCCACACCCAACCGGTCGGAGTTTACCACCACGTCGTAGGCGGTCGGGTCGGACGCGTCCGTCGCCAGCGTGCGGTCGAGGAACGCGGCCCGGCGCTCGTCGCGGGCGCGGACCTCCTCGACCGCCTCGGGCCGGGTGAGACGCAGCTCCTGTGCCAGGTACGCCACTCGCGCGTCGAGTGGTGCGACGATCCGGGCGTGAAGGGTCGTTTCGCGCGGCAGCAGGAACCCCGCGGCGCGCCCGACGATCACCGCGTTCCCGCGTGCCGCGACCGTGAGCACCAGCCGCACCAGTTGCAGCGATTCGGCGTCCGCGTTCAGCCCGCAGTTGCGCTGGAGATGGGCGAGCTGGGCGTCGACCCACCGCCGGGCGTCGGCCGGCACGTCGGCCAGGAGCTGTTCGCGCGCCGTGTCGTCCTGGGCCAGGTAGTCGAGCGTGTCCTGGTCGAAGACCTGCCAGTCGAGGATCTCGGCCACCTTGCGCGCGATAGTCGCGCCGCGAGAACCGGCCTGCCGGCTGATCGCGACGGTCAGCCCGCGCGGATGCGCCGGCGGTTGCACCGCCTCCGCGCCGCGGAACCCGTGGAGCGGAACGTCCGTGATTTCCAGGGGAGGAGCAGACATGGCCGACCCTTCCGACTACACGTCGTCGCGGTATTCCGAGCGGGCGAACAGCCACATGCCGGCGAGGTTGATCCCGACCGCCGCGGCCGCCAGCACCCACCACGCGGTCGCGCTCGACACGGCCGCGGCCATCGCGGGCAGCATGTCGACCGGGTAGCCCGCCGCGGCCGCTTCATTATACATCAGCGACCGCGCGTAGAAGGTCAAGCTGAGTAGCTTCAAACTTCCCGGAAGCGCCGCGACGACCGCCTCGAAAAAGAACACGTAGATCAGCCCGACGACGACCGGGCGCCGAAAGATCGCGCCGACCAGGTGGAAGACCGACGCGAACGCGACGGTCGCGGCCGCGGCCGCGGGCCAGTACCGCGCGAGCGCCTCGCGCCCGAGCGGGCCGCCGGCCAGACACACCGCCGCGAAGCCCCCCAGCCCGAACGCGAGACACCACGGCAGTGTTCCGACGAACTTGGCGAGGTAGATGGCGCTCCGCGGGATGGGGCGCGTCATGAGCCACACGAGCGAGCGGCTCTCGCGGTCGGTCCCGAACGCCCCGCTCGCGTAGGAGAGCGTGAACAGCGGCAGCACGAACCCGAAGAACACCAGGTGGACGACCCACCGCGAGTAGGTCATGAACCCCCAGTCGTGGAGGAATTTCTCGGAGTTCATCACGGCCCGCGGCACCGACAGGACGAGCGAGCGGAGCGCGTCCTCGGTCGGGTTGAAGGGGTTGGGGATCTCGTGCGGGCGGAGCAGTTTCTCGTTCGGACCGCCCGCGGCCGCGTCGTACCGGCTGTCGGGCCGCAGCCGCTCGGCCTCCTGCCGGTACGTCCCGAACGAGCGTCGCGCGCGCTGGTCGGGCAGGTCCCACCCGCCGCGCTGGGTGACGAGCGCGACCCAGAACACCACGACGCCCAGGAGCGCCAGCGACACCCAGCCCATCTGCCGCACGCGCCAGTGCCGCTGGAAGCTTTGCACGACCAGCACGCACCAGGCGCGGGCCGCAGAGGGGGCTTCCGAGGGCATCTCCGATTGCCGATTTGCGGTTTCCGATTGAGAAGACGTCCCGTCGGCCATCGGCTCACCCCGCTGTCTTTCGATCGTCGATCAAAAATCGGCAATCGGAACGCTCACGTCTTCCCCGATCCGCCGAGCAGGTATCCGAGGATCGCGTGGGCCGACTCGTCGAGCGGTTCGAGCCGGCGCACGTCGAGCGCGTGCTCCACGACGAGCTTCCCGAACTGCTCGAAGAACCGCTTCGGATTGCGGGCTTTTACCACGACGCATTCCGTCGGCTCGCCGGGCAGCTTCGGCGCGACGTCCACCGCGAGCACCTCCGGCATCGCCAGCAACTGGCGGGCGACGTCGCGCGCCCCCGTCACGTCGATGCGGACCGAAAGGGGGTGGTCGTCGAGCAGGTCGCGGATCTGCTGGAGCGTGCCCACCGCCGCGATCCGGCCGCGGGCCATGATGACGACGTGGTTCGTCAACTTTTCGAGCGCTTCGAGCTCGTGACTGGAGATCAGGAGGCACTTCCCCTGTGCGGCGAGCTTCTGGAACAGCTCCAGCAGCTCCTGCCGGCCGATCGGGTCGATGCCCGAGAGCGGCTCGTCGAGGATGAGCAGCTCCGGGTCGTGGAGGAGGGCTTGCGCGAGCTTGATCCGCTGGCGCATGCCCTTCGAGTACCCGCGGAGCTTGCGGTCCGCGCGGTCGGCCATCCCGACGCGCTCCAGAACCGATTCGGTGCGCCGGGTCGCTTCGGCCCGCGTGTAGCCGCACAGGCGCGCCATTACCCACACGAACCGACGACCGGAGAGGTCTTCGTAAAAGGCGTCAACGTCCGGGCAGTACCCGACCAGCCTCCGGGCGCGCCAGTCCCAGGTGTCGACCCCGCGGACGGTCACGCGGCCCATCGTCGGCTTCAGTTGGCCGTTGGCCATGCGGAGCAGCGTCGATTTGCCGGCCCCGTTCGCGCCGACCAGTCCGGTGATGCCGCCCGTCAGTTCGAGCGTCACTTGGTTCAGCGCCAGGACCGTTCCGTACCACTTGGAGACCTGCTCGAACAGCAAGAGCGGGGGCGAGGTGGTGCGTGGTGAGTGGTGAGTGGTGAGTGGTGAGTACTGAACAGTGGACGAGGGGAGCTTTCCGTTTGTTGACGGAGCCGTTTCGGCGTCGGGGTTCTGCCCGGCGGGAACCAGTGCGGACGCGCTCGGCTCGTTGCTCATTACTTGCCGCTCACCGTGCTCGGTCGAAGAGCTCACCTGTTGAACCGTGTAGCTGTTCCCCTCACCCGGTCCGGACGCACCGGCGTCCGGACCACCCTCTCCCCGCCGGAGCGGGGCGAGGGAACGCGCCGCCGTTCCGCATCGCTCATCGCCACGTGTCGCGTCAACGCGTCCCGGCGCCTTCCCTCGCCCCGCTCCGGCGGGGAGAGGGTGCCGTTGTGGCGTCTTCGTCACAACGGCGGGTGAGGGGGCTACCGACACGGACTTCAAATCCGCTCTTCGACCGAGCGCGCTCACCACTCACGAAACGATCTCGACCGCCTGAACGCGCCGCCGCAGGTACGCGACGCACGCGACGGCCACCGCCCCGACCGTGACCCACGCCTGCCAGTACTCCGGTTGCGGCTGCGGGCGTATCGTCGTGTGGTCGGCCCCCAGGCAGCTCAGCCCGCACAGGTAGAGGTCGTTCCACAGGTCGATGAGCCGCCAGCGCTCGTCCTTCGTCGCGTCCACGAGCCACGCGGCCAGCATCGGCAAGAGGGCGAACAGCCCCATCCACACCATCGCCAGCGGGACCGTTCGGCGCAGCCACACCGCCGTCGCGACCACCAGCAGGCCGAGCGAGGCCGTCAGCGTCAGCCCGTACCCGATGATACCCGCGAGCAGGTCGAGGTTCTCGAAGTAATAGGACTGCCAGTCGTCGAGGAGCCCGGCTTCGAGCCACAGGAGCAGTGCCGGGAGCGTGGTGAGCAGGTTGATGAGCGCCCCGACGGCCAGACACTTCCCCAGGACGTAGTGCCACCGGCCGATGGGCTTCGACAGGTAGAACGGCAGGCTGCCGTGGAAGAAGTCGTTGCCCACGAGCACCGACCCGGCGAGCGCGAGAACGATGACGAGGACGTAGCCCTGGTACCAGATGAAGTTGCCGAACGTGTGATCGCTGCCGTCGAGCGCGAGCCGCTTGAGGAACCGCGTCAGGTTGTTCGCGTTCACCGGGATGCCCGCGAACCGCACGGTCTCGGTCGCGAGCTGGTTGGTGATCCACACCACCAGGTACTGCGCGTAGAAGAAGAAAAAGAACACGAGCAGCGCCAGCCCGAACAGCCCCCACATGAGCCGCCGGCGGAGCAAGAGTTTCAGCGACGCCTCGGCCATCGCCACGGAGGCGTAGAGCGGCCCGCGGGGCGTTCCGCGCCACGGCCGGTAGCGGAGCAGGGTGTCGGTTTGTGCCATTTTTTGTGGGGCAGGCCGCCCGGCCTGCCGTCTGTTCGCCCCGCGTGCCGCGCCCCACATGCGTTCGCCATCTCGGCTGCACGCGGGTAAGGCAGGCCGGGCGGCCCCACGACAAGACGAAACATCAGCCCGCCACGGTGCGCAAAAACAGCTCCTCAAGCGTCTCGTCGTCGT
>JAFKJJ010000654.1 GCA_017306025.1 Planctomycetota bacterium
GGATCGTTGCTCGGCCGTTAGTTCGGGATGTGCCGCTGGGGACGTGCGCCGGGACATCGGACGGCTCCTGCCGGGAGGAATCTTTGACTCACACTCATCCTCCTGTCCCAGTACTGAAAAAGCCACCAACTTCCGCGACGCTCACCCGGTTGACCGATCGTATGAGGTTTTCACTTGACCGCTCAGACCGGGGCTATTAACGTGCTGTTCCAAAAACATCAACTTGGTTGGGGGGACGTATCGGTGATCGACGTCCAAAACCTCGCCGCGGGCTACGCCTCGCGGGAGGTGCTGTCCGACGTGTCGTTCCGCGTCGGACCCGGAGAAGCGGCGGCCTACCTCGGTGCGAACGGCGCGGGCAAATCGACCACCGTCAAGATCATCGCCGGGCTGCTCCGACCGGCGTCCGGGCGGGTAACCGTGGGCGGGCACGACGTCGCCGCCGAACCGCTCGCCGCCAAGCGCCGGCTCGGATACGTTCCGGACGACGCCCGGTTGTACGAGTCGCTGACCCCGGCGGAATACCTGTCCCTGGTCGCCGAACTGTACCACCTGCCGCGGGAGCAGGCGGCCGATCGCATCAACCAGATGGCCGCGGCTTTTGAGCTGACCGCCGCGCTCGGCCGGACCATCGAGACGCTGTCCCGCGGCCAGCGCCAGAAGGTGCTGTTGATCGCGGCCCTGGTTCACGACCCCGACGTGCTGCTGCTCGACGAACCGCTGAACGGCCTCGACGTCGAAAGCGGGTTGGCCCTGCGGCGGATCATCGAGGGCCTGCTCGGGCGCGGGAAGACGATCCTGTTCTGCTCGCACATTCTCGAACTGGTCGAGCGCGTGTGCGCGCGCACCATCGTCCTGTACCGGGGGCGGATCGTCGCCGACGGGGCCACCGCCGATCTGGTCCGGCGCTCGCGGGGCGGGACCCTCGAAGCGGTCTTCCGCGAGCTGACGCGGCCCGAGCAGGCCGACGAGGGCGCGCGAGCGTTCTTCCGCGCCTTCGAAGAGCCGGCCCCGTCCCCCTGACCCACCTCTGCCCCGAGAGGGGGCTCCCGCATGTACTCCCGGTGGTTGGCGAAGGCGGGAATCGACCCGCGCGGCTTCGTCGCCCTGCTGCGCGTCATGGTTCTGATGGACCTGCGCGAGCAGCATTGGGCGCAGGCCACCGCGTCGAAGCCGCACCACGCCGTCAGCCCGCTCTACCTCGTCGTCGGCCAGTGCCTGACGGCCTCGGCGCTGACCTGCGCCCTGTTGTTTGCGCGCGTCGACGTGTTCTTCTTCGCCCTCGTCAACCTCTCGCTTTCGCTGCTCCTGATCGCCGCGGCGGTGTTCGTCGAGTTCCGGGAGATCGTCCTGAACCCCGCCGACCGGGCCGCGCTCGGGCACCTCCCCGTCGCGCCGCGCACGTACGCCGCGGCCCGGCTCGCGAACCTCCTCTTCTACTTCGCCCTCATGTTCTGCGCGCTGAACGTGTTCCCGGTCATCGTCGGGGCCGGTTTGCGCGACGCGGGATGGGCTTACGCCCCCGCGTATCTGGCGGTCAGCCTCGGGGCGAGTCTGACCGTCCTAGGGGTGGTCGTCGTCGGGCTGGCCGATGGCGAAGGCGATCTCACCCACACCGGCCACGCCGGCGCTGACCTTGTCGCCGGGTTCGAGCGGCCCGACGCCGGCGGGGGTGCCGGTAAAGATCAGGTCGCCCGCGGCGAGCTTCAC
>JAFKJJ010000228.1:0-1076 GCA_017306025.1 Planctomycetota bacterium
ATGAAGGGATCCGGGATGCGCTGGGGCGAGGCCGGTGCCGACGCCGTGTGTCACCTGCGTGCCTTGTTCCGCAGCGAGAAAGGCCAGTGGGAGGCTTACTGGGCCTCGCTCGCCGCATGAAATCTACCAACACTAATGACGCTCACCCGGGCAAATCCACCCTGTCGTCCACCTCGCCGCCTGGCTCCACGAGCAGGGGCACAAGGTCATCCTGGCCGATCGCGACATGCAGCAGTCCTCGTCCGAATGGACGCACGAGGCCGCTCCGGAGATCCACACCGCCCGCCTGGACGATCCCGACACCATCCTCGACGAACTGCCGGGCCTGGCGCGCGACTGCGACTTCGTCAACGCCAACGGTCCCGGCAGTAACACCGAGACAAGCCGAGCGCTGTTGCTCCGCGGCGATCTTGCGATCTTTCCCTACAAAGCCAGCACACTGGAGGCGAGGGCGCTCGCGCAGGCCACCACACTGCTCCGGCAAGCCCAGGACATCCGCGGCGGCAAGCCCGAAGGCGTCGTGGTCCTCAGCATGGCCGGCAAGCAGTACCGGCTGCCCCAGGACATGCGGGACGCGGCAGTCACACTTCAACTCCGGCTCGCCGGCCCCGCGATCACGCTCAAGCGGATCTACGCCGACGCACCCGGGCAGGGTGCCGTTGTCTGGCAGATGGGAGCCCGCGGCAGGGAAGCGGCCGAGGAACTGCGGGCGCTGTTCAAGGGCCTGTTGCCCGAGGCAGCACAGAAATCAAAACGCCGCAAGCCGGCGGCCGGGTCGCGGTCGTCGCGGTGGGTGCCGGTGGCGTCCTTGACGAACACCCAACGGATCGGGACCGAGCCGCCCTTGTGCCCATCGACCGTGTCGTCGCCGACGAGCGCGACCGGGCCGGCGGGGGATGATGTGGTCGAGCAGGAACCGCACCAGCGCGCGGCCGAGCGCGAGCCCGGACCACGGGGTCCGAGACCGCACCAGCTACCAGCGGGTGCGGTGCCCGGGCGCGAGGTGCCGGAGGGTAGGAGGTTGGCGACGGCGCGCCGGCCGGTCGTCAGCAGCGCGCCGACCAAGAGCGTCGAGA
>JAFKJJ010000228.1:1083-12294 GCA_017306025.1 Planctomycetota bacterium
AACCGCTGGTACGCCGGGCTGGTGAACGAGAACACGAACCCGGCGACCAGCGGTCGCGCTTCGGGTGGTAGAATCATGGCGGCCGTCCGTGGGCGAGCAGTTCGGGAGCTTCAGCAACCCTCGTGCTACCTCACCTCGGGCGCCCACCAGAATCGGCATCGGTCGAGCTAAAACTCTGTTCTCTGTTCTGATCCGTGTCTTCTGTGTTCATCCGTAGCTCTTTCTCTTTCGGAAGGCTCCGTCATGCGGTTCGCCATCTCCCTCGCCGCGGTGGTCGCGTTCGTCCCTCCCCTCACGGCCGGGGAATTCTCGGTCGGGTTCGGCGAGGCCGATCTCACCCCCGACCTCGACAAAAAGCCGGTATTCCTCGCGGGATTCGGGCAGAACCGCAAGGCGACGAAGGTCCATGATCCGATCACGGCCCGCGCGGTCGTGATGGCCGACGGCGACGAGAAGATTGCGCTCGTGTCGGTCGATGTGGTCGGGCTGTTCCTGCCGAGCGTCGAGCGCGTCCGCGAGAAGTTGCCCGGCTTCAAGTACGTACTCGTTTCCGCGACGCACAACCACGAGGGTCCGGACACGCTGGGGCTGTGGGGGCCGTCGCCGGTCCAGAGCGGGATCGACCCCGAGTACCTCAAGAAGGTGGAAGCCGGATGCGTCGACGCGGTGCGGGCCGCGGACAAGGCCCGCAAACCGGCCCTCGCGAGCATCGGGGCCGCGCGCGATGCCGACCTGGTTCACGACAACCGCAAGCCCGTCGTCAAGCACGACGAACTCGTCGCGCTGCACTTCCGAGACCCGAAGACCGACAAGCCGCTCGGCGTCCTGGTGCAGTGGAACTGTCACCCCGAGGCGCTCGCGTCGAAAAATACGGAAATCACCGCGGACTACATCTACTACACGGTGAAGTACCTCCGCGAGTCGCAGAAGTGTCCGGTCGCGTACTTCACGGGCACGGTCGGCGGTCTCATGACCACCCTCGGCCTCCCGGTGAAGGACGAGAAGGGCAAGGAACTGGCGGACGAGACGTTCGAAAAGGCGGACCGCTACGGCTACTTGCTCGCGAAGCTCGCGGAGAAGGCCCTCAAGGACGCGGCCCCGATCACCCTGACACCGTTCGACGTCCGCACGCGCGAACTGCTCGTTCCGGTAGACAACAACATCTACCGGCTGGCGTGGTCGTTCGGCGTGCTCAACCGCGCGATGTACAAGTGGGACGGCACGCCGACGCCGGCCAAGTTCGAGGTCACGAAAGAGGTGTCGAAGCCGGTCGCGGTGAAGACGGAACTCGGGTATCTGAAGCTCGGCGCGCTCGAAGTGGCCGCGATCCCCGGCGAGATCTACCCGGAACTGGTGCTTGGCAAGGTGGAAGCCCCGGCCGACCCCGGCGCGGACTTCCCCGACGCCCCGATCGAACCGGCGATTTACGATCAACTGAAATCGAAACACCGGATGCTGATCGGCCTGGCGAACGACGAGTTGGGCTACTTCATCCCGAAGCGCCAGTGGGACGAGAAGGCGCCGTTCTGCTACGGGCTAAAGAAGGCGCAGTACGGCGAGATGAACAGCGTCGGACCGGACGCCGCGCCGGTGATCTGCGGTGCGTTCAAGGAACTAGTGCGGGGGAAGTGACGCGCTTCACCAGTATCGTGGCGTAGCTGCCCCGCGGCAGGTCGAAGTTCAGCGCCAGCTTCATCCGACCCTTGTTCAACTCGTCGGCCTCGGCGGCGCTGCTCAGGTTCTCGGGCCGCACGCACGCCGCGCGATCGCCCTTCGAGAAGAACGGCTTCTGCATCCCCTTCACCTTCAGTTCCGCGAGCGTCAGCCCCTCCTCCTTCAGCACCTCCTCAACGATCGGCACCCACGGCGCTTCGGGTTCGGGCTTCACGCGCGCCGACGGGAGCGGCAGCGCGAGCGATTCCCAGGCCGCACGGCTCTCGTCCGGAACGCGCACCGGAGCCGGCACCCGGCCGAGCTTCAGTTCGACGCCGGTGAGGTTCGCGGCGCCCAACGCGCGCGTCAACCAGGCGGACAGCATCTTGTTCCAGAGGTAGCTCTGGTAGGCCGAGAGGTACAGCCCCTGTAACTCCGGCCGCAGCCGCGCTACCGCCCCCTTGAAGTCGGTCGGGTGTGCCGCGAGGTAGCTCACCAGGCTCCGCGCGTGTCCTTTCGGCAGTTTCGCCTGGCACTCCGCCCATTTGGCCCAGTGTTCCGTAAGCGTGGCCTTTTCGCGTTTCGCGTCGGCGCGGTCGAACTCGTAGGGGGCCGCGAGCGCCAGCCACAGTGCTCGCTCGAAGCGGCCGAACACCATTTCCTTTGCGACGAACTCGCCCCGCTCCCCCACCGAACCGAACCGCTGGTCGTCGAAGTAGTTCGGCAGCCCGGCGCCGGCGACCTCGCCCAGCGCGGCATCCGCGCGCGACACCGCGGCGCCGCTCATCGCCCGGAGCGTGACCCGGAAGCGGTTGGCGCGGATGTCCGTGGCGGTGAACGGCTCGGCCCGCTGGCCGAGGTAGGTGAGCGCGACCCGCTCGTGCGAGAGGTTCCTTTTGGGACCGCGGAAGATCGTAAGGTGTTGTGACGTGGCCGCGTGCCGGTCCTTCAGCCCGCCGTAACTCATCCGCCGGAAGTCGATCTGCCAGCGGCGGCGCACCGCGGCGAGCGCGTCGGGGGTCGTCCAGCCGGTCTTGTCGAGCCGGTAGAACGCGAACTCGCCGGCGTCGCCGGCGGTCGCGTCCGTCAACTCTTCGACGCGGAAATCTTCCGGCCGCTGCTTCAGCTTCATGCTTTCAGAGTAGCAGGCCCCGCCGCCGGCCCGTTATTTTCGGAGCAGCACCGGCCCGGCCGCGGTCGACGGGGCGGCGGGTGCCGGTTGTGCTGCCGTGCGCGTTCCGATCGGGTGCGGGGTACCGCCGTCCGCCAGGAAGCTCCACTCCTCGCTCACGCGCCCGGTGGCCGGCGGGCGCATTTCCGGGGCGTGCTTGTAGCTCCATTCGGGAACGGGGTCGGTGATCGGTTCCATGCAACTCGCGGCGATACCGTGGAGCAGGTCGACGATCGCCGCAACGGCCGTGGGGTGTGCGGGCAAGCCGAAATGGCCCGCGTCCGGCACGATCACCCGCTGACCGTGCGCGGTCGTGCCGGTCCCGCTCCCGCTCGTGATGAGAAGCGTCGGAACGCCGCTCACCTCCTTGCAGCCGACCGGGTCGAGCAACACTAGCGCTTCCACCCGAGCGCCCCTGGACGCAAGATCACGGGCGGCGCACGTCGCGACCGGCGCGCCGACGTCGTAGCCGACCAGTACGAACCGCGCGTCCGGCTCACAGGCGCGGATCTTCTTGATCTCGTGTTCGACGCACAGCCCGCCCGCGAGGTCCGCGATGCCCACCTTCGCGAACCCGTTCTCGGCGAGCTTGTTCCGCAGTTCGCCCAACCCGCCGTGAACGGGGGGCGTCACGCCGTTGACGAGGAACACGTACACCTGATTCCGACACGCGACCGGCAGCTCGCAGTCCGCGCCGTGTTCGAGCGACTTCTTGTAGGTCTTGGCACAGCACGTGACACAGCCCGTCTGGGCGACCGCGACGGCCAGCACCGCACCAATTACCCAGCGTCGCCCGGCCATCGCACCGCCCTCCGAACTGCCACGGTTCCGACTAACCGTTCAGATCGGCAGGCCCCGCGAGACCGCGAGAACCGTTGCAGTTTATCATTCCGCATTCCCGCGGAAGCGGCGCGGTCCGTTCCGGTCCCGTGAATCAGGTAATCTGGGTCGTCAGCCGACGGCAACGGGCTTACCCGTCTTCACGGATTCGATTTCGCGATGGCAGAGCACCAGCGCGTCCCGCGCCAGTTTCCCGCTGAGCAGGTCGGGCTCTTTTCCGCTCCCCGCGGCGTCCACCGCGGTCTGCAGTTCATCCCCAAACGCCGAAAGTGGATCACCCCCGCCGGCCAGTGCCGGCTGCGTGGCCTTCCCATCCGCCGTGAGCACCGTGAGCGGCGTTCCGCCGGAGTCGTAGAGCAACGTGCCGCGTTCCAGGTAGATTTCGTACCCGTGGACGAACGGCCGACCGCTCATCGACAGCGCCCCCGACGAACACGTCACCGCGGGACCGCCGGGACCGCCGGGACCGTACAGGTAGGACGTGGTGAGGTACGTCACCGCGCCGCTTTCGACGGTGCCGACGGAGAACACCTGACTCGGAACGCCGCACACGAGCCCGATGAAGTGCGTGTCGTGGATGTGCAGGTCGACCGCGGGTCCGCCGGTCTTGGCGACATCGCCGATGTCGGCCGACCAGTCCGGTCTCGCGATCACGCGCTTGAAGTGCGCGGCGAGCAGTTTCCCGTACTGCCCGCCGCGGACCGCCTCGGCCGCGAACTTGAACTCCGGAAAGAACGGCAGTACGTGCGCGACCATCAGAAGTTTGCCGGCGGATTTTGCGGCCGAGACCATTGCGTCGGCGTCCTGCGGCGAGAGCGCGATCGCCTTCTCAACGAGCACGTGCTTGCCGGCCTTCAGGGCCGCCAGTGCGATCGGCGCGTGCTGGTCGGTGACCGTGCACACATCAATGAGGTCGATCTCCGGGTCGGCGAGCATCTGCTCCAGTTTCTCGTAGGTCTTCACGCCGGCCAGATCGACCTGCCCCGGTTCGGGGCCGAAGTTGCCTCGGGTATTCCGCCAGTCGCCGGCGCGTTTCGCGGGATCGCGGCTACAGACAGCGGCCACCTTCCCTCCCGTGAGTCTCCGACTCGCGAGGAAATGAATCCGGCCCATGAACCCTATCCCAACAATTCCGATCTTCACCATATGCGTTTCTCCCTTGTTTTTGAGTGTTTTTGGAGTTTCATGGCTCCCGCCCCTCCCACGTTTTCCACCCGTTTCCGGCCATTCTTTGCGCCATTCTTTGCGCGTCTTGTGCCGTGTTTTTGGCCTTCGACTTGGCGACTATTGGCCCTCGACAACATCATCCCAAACTAGCCCTGGACCCTCTTCGGGCTGAGGATGCGGGTTCGGTGGCACGGCACCGTCACAGTACCTGTTGATGAACGCCTGCGGGTCAAGGACGCAGACGGACTTAACCACGGCGGCAATGACGCCCCCTTGATCCTGCTCAGGGGCAAGGTCACAGACCTTAAAACCGTAAAAGGCAACGAGTTCATCTGGCGGTTCCGCAGCTTGCTGTCCGTGCCAGTAGGCAGACCCAGGAGTCGTGTACGCCGAAACCCCGGCGATCTCAAGTTGCTCTTCCTGAACCTCAACGGGCTGGTTGTTGAACGCTGCGAGCAGATTGCCAGCGTTGAGGACGTTACCCGGAGCGTCCTTGAAGGCGTTTACGAACGCAACGAACTTCTCGCGGGCTGTCTGGAGAAACACGACGCCGGCAGTGGTCAGTGGATAGTCAGCTTCCGGTTGGTTGGCGAGAGCGGCAGCGGTCCACGCATTGGGAGGACCGTGGGGCTGGTTATTGCTGGTGTAGTACCTCTCGTTCCAGCGTTGACGATGCGTAAGCGTGTAGAGGTTTCTGTAGAAAAGGACAGCTTCCACGGCTCACTCCTCTGCGTGATCCATTGTTACCGGTCATTACTCGCTCGCTCAGGTCGCATCAAATCGGAGTCCAGGTTGGTTCGCGACCTCTTTCATCGCTTTCAGTGTCGTGTTGTCCGGGTCGAGCGGTTGCCCGTCTTGGGCCGCAAGCTTGAACTCGATGCCAGTTGCAAACCCTCTAGGCCGAGCTTTGCGGCGTATTCCACTTCCCGGTCAGAGTATACTCCGTCTTCAACAGCGTGACCGCAGTCCCGTCCGCCTCGTCCACGCGACCGTCGATGAAGCCTTCTTGCGCACCGAACTAGAACGTGGCCGAGAACACCGCGAAGTTGTTGTGGGTGATGAGAACGTGCGGGTCGGGTGTCAGTTCGAGGTAGTCGTCCATCATCGACGGCAGTTCGACCACGGCCCACTTGCCGGACAGGTCGAGCGGCGGGCGCGAGGGGATGCGGGGCATGGCGGTTCAGTTCCTGAGCGTGCGTTCGCGGCGAATTGCAACCGTATGAGGGACAACACGACCTTCCCGGTGAGGCGAACAACCACTCGGTCCTGGGCTACGCCGCGACACACTGGTTGAGCCGTTCTCGCCGGGTTGCCCAGTCGGGCATCATCGCGGCCAGGAGGCGGTAGAAGTCGGGGCCGTGGTTGTGGTGCCGGACGTGGCAGAGTTCGTGGACGACGACGTACTCGATGCACGGCAGCGGCGCGACGATCAACTCCGGGTTAAGCAGGATGCGCCCCCTCGGCGGTGCAACCCCGCCCTCGTTTTTCAGAACCCGTCGAAATGCCTTAAAATCATTGCGTTTCGACGGGGTTTTCTTTTTGCCTCTTCTGGAACGCGGCCGCTCACTTTCTTCTCGGCATCCCCTTTTCGCCGCCAACTGTCCAAAGACGCGGTTGTTTCCACTCGTCAAATCGCCCCGTCAATTTGACTGGCATCGTGCCGCGTCACCGACACGCAGTGCGCCCTCTTCCGCCACGGCAGTTTCCCGCCACCGCAGACCACGACGGCGAAGCACCGCTCCGTCAGGTGCGTTTACTCCCCAAACAAGTCAGTGCGATTCGGTTCCCGCGTCCGAGACGAGCCGCGTCCAACACCCACGCCGAGTAGCGCGAGAGGTTGTGCCTGAAGAGCGCGTCGATGGGGTCTTCGGGGCCGAAGAACCGCTCCTCCCATCGCGGTTCCCCGCCTTCGACGGCGAACTCGCGGTGACCGGCGACCGTTCGCATGAACGGGATCGAGTCCAGAATCGTGAAGCTCGCGAAACGGTGCGCGATGTACCCCGCGAACTGTGCCGCGCCGACCGCGATCAGGTGCAAGCACCTTCCCGTTGATTCTTGGATCGCTGCGATCCGGTCGATGACACGCCGCCCCTCTTCCGTGTCCTTATCGCCGGTTTGGAATTCCTTCGCGACGACTCGGATGCCGGGTTGCTCGGAGAGGTAGCGCCCCCAGAACCGCCAGTCAGCGGAATCGACGGCATTCAAGTGTGGCACCACCGTCAGCCCCGCGTTCGCCATTTCAGCAAGACAAATCAATTGGCGCATCCGATTCCCTTGAGTTTCGGTGCGGACCACATCGGCGGCGTGCGAGAAGTTGGGGCCGATTACCAGATCGATGCCGAGCCGGGCCATCCGCTCGCAGGCACGGGCGGTGTGCCGGTTCTGCCAGTACCGTTCGAGTGGGGGATCGTCGTCCGTACCCCGCAGCACGATGCGGGTGGCCGGGGCGAGGTTGAAGTATTTCCTCAACCCCGCCGCATCCTCGGCGACCGGCACAAAGTTCTTGCACTTGAACACCTCGGACAGTTTCAGTGCCACCACCGGCCAGTCGATCACGTCCCGCAGGCGGTAGTTGTGGTCGATCACCGGAACGTAAGTTGGGAGTGGCACTTCGGCTTGAGAGAGGCGTGGTAGCTCCTCGAACCGCAGTCCGCCGAGTTCGCGCAGGTCGCGCTGCCAGAACTGGTTGTTCGGGCAGATCATCTGACAGTCCGACTTCTCGCAGCAGTAACGCTCGAAGCACGACATGTCCTGAAAAAGTGTGCCGTCCGAGTCCATCCCGCCGCAGTGGGTGCGTCGGAAACACGACGAACAACCGGACGCGATTTCCGACTCACGCAGACGCTTTACGACCGAGATCACCGTCATCCTCCTTTACGATGCGGGCCGTGCCGAACCCGAACGGAGATACCTTGACCACCCGCACGCGGATGGCCTCCTGGCCCGACTCGGTCATTGCCTCCCGCAGTCGGGCGGCGGCTTCGCCGGTCGAATAGCCCACGAGGTGGGTGCCTCGCACGAAGTTCACGCGGTCGGGCTGGTCGCCCCGGTAGACCACGAACACGTCGCAGTCGTTCAGCTTCTCACCGGGCATCGGCGTCACGGGATATTCGCGCTCGATGATGTCGGGTTGGCTGAAGAGGTCGGGTCGCCCCAACTCGTCTTTGGCTTTCTCGCGGCCCCGTCGCCGGTGCGTCCGTTGGCCGGTCAGGATCTTGTCACCCATTCAGCACCACCTCCGGTACGACCGGCGAGTAAAGGTGTTCTCGTCCCCGTTTGACTCGCCGCAAAAGACGTTTCTCGAACAAGTCTTTGAGACGGTTATTCCAAGCAGTCGCGCGAACCTTCTCGCCCCCAGGTTCCCGGCGTTCCAGTTCGGCCCCGGTTACGTCCGGGTACTTCATTAGGGCTTCAAGGGTGGCCCGCTGCCCCGGATCAAGCGAGCCGATGAGGACGGCGCGGGGCGGGGAATGGCGGCTGAGGGCGAGGAAGTGTGTGTTCGTCGCGGAAGCGACGAACACGAGTTCGTCCCGCACCGTGTCGCCTAAACCTTGCAATACCGGGTAGAGGTCGTTCCGTTCATCAGCAGCCCAGCGCAGGAGCGGCACCAACGCCTCGTTCAACCAAGACCCCGTCACAAGCTCGACCCCTGTGAAGTCGAGATGAACGACCTCTCCCTGCGCGGCCGTGGATGCCAACTCACAAAGCCGCGCGAAGTCGCGACGACCATTCAGACGGCCCTGGAGCCGCGTGCCGAACGTCTGAGCTAGATCGATGGTCATGGCAACCTCATATATCTCACCTCGTCGCAATGAGATAATACGCGGCCCGCTGCCGTGAGTCAAGGAGAACTGCGGGATTACATCAATGGCCGGTTGGTGGTCGCGTCGGCCGTCTGGCACACGACAGTGATCTGAAAGCCAGGAATGGGTTCCCCGAACGACTCCGTTCCGAGGGCGTTGGTCAACTCGCCGGACATCGTCACCCGCGCCTGGCCGGTGCGAAATCGGAGTTCACCGCGCTGGTCGGCCAGAGACTTGAACAGTTGTCGAAACCCGTTGCCGCCCTTGCCACGCCCGAACTTGCTCGCGTGATCCCGTAACACAGCTTGGAGGGCGTCTCCGTGGTGAGAGAGGTGTGCGTACTCCCGACAGGTGCGCAGGCTGGCAAGCACGCCGACCCCCACGTCTACGATGGTGAACGCGGACACGCCGGGGGTAACGTGATACCCGGCGACCGCCCCAACGGGCGAAGCGGCATGAATCTGGACATTCTCGGCCATCTCGTGGAGCGTGGCACAAATCCCATCCGCGATGACTTGGCGGAAACCGGCCGCGACCGCCGAGCGGACGAACCGGACCATGTAATCTTCCCATGCGGGTTCGAGGGTCGGGTTCTCTCCCTCTAGTGCGTGAAATTCGACCTCGCGGGTATCGACGCTGCGAATGTGGGGTTTCTGGCTCCCGCTGCTACGAAGTCCGAGAGGCGAGCGGATCTCCGAGAGCGCCCGACCGAGTGGGCTGATTTGGACTACGGCGGGCAGCGGCGGAAGGCTGTCGCTCGCGGCCGTGTACCGGAGGCAGCCGTACTCCAACAGACCCGCAAGTGTCGCGTGTTGGATGTTGTTGATGTGGTCGTGAACTGGCATTCCCTGCCGAATCGCCTGTTGCAGCCCCTCGACCAATTCGACGGTCAACCAGTTCATCTGAACCTCCGGTCATCGCTGCGTTCATATCTGTCGGCAGTATATTACCGTGAGCATTTGATCGCGTATAAGAGCAGTCTCTCGCCGAGTTCTCGTTCCAAGCGGAGCAGCGGAATGAAACAAACCGAGTCGCCGTGTTCGGAGGCGTCCTCCCACAACGACCCGTCTTCGAGGAGGCGCGTGGTTCCAGACCCGGCTTTCGGGTGGGCTGTGACGGCCCGGTTCGGTTCGGGGGGAACACGCTGGACCGGGTCGGGGCCGTGTCTCCGTGTCGTCGCGGTGAACCCTCGACGTGGTACGGGTGCGTCGGTCGATGCGAGACTCGACCTTCTCCAACGCGCCATCAACGCCACCCACGCTGGCGGTCCCTGTGTCTACCTCACCTCGGCGGGATTCTTCGGTTGCGTGACCCCGGCCGGTGACAGCACGAGGGACTTCTCATGGTCGGGAGATCCCGACCTGGGCGATCTCGACCGACGCTTGGGAGCAATCGCCGCAACTCTCCCGAAAGCCACTTTGCTTTCGGTCGGAGCGGAACAGTCGTGGGAAGCCCGCGAGCAAAAAGTTTGGTGGTACACGGCGAGCAGTCGCGCTCGCAATGGGGAGGTCGTGCGCGACACGACCGCGTTGGCGGATCGTGTGCTGGAGGTCGGAGGCTTCCGATTACTGTTGTTCGTGTGCGGCGAACTTTGGGATGGCGGGAGCGGTTTCGACATGACGCGCGACACCAAGAGGATCGACGTTGTGTTGGACGCAGCCCACGACAGCATCAACCGGGTGTGGGACCGCGCGGCCGAACCGTGGCCCCGGTGCGCCTTCCAGAGAACGTTTCTCTACCTCGGCCGGGTCTGCGGCGGGATGCTCGCCCAGGCCCACGAAGCGGATACGGGTGGAGGGTACGCCCGCCGCCAGAACAATTGGGTCGTATACCGTGGAGAACTGCCGTTCCCCGAAATCGAAGTCATCGACATGTGACGGCGGCGCACACGCTGATCCGCGACCAGTGTGTCGCCGCCGGGGCCGGGTTCTTCTTCAAACAGTGGGACAGCGTGAACAAAGGCAAGACGGGGCGCACTCTCGCCGGCCGGACGTGGGACGAGATGCCCGATGAAAACAGCACCAACGCCTCTGGGCGAATTGCTTTGAGCGATATTTAACGAGAGTTGGCTTCACCACAACACTGAGTAGACAAGGTCAGCCAACCGATTTTCCGCCAGTAACTGAGCCATTGATCTTCGATGGCAGCCAGCAACTGAGATATTGGGTCGGCTGTACTGAAAGAGGCCCAGGCAAATGTCGCTGCTCGACTTCCTTGAATCTGATGTCAATCGCAGCCTTTTCCCGCTTTGCTCGGCAGAGGTGTACACTCGATTTGGCGAGCCTCGCCTTCGCAACTTTGTCTACACCAACATCTTCGGTCCACCCGGCCCTTCGTCAGCCAACTTCCTTTCGGCTCCTGTTGGGTATGCGCTGAAAGACAGATGGCACATCCGCAAGCTGTTGGTGCTTGACCCACTTTCGACATTTGTACTTGATTAGCGCCTCGCTCCAGCCCGGTTGCAATCGGAGCGAGAACTCGTGGCCCACATCACTACGATGGCGGCATGGATGAGCCCGCGTGTCCCGGCTGTCGGGAACTCTCCAAGCAGGTTGCCGAACTCGCCGCCCGAGTCGC
>JAFKJJ010000229.1 GCA_017306025.1 Planctomycetota bacterium
GGACATCGTCATGCAGTTCCTCGTCGAGGCGGTGGTGCAGACCACACTCGGCGGGCTGTGCGGGGCCGTGATCGGCGTCCTGTCGGTTTACACGATCCCGGCCGCGTGGGACCTGCTCCGCGGCTGGTGGTGGCCGACCAGCCCGGCACTGCCCGCCAAGCTCCACGTGCTGTCGATCTTCCTGTCGGTCGGCGTCTCGATCCTGGTCGGCATGTGCTTCGGCCTCTACCCCGCGTGGCGGGCGGCCAAGCTCGACCCGATCGAGGCCCTGCGGCACGAATAGCCCGCCCGACGGCGCAAGTTGCGCCGGTCGGGGAGTTCCGACAACGGGCGGGGGCTGTTCCCCGCCTGTTCCGCTGGCGAGGCGCCCGGTGCAGGGGAAACCCGGCCGGGCGTCTCCCGTTTGGTCATTGGTCCTTCGTCCTTTGTGTTTCGCTCTTCCTCCCCCCGAGAGCAACGAGGCGCAACGCCGATGACCGATGACCAACGACGACGCACCTTCGCGCCGTAGCCGCCGCTGGTACAATTCCCCTGTCGGCGCTCGCTCCACTTTCGAAACAGGAGTCATTCTGATGCCCGCGACGCAAGCCCGCGTGCCGGTCACCGTGCTCACCGGGTTCCTCGGTGCCGGCAAGACGACGCTGTTGAACCACATCCTGACCGCCAACCACGGCAAGCGGATCGCGGTCATCGAGAACGAGTTCGGCGAGATCGGGGTGGACCAGGACCTGGTCATCAACGCCGAGGAAGAGATCTTCGAGATGAACAACGGGTGCATCTGCTGCACTGTGCGCGGGGACCTGATCCGCATCCTCGGCAACCTGATGAAGCGCCGCGACAAGTTCGACTACATCCTCATCGAGACCACCGGCATGGCCGACCCCGGCCCGGTCGCACAGACGTTCTTCATGGACGACGAGGTCCAGGCCAAGACCGCCATCGACGGCATCGTCACCCTGGTGGACGCCAAGCACGTCCTCCTGCACTGGGACAGCCACGAGGTGCAGGAGCAGATCGCGTTCGCGGACGTGATCCTCCTGAACAAGACGGACCTCGTGACGACGGCCGAACTGGACAAGCTCGAAAAGCTCATCCGGAAGATGAACGCGACCGCGAAGGTTTACCGCACCCAGAACGCGCAGACGAGCCTCGACAACGTGCTGAACGTGAAGGGCTTCGACCTCGACCGCGTCCTCGAACACGAACCGGACTTCCTCAAGAACGGCGGCCACAAGCACCATCACCACGACGAGCACGACGGCAAGGACCACTCGCACTGCGACCACGAGCACGGCCGCTGTGAGCACGACCACGACCACGACCACGAACACGAGCACCACCACGACGACGGCAAGGACCACTCGCACTGCGACCACGAGCACGGGCACTGCGAGCACGACCACGAACACGAGCACAAGACGCACTCGCTCGGCGTGATGGAGGAACCGGACCACGTTCACGACTCGTCGGTGACGAGCGTCGGCATCGTGCTCACCGGCGACCTGGACCCGAAGAAGCTGAACAAGTGGATGAGCGAACTGCTCCAGGCGAAGGGGCCGGACATCTTCCGGATGAAGGGCGTTCTGAGCATCAGGAACGAGCCGAACCGGTTCGTGTTCCAGGGCGTTCACATGCTGTTCGACGGCAAGGTGGACAAGCCGTGGGGCAAGACGCCGCGGTCGAACAAGCTGATCTTCATCGGGCGCAACCTCGACCGCGAGGCGCTCACCGAGGGCTTCAAGTCCTGCCTCGCGTAAGATGTCTCCGGCGAGCCCGCCGCGCCGGCCTTTCCCGGGACCGCGGCCGTCCCGGCCGCACGTTGCTCCCGTCGCGATGCTCAACGGACCAACCGCCGAGCATCACGTCGCGTAGCGCTTTGGCGGCCGGGACGGCCGCGGTCCCGGGAAAGGCCGCTTCACTCCATCGGACCCACTCAACATGGCGCGCATCAGCTTTTTCGGCAAAGCGGAGAATCGGCTTCGTCCGGTGTGGCAGGCGGCGGTTCCGGACCACGCGCTCGCGCTGGCGTGGGCGCCGGACGGTTCTCGGCTGGCCGCGGCCGCGGTCAGCGGTCCCATCACCGTCTTCGACGCGAACACCGGCAAGCCCGTTCACCAGTTGAAGGGCCACGGGTTCGGTACGGCCGCGATCGCGTGGCAGCCCACCGGCAACCTGCTCGCGTCGGTGGGGCAGGACAGCAAGGTCCGCGTGTGGGACGCGGTCGCCGGCCAGGAGGTGAAGGCGCTCGACGCCGGCGCGTCGTGGGCGGAGAAAGTAGTGTGGCACCCGTCCGGTCAATATCTCGCATCGGCCGCGGGCAAGAAGGTGAAGGTCTGGACGGCGGCCGGGGAACTGGTGCGCGAGCTGCCGCCGCAGGCCGGTACGGTGATGGACGTCAAGTGGCGGCCGGGTACCAACCACCTCACGCTGCTCGCCTACGGAGCGGCCACCACGTACGACCCGCTCCAGAGCAACGAGCCGGTTAAGATGCTCGCGTGGAAGGGCTCCCCGCTGGCGATGGCGTGGTCCCCCGACGGCAAGATCCTCGCGCACGGCAACCAGGACTCGACGGTCCACTTTTGGTACTACGACGCGGCCCGTGATCTTCAGATGTGGGGCTACCGGACGAAGGTGCGCGAACTGGCCTGGGAGTTCTCGTCGCGCTACCTCGCGACCGGCGGCGGCCCGGTGGTGTGCATCTGGGACTGCCAGGCCGGCCCGAACGGTCCCGAGGGGTCGAAGCCGACGATGCTCGTGGGCCACGACGAGGAGTCGAACGTCACCGCGCTGGCCTATCAATCGCGCGGGTTCCTGCTGGCCTCCGCAGGACTCGACGGCAAGGTGCTGCTGTGGCAGCCGACCAACCGCAAGGGGGCTCAGGTCGGCGAGTTCCAGTTCGAGGGCGGGGAAGCGTCGGCGATCGCGTGGGCGCCGGACGACAAGAGCCTCGCGGCCGGGTGCGGCTCCGGTGCGGTCGCGGTGTTCCGTGCGGGCTAAAATGACCTTCGCACCGTTCCCGCGAAAGGTCCGACATGCCGTCCGCCACGTGCCCTCACGCCGCGCGCGTCGCGGCCCGGCTCGCCGACCCCGCCGCCCGGTTCGACTCCGACCTCCTCGCACACGTCCCGGGGTGTGAGGCGTGCCGCCGGGCGGTTGCGGACGCCGTTCGCACCTGGCCGTCCGCCGGCGCCCCGTCCCCGTCGCTGATCGAATGGCTCGCCGACCCGGTCGCGTCCCCGACGCTCGTCACCCCGTTCCAGGCCGCCTCGCTCGCGGAGGGGCGCGCCGCCGACCTCGAACTCGGCCCGTACCTCCTTCTCGACCGCCTCGATTCCGGCGGCATGGGCGAGGTGTTCCGCGCGTGGCACCGCCTGCTGTTGCGCGAGGACGCCGTCAAAACGATCCGCGCCGATCTGACGACCGACCCGGACGCGGTCCGCCGGTTCCTCCGCGAAGCCGAGTCGGCGGCCAAACTCCGCCACCCGCACGTCGTCACGGTGTACGCGGCCGACCAGGTGAACGGCCGATACTATCTGGCGATGGAACTGGTGCCGGGGACCGACCTCGACAAGCTCGTCCGGGCGGAGGGGCCGCTACCCGTGTGGGCGGCGTGCGAGTACGCCCGGCAGGCGGCCGAAGGGCTGGAGCACGCGTTCCGGGCCGGACTGGTCCACCGGGACGTGAAGCCGGCCAACCTCCTCGTCACGGCCGACCGGCGCACGGTGAAGGTCGCCGACTTCGGACTGGCCCGCGCGCTCGGACCGATCGCGGCCACCGCCTTCACCCGGGCCGGGACCGTCCTCGGCACGGTCGATTACATGGCCCCGGAGCAGGCCGACGACTCCCACGCCGCCGACGCCCGGTCCGACGTCTACTCACTCGGCTGCACCCTTTACTACCTCCTCACCGGCCAGGCGCCGTTCGGAAGCGGGGGCTGGCGCGAGCGCCTGAACCGGCACGCGTTCGACACGCCGCCGGCCGTGCGGGCGGTTCGGCCGGAGGTCCCTCTGGCGGTCGAGGCCGTCGTTCGTCGGTGCATGGCGAAGGCCCCCGACGAGCGGTACCAGACGCCCCGCGACCTGGCCCCGGCATTGGCGGAGGCCGTTCCGTCCGGGTCGGGTGCCGCGACGCGGCCGGACGGGGCGCCGGTTCGCTCGGCCGCGCCGCCCGCGCGCGGCCGCCGATGGGTTTGGGCCGGGGCCGCGGTCGGCGCTCTCGCACTGGTCGGGGTTGTGGTCGGGGTGCTCGTCGGGGGCCGAACGCCCGAACCCCGTCCCACAGACGAGGGGTCGGCGGGCGGGACAGTTGCGGGAGGCGCGGGTTCGGCCGGCGCGACGAGTCCGGGCGGAGGCGCGACGAAGCGCGTCCCGCTCCCACGGGCCAAAGACGCCGGCCCCTGGAAGTTCTCCGCCGCGTGCGGGAGCGGCCACAGCGGGCCGGTGCAGGCCGTTGCGTTCGTTGCGTTTCTGCCGGACGGTTCCCTCCAGGCCGGCCGGACGTTGGGAGCGGTCGGGGCGCGGCCCGCTCAGCTCCTCTGGGAGAACTGGCCGCCGGCGGGTGGTGAGACGCCGGCCTCCCACGAACGCCCCACCGACCCACAGCACCCGGAGGTCCCGCTCCTGGTCACGGCCGACGGGTGCTACACCAGCCGCTTCAACCGGTACGAACCGGGGACGCTCCGGCGACTGGAGAAGTTGTCGGACGACCTGTCGGGCGTCGATCGCGGCCGATCGCCGGCCGTTTTCGCCATGTTCGCGTCTGCCGACGGTACGACCCTGATCGGGGACGCCTCCGCAGACATTTCCGCAGAGCCGGGCACCCGGCGGCTGGTAGTTCTGTGGGACGCGAAGACGGGAAAGGTGCGCCACGGGTGGTCGGTGCCGACCCGCGACATCTTGCGGGACGTGGCCGCCGACCGGACCGGGAGCGCGGTCGTCACCGGCACGGTCGAGGGGCGGGTGCTGCTGTTCACCCGCAATGCCCGACGAGAGTGGGCCGTTAAGTACGGGGCCGATCAGACGCTCGACCGGGTGTGGGCCGTCGCGATCAGCCCGGACGGGCGAAGGGTCTACTCGGGGCACGGGTCGCACCGCGTACTCGTTTGGGACCCGGCGCGAGACGAACCGGAACGCGAGCTACCTGTCTGGGCGCCGAACCGGCTCCTGGTGTCGCCCGACGGACGGTGGTTGGCCGCGGTCGGCCCCGGGGTCAAGGTGTGGAAGCTCCTCGACGGCGTCCCGTCAGAGGAGTTCACGCTGGCCGACGACCAGACGATCAGCCTGAACCGGGTCGCCTTCAACGCCGCCGGCACGCGCCTCGCCGCCACGGGATCGACCGGAGTGGTGTGGGTGTGGGATCTGGAACGGTGAGCGGCCGTCGGGCGGTTCGCGGGGCACCGGCGCGAACCCGCTTCGCCGGTGCGTGTCTGTCGCATGACTCAACGGGAGGCGTCATGCGGGCCGACATGGGGAAGGTGCTGGTCGAACGTCCGCGGCTCCGGCGGCGGGGCGGCGACAGCCGGCCCGGGAAGGGCTATGCCAACCAACTGAAGAAGTACTTCGCCGCGGGCAACTCGCCGCCGAGCCGCGAGGGCATCAAGCGACGGTACACGGACCGGAAGCACTTCAACGAGCACCTCGGCCCGCTCCGCCGGTTCCTCGACTCCAACGTCGGCCGCCCGTGGGACAAGGTGTACTCCGAAATCTGCAAGCACGTTGACCGCAACAACGTCGTCCAGAAGCACATCCTCACACACCTCTTCGACTACGTCGTCGTTCACACGATTCTGATCGACGGCGAACCGTGTCGCGGCGAGGCGTACGCGGGGCGCTACGGCAAACCGCTCCGCACCAGTGGCTACCGCCACCAGTGGTACGTGTGTCCGAAGTCGGGTCTGCTGCGCAAGTCGAAGTACGTTCCCCGCGAGTACAAGCACCCGGCGCCGCCACGAACCGTGAGGCTGAACAACAAGCAGGTGTGCGTCGATCGCGGCGGGCGGTGGGAGTTGATCGCCGTGGCGCTCCTTTGGCGGTGCAATGACCGGTCACCCGCGTACGACTCGATTCTCCAAGAGCAAGTGGACGCCACCGTCGCACTGACGGACGCAATCCTGTATCGCGACGGGGACAGGTACGCGGTCAGCCGCCGCGTGTTGTCGCGGAAGGAACTGCTCGGGTATCCGATCCCGATCGAGTGGCTGAAGTGACGGCCGCGGTCATTTCAGGAGCAACAGCAGCATCGTCACCGGCGTTCGCGCCTGGATCGAGTGCGGGAGCCGCGCCGGCATGTGTGCCCAGGCCCCCGCGCCCACATCGCGGCGGTCGCCGCCGAGTGTGAGGGTTGCCTCGCCGGAGAGCACGTGCAGGACCGCGGGGACCGCGGCCGTGTGCTCCGACAACTCCTCACCCGCGGCGAACCCGAACCCGACCGCCTTGAGTCGATCGTTGGCGAAGAGCGTCCGGCTCAGGATACCGTCGGCCGGCGGCACCAGTTCCTTCGCCAGATCCGCGATCAGCTTGTACGTTTCGTCCACGGCTTCCTCCTCACCGGCCGAGGCGAACCGGCGTCGGGCTACCCGTTCAACCCGCGGATCGGGGCGTAATCGGCCATCTGGAGCAGTTCGCGGCTCACGCCGCGCGTGACGCGGAGCTTCCCAACGTCGAACAGCGTGTGCATGATCGTGCCGATCAGGTTCGGGACGCGCACCGGCTCCGTCGCCGGATCACCGCCGTTGGCCGACGACCTGCCGATCACCGCGCCCGGCGGAAGCCCACCGCCGGCTAGAAGTAACGGCCCCAGGTTGCCCCAGTGGTCGCGCCCGCCCCGGCCGTTGATGCGCGGTGTGCGCCCCATCTCCCCGCACGCCACGAGCAGCACCTTGTCTTCGAGGCCGCGGTCGCGGAGGTCGTCGAGGAACGTGCTGATCGCGTGGTCGAGCGGCGGGGCCATGTAGCCCATGCCCTCGGTCATCGTCGCGTTGTTGTTGTCGGCGTGCATGTCCCACACGAAGTTCGTCGTGACCGTGACGAACCCCGCGCCGCGCTCGACCAGCCGGCGCGCCAGCAGCATGAGCTTGCCGAGCGTTTTGGCGTTGTCGGTGTAGTGTTTCCAGTTGTTCCACTTCTTGTTGATCTTCGACACGTCGTACAGCTTCGCCGTGTCGTACCGGTCCACCGTCTTCGCGTCTTCCTTCGTGATGTCGAACGCCTCGCCGACGTTGCCGAGCAGAATGGAGAACGCCTTTTGCCGCGCCACGCCGAGATTGTCGAAGCCGTCGTCCATCCCGGCCTTCGCCGCGTCGAACGCCTCGAGCATCGCGCGGCGGTCGTCGAGCCGGTCCAGCGGCAGGTTCAGTTTCATGTCCTTCTTGAGGGAGCCGTTGCCGTCCGGTTGAAACGGAGCCGTGCTGGCCGGGAAGGGGCCGTTCGAGGCGAATTTGCCGAACCCGCCCTGTTCCGGGCCGGCGTTCGGATCGACCGCCCGCGGGAACAGCACGCAGTTGGTCGGCATCCCGTTCGACGGCAAACTGCTTCCGGCCGCGCTCGCGTAGGCGCTGCCGAGGTTCGCCATGTGCGAGTCTTTGCCGACGATGGTCTTGATGTCGTGGTTCGCGTCGCCCGGGACGAACGACCGGACGATACAAAGCCGGTCGGCCATCTTCGCGAGCTTCGGGAACGACGAGCCGAAGGTGACACCGGGTACCGCGGTCTTGATTTCGCCCGTGGCGGAGCGGATCTCGGCCGGGGCGGTCATCTTCGGGTCGAACGTTTCGAACTGGCTCGGCCCGCCGTGCATGAAGAGGAACACGACCGACTTGTCCGTGACCGGCTTGCCGGCCTCGGACAACTTCGTGCCGGCGCGAGCGGTGGGGATGAGCCACGGCAGCGACAGCCCGCCGAGCCCGAGCGACCCGACGCGCAGGAAGTCGCGCCGACCGAGCCGCGCCGAATCGCCGATGTGAAGCATGACAACCCCGTAGCAGTGTTAACCACAGAGACACAGAGGCGCAGAGAAGGCAGCAAAACAGAGTGATTGAAAACAATCGTTCTCGGCCTTCTCTGTGCCTCTGTGTCTCTGTGGTTAGTTTCTCTTCACTTCAGAATTCCGTTGATCGGTTTTCCGCCGTGGGAGATGTGGATCGGCCGGTTGGTGTGATCGGGCACCATTCCCTCGGGGTCGACGCCGACCAGGTGGTAGACGGTCGCGACGAGGTCGCCGGCCGAAACCGGGTGGTCCGTCGGGAACGCCGCGATCTTGTCGGTGGTGCCGTGGACGACGCCGGGTTTTGTGCCGCCGCCCGCGAACAGGCAAAACCCGCACTGCGGCCAGTGGTCGCGCCCCGCCCGGGCGTTCACCTTCGGCGTGCGGCCCATGTCGCCGGTCACGACGACGAGCGTGCTTTCGAGCAGCCCGCGGTCGGAGAGGTCGT
This sequence comes from Planctomycetota bacterium, assembly GCA_017306025.1. Classification (GTDB taxonomy): domain Bacteria; phylum Planctomycetota; class Planctomycetia; order Gemmatales; family Gemmataceae; genus Gemmata. Next base: position 8,429 of record JAFKJJ010000229.1, read on the forward strand.
CGAGCAGCGCCGAGAGCGCGCGGTCGAGGAAGGGGAGCAGCAGCCCCTTGAGCATGTTGAAGTTGTTGTCGTGCGTGTCCCAGTGGCCGTTCGGTTTGGCCTCGGTGTGGATCGTGACGAACGTCACGCCCGCTTCCACCAGCCGGCGCGCCAAGAGGGCGCTCTGGCCGAACACGTCACGGCCGTAGCGGTTGCGGAGCTTTTCGGGCTCGCGGGCGAGATCGAATGCGGTCTTCGCCTTCGGTGAGAGGAGCAGGTCGAACGCGGCGTCGCGGCGGACGTCGTGGTTGTGCGTGTCGTAGGCCGCGGCCTTCGCGTCGAGTTGCTGAACGAGTGATCGCCGGTTGTTGAGTGCGTCGATGGTCAGGTCGCCCCCGATCTTCGGCAGCCGGGGCTCGCCGGTGAGCGGGACGTTCGGGTTATAGAAGTCCTTGTCGCTCGACGTGTCCTTGCCGGAGAACGTGTCGGCGGTGGAGAACACCGGGTCCCACTTCGGGCCGAGGTAGCCGCCGTAGGGGCCGGCGCGCCGGAGCCCTTGACTGTAGCCCGGGAACGCCGGGAGCATGACGTAGCCCGGCAGGTCGCGGCCGCGGCCGACGCCGAAGTACTGGCACACGCTCGGGACGCTGGGGTGGTTCGTCGGCCGTGCGAAGTAGTCGGTCTGGTCTTGCCCGCCGTCGAACCCGGTCATCACGCCGTACGGGTTGTGCGAGTTGTACCGGTGAGAGACCGAGCGCACGACCGCCAGCTTGTCGAGCCGCGTCGCGAGGAGCGGCAGGTGTTCGCAGACACGGATTCCCGGCAGGGCCGTCGGGATCGACTTGAACTCGCCGCGGATTTCGGGTGGCGCGTCCGGCTTCATGTCGAACGTGTCGATGTGCGACGGCCCGCCGAACAGGTCGAGCAGGATGACGGCCTTCGCGGCCCCGGGGATCAGGGCAGTGAGGGCACCGACGCGCAGGAGGTCGCGGCGGGTGATCCCGTCGCACGCGGCGGTGGGGTGTCCGAGTACCCGGATCATGACAGCAGCTTTCCGGGGGCAGGTTTTAGGCGGGTGGGCGAGTTCGGCGGGTATTTGGGAGCGTACCCTTGTTTCGGGCAAGCTTCAAGCAGAATCGGAACGTTGTTGGACCCGAATAGAGGTCACCGGTCGTTCCCGAGTCGTTTGGCCGCCTCGTCCGCGAGCCGGTGTTTCTCGCGGGACCTCTCGCCCTTCGCCGCGTCCCCCTGTCGCACCGACTGGACGAACAGTTCCCAGCCCTCTTGCCGGAGGCGCATGTACTCGACGAGGGCCGCAACACGCTTCCCGAGGTCGTCGGGCGTACCGGTCTGAGCGGCGAGGCGCTCGCGTGTGGCGCGCCATTCGGGCAGCACGTCCCGCTCCACGACGGCGGCGAGGGCGGCGTCCGTGATCTCGCCCCGGTCGGCCTTGGCCACGGCCGCGTTGTAGGTATCGAGAGCCCGGCGCTCCGTCGCCTCGAACCGCTCCAGTTCGCGCGCCGCCTCGGCCCCGCTGGGTCGCACGGCGGAGACGAGCATGGCGCCCGAGACGATCGCCGCGGCCCCCAGCCCGGCCGTTAAGATGTTCTGCGCCGGGCGCCCGGCCGCGCCCTCGGGCGTGAACGGTCGACTCAGGAGCAGGCCGCAGAAGAAGCCGGTTATGAACCCGCCGACGTGGGCCGCCATGTCGATGTTCGGTTGCGACAGCCCGAGGATCAGGTTGAGAACGAGGAACGTGACCCCGCTGTGTTTCAACCCGGCCAGTGCCGCGGTGGGAATGGAGGCGTACTGCTTCTGGAGCACGCCGAGCAGACCGCCGTAAATGCCGAAGATCGCTCCGGACGCGCCGGCCGAGACGAGGTCGGGGTGCCACAGCAGGCTCGCGAGGCTCCCGCCGAGACCGGAGATCAGGTACAGGAGCAAAAAACCGGTGTTACCGAGCATCCGCTCCATGAGGCGCCCGCTCACGGCCAACACCCACATGTTGAACGCGACGTGGATGACGCCGATGTGGACGAACACGCACGTGAAGATGCGCCACCACTCGCCGTCGAGGGTCTTCGGCTCGAAGTCGGCGCCCCAGCGAAGTAAATCTTCGGACGTCGGGTTGGACGCGCTCACGCCCGAAGCGATCATCGCGACGAAGACGGCCAGGTTGACGCCGACGAGTGCGCGCGTCACGTACGCATGGGGCGTAAGCCCGAACAGGGTGAGCCAGAACCGTGCCGTTCGCTCGTCGGTCGCTTCGGGTACCGCGGTCGGGCCGGGGGCGTGCGGCTCGGCCGCCGGTGGCGGGGCTCCTGGCGTCGGATCGGGCGGGGGCAGTTCCGCACGGCACACGGGGCAGGAGGCGCCCCGAACGTCGGGGAGGGCCGCGCCGCAGTGTGGACAGGTCCGGGGCATTTGCGCCTCACGCGAGTTGCTTCGCGACGTGAAAACAACGGCACCGGAGACGATCGGCCCTCGCGCGCGGTGCGACGGTTCGGGCGAAAAGCGGCTCTACGCCAGGATGTCCTTCACCACCTTGCCGTGAACGTCGGTGAGGCGGTAGTCGCGGCCCTGGAAGCGGAACGTCAGCTTCGTGTGGTCCATACCCATCTGGTTCAAGATCGTCGCCTGGAGGTCGTGAACGTGAACCTCGTTCTCGACCACGTTGTAGCCGATCTCGTCGGACTTGCCGTACAACGTGCCCGGCTTGAAGCCGCCGCCGGCGACCCACATCGTATAGGCGTCGATGTGGTGGTCGCGGCCGATCGTCTCGCGGTTCTCGCCCATCGGCGTGCGGCCGAACTCGCCGCCCCAGACCACGATCGTGCTGTCGAGCAGGCCGAGCCGCTTCAGATCCTTGACCAGCGCCGCGCACGGCCGGTCGATCTCCTTGCAGATGTTGTCGAGCGGCTTGGTGAGGTCGAGGCCGCCGCCGTGGTGGTCCCAGTCGGTGTGGTAAAGCTGAATGAACCGCACCCCTCGTTGGACGAGCCGGCGCGCGAGTAAGCAATTCGCCGCGAAGCTCGGTTTGCCGATGGCCGCTCCATACATGTCGAGCGTCTTCTTGTCCTCTTTCGAGAGGTCCATCAGTTCCGGCGCGCTGGTCTGCATCCGGTAGGCCATTTCGTAGGCCGCGATGCGCGTCTGGATCTCGGCATCGCCCGTAGCGTCGTGCCGGAGCTTGTTAAGGTCGTTCACCGCGTCCACGAACTCGCCCTGGTCCTTGGTGCTGACGCGCGGCGGCGGGGCGAGGTCGAGGATCGGGCTCGGGCCTTTGAGGAACGGCACGCCCTGGTACACGCTCGGCAAAAAGCCGGAGCTGTAGAGCGCCGCGCCGCCGCGCGGCCCGCGCGGCCCCGATTGCAGCACCACGAACCCGGGCAGGCTGTCGCACTCGCTGCCGAGGCCGTAGGTGAGCCACGCGCCCATGCTCGGGCGGCCGAACTGCGGCGAACCCGTGTTGACGAAGCACTTCGCGGGGCCGTGGTTGAACACGGCCGTCTTCATCCCGCGGAGCCAGCACAGCTCGTCGGCGATCTCTTTGTGGTGCGGGAGGAGTTCGCTGACGTCCATGCCGCACCGGCCGGCCTTCTCGAACTTCCGGACCGAGCCGAGCAACTTCGCGTCGCCCTTGATGAAGGCGAACCGCTTGCCCTTGGTGAACGACTCCGGCACCTGTTTGCCGTGGAGCTTGTTCAGTTCGGGTTTCGGCTCGAACAGTTCGAGCTGGCTGGGTGCCCCGGCCATGAACAGGAAGATGACGGCCTTCGCCTTTGCGTCGAAGTGCGGCTTCCGTGGCGCGAGCGGGTCGTTGCGCTTCTTCGCCTGTGCGTCGCGCGCGAGGAGCGCACTCAGCGCCGCCGCGCCAACGCCCACGCCGCAGTCGCGGAAGAAGTGGCGCCGGGTGCGGGCCAAGAGGGGTGAAGGGCTCAACATCAGCGGCTCCGTAATGTCAACTCACCTTGATATGTAAGATGGCGGATCGGACGGCGGGTGTTGCGCCCTTAGCGTAACCGTTCTCCAACATCTGCGACAGCCACGCGCGCTGCTCGTACACGCTGTCTCCGATACGAACCTCGACACGCAGTCGCGCGTCGCCGGGGCTGTCGATCGTCGCGCGGAAGTCGTTCGCGCGGTCCGCGGAACTGCCCAGGGGCTCTGGAGACGCGCTGTCGTCGAAGAAGTAAGTGACCTCGTCGATTCCGGCTGCCTTCGGGGAGAGCAGATACACGTCGATGGTGTAAAATCGATCCCCCCCCCAGACCTCGTAGATCGGAACGCCGTCTGCGTCGAGACGGAACCGTGCGTAGAGCGTCCCTTCTACCTGTTCGGCAAATGGGCGGGTGTAATCAATGCGGTCCGTTGCGTTCATAGTCTTATCCCGCCTTGGGGGACCCAGACGGACCCGGCGGTTCGGGGAGCGAGGATTTTGCACTTCCGGTGCGACGCGGCCGTCGGTCGACGAGTTGCCAGTGGGCCTTGTTTGCGCTGATCAGTGTTGTGGCCCAGCTCTCGGCCCGAGCTTCCATCTCCGGTGTCATGGCCGGTAGGACGGTGTTGTATCGAGCGTTCTCGGTCAACTCGATGAGTTTACGGAGCAGTCCGGCGACGGGGTCCATCGGGTTCTCGTCGATCAGCATATTCTCCAGTTGCGTCTCGCACAACGCGCACTGCTCGGCCAATAAGCGGGAATCGGACGCAATTTGTGCGATGCGGAACTCGTTCGCAACCTGGAGCAGGATGCCGAAGAGGAGCACGACCACGGAACCCCAGAACGCCCAACCCGTCTCGTTCGGCAAGTTACCGGACACCTTGTCCACGATCACTCCCGCACTGCCGAGCGAGGACAGGACGACGGACGCTATTCTCAGGAACAGTTGTGACGTCACCTGCCAGTTTCCGGCGGCGGCTTTGCCGCGCACGACGCGCCGACAGACCTGTCGGATGTTGCGGGTGAGCTTCGCCTCCGGCGTCTGGTCGGTGGGCGGAGGTATCGGGTCGGTGGGCGCTGTCATTGCAACTCACTCCCGCGTGATGAATTCATCCAAATTCATCAGCACGCGGGCCACGGCCGCCCAGGCGGTCTTCGGGTCGGCCTTGCGCCGCGCGTCGAGGTAGGCCAGCACGCGGGCCGCTTCTTGTGACGTCGGCTCACGAGAGAAACACACGCGGAACGCGAACCGGACCTTCTCGGCGTCGTCAGGCGGCCCTTCTTTCTCGATGCGCGTGCCCAGCGCGTTCGCGAACTCGACGAACACCGGGTCGTTCGCCAGGTGCAGCGCTTGAAGCGGTGTGTTGCTCCGGTTCCGCTTCGTGCAGGCCACCTGCGCGTCCGCTGCGTCGAACGTGGTCAGGAGCGGGTGCTGCGACTGCCGCCAGATGTACGTGTACATCCCGCGGCGGTAGCGGTCCGGCCCCTTGCTCTCCGGCCACGGGTGGTTGCTCTGGGTGAACGCGAACACCTCTTTGGGCTGGGGCGGGTACACACCCGGGCCACCGACCTTCGGGTTCAAGAGCCCGCCCGCCGACAGCGACGCGTCGCGGATGATTTCCGCTTCCAGACGGATGCGCGATTGCCGGCCGAGGAGCAGGTTGCGCGGGTCCCTTTCGGTGAGGTCGCGCCGCGCCGCGGAGGACTGCTTGTAGGTCGCGCTCGTTACGATCAGCTTGTGGAGGCGCTTGAAGCTCCAGGGCTTCGCGTCACCCCCGACCTTGCGGTCGGGGTTCACCCACTCCACCGCCAGCCAGTCGAGCAATTCCGGGTGCGTGGGGAAGTTGCCCTGGAGGCCAAAATCGTTTTCCGTTTCGACCAAGCCGCGGCCGAAGAACTTCTGCCACTCCCGGTTCACCGTGACGCGGGCCGTCAGCGGGTTCTCGGCGCTCGTAAGCCACCGGGCGAGATCGAGGCGCGTCAGCCGCTTGCCGGTCGGGGTGGTACCGAGCGCGGTGGGGTACGCGGGCCGCACCTCGTCGCCGTGGCGGAGGAAGTCGCCGCGGACCTGCACGAACGTCTGGCGCGGTGTCGCCCGCTCGCGCATCACGAGCGTCGTCGGAACCTTTCCTTGTACGCGCTTGACCTCGGCACGAATGATCGCGATCTCCTCGCGGCTGCCGCCGTTCTTCTGGACGTAGAACTCCATCTGGTTCAACTTCGCGATCGTCTCTTCGAGGTCCGGGCGGCCGCCGATCGGCATCGTCGGCTCGTCGCACGAGTCGAAAAACGCGTACAGCCGGTAGTAGTCCTTCTGCGAAACGGGGTCGTACTTGTGGTCGTGGCACTGCGCGCAGCCGGCCGTGAGGCCCAGCCACACCGCGGCGGTGGTGTTCGCGCGGTCCACCGTGCGCTCGACGCGGAGCTGCTCCGGGTCGGTGCCGCCCTCCTCGTTGAACGACGTGTTGCGGTGGAACCCCGTCGCGACCTTCTGCGCGGTCGTTGCGTTCGGGAGCAGATCGCCCGCGAGCTGTTCGCGCGTGAACTGGTCGAACGGCATGTCCGCGTTCAGAGCGCCGATCACCCAGTCGCGGTAGGGCCAGATGAGCCGCGCGCCGTCAATGGTGTACCCGTTCGAGTCGGCGTAGCGCGCCAGATCGAGCCAGTGGCGCGCCTGCCGTTCGCCGTAGTGCGGGCTCGCGAGCAGCCGGTCGACCACCTTCTCGTAGGCGGTGGGTGAATCGTCTTTGAGGAACGCTTCGACTTCCGCGGGTGAAGGGAGAAGGCCGGTGAGGTCGAGCGTGGCGCGGCGGATGAGCGTTGCCTTGTCCGCTTCCGGGCTCGGCGCGAGCCCTTCCTTTTCGAGCCGCGCGCGGATGAAGGCGTCGATCGGGTTCGCGCTCCCCTTTGGAACGGTCGGGCGCCGGGGCGGAACGAAGGCCCAGTGCGGCGGGTACTTCGCGCCCTGGTCGATCCACGCCTTGAGCTTCGCCACCTGATCCGGGGTCAAGCGCTCCGCAACACCGAGGGGCGGCATCCGCCCGTCTTCGGAGTCGGCGAGCAGCACGCGCTTGATGAGTTCGCTGTTCGTGTGCTTGCCGGGCGCGATCGCGCCCTTGTTGACGGCCGCGTCGCGGTCGTCGAGGCGCAGCTTGCCCTTCTGCGTGCCCGGGCCGTGGCACTTGAAGCAACTGTTCGACAGGATCGGTCGGACGTCGCGCGCGAAATCGACCTTCTCCGCGGCTCCCGCCGGCGCAGCCCGCTGTGCAGGGGGCA
>JAFKJJ010000655.1 GCA_017306025.1 Planctomycetota bacterium
GGCTGGCGGCCGCGACCGCCAACGACGACCCGCAGTACCGCGCGGTGGTGGTCGGGTACGGCCCGGTCGGGCGGACGCTGGTGCGGCTCCTGCGAGAGAACGGGGTCGCCCCGACGGTGATCGAGATGAACGTGGAGACGGTGCGCCGGCTGCGGAAGGAGGGGGTGTCGGCGGTGTACGGCGACGCGAACCACCCCGAGACGCTCAAGGAGGCCGGCGTCGCCCTCGCCGGGACGCTGTTCCTGGCCGCGTCCGGGCTGACCGGCGCGGAGGAGGTGGTGCGGGCGGCGCGGGAGCTGAACCCGGACGTCCGGGTGGTGGCCCGCTCGGCGTACCTGCGGGAACGGGCGGCCCTGCGCGGGGCCGGGGCCGACGAGGTGTACGCCGGCGAGGGCGAGGTGGCGCTGGCGCTGGCCGAGTCGGTCCTGCGGACGCTCGGCGCCACCCCCGAACAGATCGACCGCGAGCGCGAGCGCGTCCGCACCGAGCTGTTCGGCGCGCCCGATCCGCAGCCCGACGCGGCCCCCGCACCCGCGGCCGTCCCGGCCGAACCGTCGAAGTGATTCCGGACCGGGCGGCTTACGGCTTGGAGCCGCCGCCCCGGGGGTGTACAAGGAAGTGGTCGTCCGTCACGAGACCGACCATGTTCCGCACGTCCCCGGCCCCGCGCCACCCGCGGCGCGGGTTCACGCTGATCGAGTTGCTCGTCGTGATCGCGATCATCGCGGTCCTGATCGGGCTGCTCCTGCCCGCCGTTCAAAAGGTCCGCGAGGCCGCCGCGCGCGTGAAGTGCGCCAACAACCTCAAGCAGATCGGGCTGGCGCTCCACAACTTCCACGACACCAACGGCGCGTTCCCGCCCGGCTACCGCGACCCGCGGCCCGAATCCCAGCCCGGTCCCGGCTGGGGCTGGCCGGTGTTCCTCCTGCCGTACGTCGAGCAGGCGGCGCTGTACGGCCAGATCGACCCCGACCGCACCGTCTTCGGCGGCGGGGCGGACACGACCGCCCCCACCCCGCAGACGCTCACCGCGCTCGCGGTGTTCCGCTGCCCGAGCGACCCCGGCCCGCCAACCAACGCCAACTACGACGGCCACGCCACCGCCAGTTACCGCGGCGTCGGGTGGAGCCGCCCGCAGACCGCGCCCGGCCCGAAGGGGCTGATGATTACCAACATCACGAACCCCAACGGGGTGCTGTACCGCAACAGCCGGACGCGGGTGGCGGACGTGACGGACGGGCTGTCGGGGACGATCTTCGTCGCGGAGGCCGTTCTCGACGACCGCCGCGGAACGTGGGGCGGGATCTGGGCGGGGGCGAACCGGAAGGACCAGTACGGGCTGTGGATCAGCGGAGTTTACTGGGCGATCGACGAGGGGCCGTTCCGGTTGAACGGCCCGGACAAGTGGGCGTTCGGTAGCCCGCACCCGGGCACGGTCGGGGCGGTGCTCGGTGACGGCTCGGTGCGGTTCGTCCGCGACGCGATCGACCCGCGCGTCCCGGCCGACATGGCCAGCCGCGCGGGCGGCGAGGTGGTCGCGGACGAGTGACGCGCGCGGGCGCCGCAATATTCCGTTGACCGGAACCGCCCGCGGGAACACACTGGCGGAAGCGACCTCCCGCCCCACCCGCCGAGCCGCCCCGCATGCCCCCCGCTCACCCCCACCCGCTCGACCGCCGCGCCTGGCTCAAGATCGGCGGCCTGAGCC
>JAFKJJ010000656.1 GCA_017306025.1 Planctomycetota bacterium
AACCTCGCGTTCGGCGGGCTGAAGGCCGGGTTCAGCGATCAGAACTTCATCACCGGCACCGTGCCCGGCGGCGCGCCGATGGACCTCGACAGCGGCGTCGGGTTCCTGATCCCGAAGGGGTCGTTCCTGGTGCTGCAGATCCACTTCGTCACGACCGGCAAGCCCGAGAAGTGCAAGGTCACCGTGGGACTGCGCTACCCGCGCGAGACGATCCAGTCGCGCCTCCGGGTGATGCAACTGTTCGACACCCGGTTCGCGATCCCGGCCGGCGCCCCGGCGCACAAGGTCGCGGCCGCGCGGACGCTCGAAACGGACGTGATCGGCGTGGGGCTGTTCTCGCACATGCACCTGCGCGGAAAGGACATGACGTTCACCGCGCAGCCGCCGGGCGGGACGCGCGACACGCTGCTCATCGTTGCGAACTACAACTTCGAGTGGCAGGTGCCGTACCGGTGGGAACCGGGCAAGAAGCGCATGGCGAAGGGGACGAAACTGGAGTGCCTGGCGCGGTACGACAACTCCGCGTTCAACCCGTACAACCCGGACCCGAAGGCGACCGTGCGCAACGGCCCGCAGACGCACCACGAAATGATGTACGGGTTCTTCTTCTACACCGAGGCGGACGAGAAGCTCGGCCTGCGCGTCGACCCGAAGACCGGTACCGTCGCGAAGTGACGCGGGTGCGCCCCCAAAAAACGTGAGGCCGACGGCTTTCGCCGTCGGCCCGGGGAACGTGTCGGGGGAAGGTGCTGGGTGGTATGAGTGCGGGCCTCCGAGTGGCGGCCCGATGGGTTGTCTCAACGTAAAGAGTAAATGCATCCACCGTGCCAATCCGCCACGGACAATTCGTACCGGCCATAATCGCTAATTTTTCTGGGGTTTCGCGACGGGCGAGCGTGGCCGCGGTCCGGTCGTGCGGGTCGGACGGTGTGTAACTCTTGCCGGATGGTGGGGAAAACTGCCTACCAAAATGAACGCTTCTTCCCACCCCGCACAGGATGTGTCAGGATGTGCGGCCGTGTCATTCCCCGATGACCTTGACGAGCACCCGTTTCGCGCGGTTGCCATCGAACTCGCCGTAGAAAATACGCTCCAGCCACTTCTTGTAGTCGGTGTGCAGCCCCCGTTCGTCGTCGTTGATGAACACGCCGGCCGTGATATGCATGGCGTTCACCACCCCCGCTTTGGATACTCCTGACCGGGTTCTACCCGGCCCAGCGGAAACCGCCCCGACCCCGAATGCCCAAGCACATCATCCCTGCTGAACTCCGGGGCGTCTACGCCCCGGTCGTCACCAAAGGGTCGAGCTTCGGGATCGTGACCTCACCAGGGCCAACGCGTATTCTTTTTGCTTGAATTTCCAGGGCTTTCAGCAATAGTCACCGCCGAAACGCATCGCTTGTTGGGCATCAAATTCGCGAAACGCTAGGATTTGCTGCAAATTAATACGCGTTGGCCCTGGTGACCTCACCCACCCAGAGGTCTGCGACGAGTTGAACCGACTGGGGTTCCGCACCCGAACCGGCAAGCCGTGGCGGCATCCCCAGCAAGTCATCAGAGGCTATCCGGAGTGCGCATCGGACGCTAATCTATTCGGGACTGGAGGTTGTGCCGCGTCAGCCCATTCCGGTAGGAGCCATGCGTAAGCCATATAAGACCGATCTAACAGATCAGCAATGGGAGTATATTCGGCCCCATTTGCCCC
>JAFKJJ010000657.1 GCA_017306025.1 Planctomycetota bacterium
GATGAACGGACAGGTGGTGCGGGCGGTCGGCGGCCGGCGCGACGAATATCGGCCCGTGGTGAGCCGGTTGACCACCTCAACCGAACCGTCCGAAGTGGCGCGGGCGCTCCTGGCCGCGACCGGCGCGGGCGAGCTGTACATTGCGGACCTCGACGCGATCACCGGCGCGGACCGGACCGGCCGCGCGGTGGCGGCGCTCGCCGAGCGGTGTACGTGCCGGCTGTTCGTGGACGTCGGGGTCCGCACGGACAGCAGTTTCGCCTTGGTTCCGGGTGCGGCGAACGTCGTTCCGGTGCTGGGCTGTGAAACGCTCGTCGGTCCGAACGTGGCGCTGGCGGCCGAAACCGAATTCGGCCCCAACTGGGCGTTCTCGCTCGACCTCTTCCGCGGCCGGTTGCTCGGCTACCGCGCCTCGTGGGTCGACCGCGGGGTCTTCTCGGACGCGGACGTGCTGGAAATGGCCGTGGCGGCGCGGAACCTGGGCGCCGGGGCGTTCATCCTGATCGACCTGGCGAACGTGGGTACCGGCTCCGGGGCCGGAACAGAGTTCTGGTGCCGACAGATCCGTCGGACGATGCCGGACGTGGAACTGATCGCCGGCGGCGGCGTGCGGACCTGGGAGGACGTGGAGCGGCTGGGCGCGGCCGGCGCGGATGCTGTGCTGGTCGCGTCCGCGCTGCACGACGGGACATTGCACTCTCACCCAAAACAAACGGAGCGCCCATGAACCGGATCAGACGATTGGCGAGCGGGAACCTTATCGTTCCGATGAGAGCGGAAAGTAACGACGGCAAAATCATCGGCGATGCGCTTGTCGAGATCGGACCCGATCATCCGCAATTTGCAGTTTGGGAGGAGTGGCTACGCAAAAACCCGAAGGCCGTCGTCGTGGATGTCGAGCCAACTACGAACCGGCCAACTGCGTGAGCGCCTCATCGGTCAAGCGATAAACGGTCCACTCGTCCAGCGGCTCGGCGCCGACCGACTTATAGAACTCGATCGAGGGCGCGTTCCAGTTCAGCACCGACCACTCCACGCGGGCGCAGTCGCGCTCGACCGCCAGTTTCGCGATCGCGCGCAGGAGCGCCTTGCCGTGCCCCTTCCCGCGGTGCGCCGGCTCGACGAACAGGTCTTCCAGGTAGATGCCCGGCTTCGCGCGGAACGTCGAGTAGTTGTGGAAGAACAGCGCGAAGCCGACCACCGCGCCCGCGTCCTCGGCCAGAAGCACCTCGGCGTACTTCTGCGGGCCGAACAGGTGCTTGTGGAGGTCGGCTTCCTGCAACACGCACGCGTGCGCGAGCCTCTCGTACTCCGCGAGACCGTGGATCAAGTTCGCGATGACGGGCACGTCGTCGTGCGTCGCGGGTCGGATCATTCAGCCTCTCCCTTGCCGTTCCTGGGACGCGAGCGTCCCGCCCGCCACGGTGCGACGCCGGTCGTTCGACGGAGTGGGGCCGGATCGTGGCGATTCGTTTCCGTAATGAGGCGCCGGCCTTTTGACCCCGAAGGGTTCGGATCGTTGAGGCTCCGAAGCCCTTCCGTTTAGGACTACCGGACAAAACCGATTGTATCGGCTATCCTGACGGTGCCCCGCCAGGAGCCTGCGATGGAACTGAAGGATCTCGCGCGACGCCTCCCGGATGACATCTGGGTGATCTTCGAGCCGCTCCTGCCGGCGAAGGTGTGGGTG
>JAFKJJ010000230.1 GCA_017306025.1 Planctomycetota bacterium
CCCGGTGAGACGACTTCCACCAGCGCGACGACCAGATCGCCGCTGACGTGCCGCACGGTCACGGTGCTCTGTTTGCGCCGGTAAAACGACATGTCCGATTCTTCAATAATGCGGGCCTGCGGCTTTGCCTGAAGAAGTCCCGTTCCGCCCGCGGTCGGCGCTTCGCCGTCGGGTTCGTTCTCGCCGTCGGGTGGCGCGCCCTGAAGGGTCAGGACGTCGGGGCCGAACCCGACGGCCTTCTGCTCGGCCATCGCGTAGTAGTCCGGTGGCAGAACTCCCGCGTTCAGCGCGCGCGCGATCGTTTCAACCCACCCGTGATGAAAGTGGTGAAAGATGCCGCTCGGAACCTTCGTCCAGTCGTGAACCGGCATCGGGCGCCCTCCTCACCGCGATTATACCCGAACCGTAATTCCGCAGGCCGTGTCTGTCACACGTCCCACGGAGGCACGCATGGGCAACAGCAAGAGCAGGGCCGCGGAGATCGCGCGCGACACCATCGAGGTCGTCACGGCCGGGCGGTACACCAACCGCAACGGGCAGAAGGTCGCCGTCCGCGCGCTCGTCGAGGCCGCGATGGACGGCACCGTCAGTTACCCGCCCGACGCGGCCCTTCCGGACGTGGTCCCGTCCGACCGGAAGACGGAGTTCGAGGTGGTGAACGACACCACGCTCGCCGCGGCGCGGAAGCTAGTGGCCGACGGCTTCAAGCCGGTCGCGTTGAACTTCGCCAGCGCCCGGCACCCCGGCGGCGGGTTCCTCAACGGCGCGCGGGCGCAGGAGGAGTCGCTCTGCCGCGCGTCGGCGCTGTACGCGTGCATCAACGGCAACGCGATGTACCGCCACCACGCCCCGATGCCCGGCGGGTTCTACTCGAACTACGCGATCTACTCGCCCGCGGTGCCGGTGTTCAATGACGACGACGGCGAGCGGCTCGACGAGCCGTACCTGTGCGCATTTGTCACTTCACCGGCCGTGAACGCGGGCGTATACGCGAAGGAGCACAAGCCGGGGCGCCGGGATGTCGTCCGTGATGAGATGGCCGCCCGCGTTGAGAAGGTGCTCGCGGTCATGGCCGGGCACGGGCACGACGCCGCGGTGCTCGGCGCGTGGGGCTGCGGCGTGTTCAGGAACGACCCGGAGATGATCGCGGAGCTGTTCGCGCGGGCGCTCCGCACGCGGTTCGCGGGCGCGTTCGCGAAGGTCGTGTTCGCGGTCCTCTCGCCGGACGGCGAGACGATCCGACCGTTCGAGGAGCGGTTCTCATGACGCCGGCACGTGTGGCGGGCCGTCGAGCCGGGTGTGTGGGAACGCATCCGGCGTGTGAACGTGTTCCGGCCGCACCCCGAGGCCGATGAGCCGCGCCGGGATGCGCCGCAGAATGCGGAACCGGCGAAACAGGTTCACCAGGGACGGCACCTTCAGCGGTCCCTTCGCGGCGAGCGCCCGCGTGATGACCCGCTTCTGCACCTGCACCTGAATCCACTGCGTGAGCTGCGTCGGGAGCGTGCGACGGCGCTGAACGGCCGCGAGGTCGTTGTTCGTCGCGGTGCCGGTCTTCAGCTTCTCCGCGAGTTGGTTCGCGGCCGCGACCGCATCCTGGATCGCGAGGTTGATGCCCACTCCCCCGACGGGCGACATCGCGTGCGCGGCGTCACCGACGCACAGGAGGCCCGGGAGCCACCACTTCCGTAACCGGTCCACCTTCACCGTGAGCAGTTTCACGTCGTCCCAGCTCCGCAGTTCGCTCACGCGATCGGCGAGCATCGGCGCGACCCCGACGATGTCCGCCCGGAACGCGTCGAGGCCGCGGGCCATGACCTCCGCGTGTGACCCCTTGGGGATGACGAACGCGCACTGCCAGTAGTCGCCGCGGTAGATCATGATGAAAATGCGGCCGCGGTCGAACCGGCCGACCGGGTGGTCGCCGTCCTCCGGTCGGCGCGACAGCCGCATCCACAGCACGTCCATCGGTGCGCCGAGATCCCGCACCGGCAGCCCGGCGCGGTCGCGAACGATCGAGTGCCGGCCGTCGGCTCCCACGACGAGATCGGCGCGGACGTCGAGCGGCCCGTCGGGGGTGGTCGCGCGGACGCCGGTCACGCGCTCGCCGTCGCGGAGGAGGTCGGTCACCGCGGCCCGCATCACGAGCCGGAACGTGGGGTACTTTTTCGCCCGCTCCGCGACGAAGTTGAGGAAGTCCCACTGCGGCATGAGCGCGATGAACTTGCACGTCGTGGGCAGCGACGCGAAGTCCGCGAGCGGGAACTCGACGCCGGCGACGTTACCCACGAGCACCGGCGCCTCCTGGTGAGGGCGGCGGAGGAAGTCGTCGAGCAGGCCGAGCTCGTGGACGATTTCGAGCGTCGAGGGGTGGATGGTGTCGCCGCGGAAGTCGCGGAGGAAGTCCGCGTGCTTTTCGAGTACGACGACGTCGACGCCGGCCCGCGCGAGAAGAAAGCCGAGCACCATCCCGGCCGGCCCGCCGCCCACAACACAGCATTTGGTGTGGATCGCTTGAGGCGTTGCGGACATGAAACGCTCCCGGCTCCGGATGGGACAACCGGGAAATTGTAGCGGGCTACTTCACTTCGAGCGTGAACTTCGGATCGCGCCGCGGCTGCGCTACTCGCCCAGCGACGACTTCAGGAACTCGGCCAGCGCCGGCACCAGTTTCGGGTGCAGCGGCAGCGACCGGTCATAGTAGCTCGCCAGTTGGGCGAGCCGATTCCCCTCCTTCGCCGCCTTCAGCACATGGTTCATCTCGTCGATGGTCACCACCTTTGCCTTCGGGTTCGCCTTCGCGAAGAGCTGCGCGTCCGACGCCGGCACCTGAATGTCGGTCGAGCCCGCGACGACCAACAGCGGCGCCTTCAGTTCGGCCGCGAGCTTTGCCGGGTCGTATTTGAACTGCGAAATGAGGAACGGCTGTACGCTCGGCCGGAAGAGGGCGGCGAGTTCCTTCGGCGGGTCCTTCACCGTGCGCCCGGCCGCGAGTTCGGCGATGATCGCGTCGCTCCGCTTGTAGAGGTCGTCCGACAGAGTTCGTTTGAGCTGGTCGCGGAGCCCGTCCTGGTACGGCCGGGCGGGGCCGCAGAGCGACACGAACGCGTCGAACTTCGCCTCCCGCGCCGCGATCAACCCGACGAGCGAGCCCTCGCTGTGGCCGATGAAGCCGACCTTCGTGAAGCGCGGGTCCTTGCGGAGCCGCGCGACCCACGCGGCCGCGTCGGCCGCGTACGACTCCATGCGGACGTCTTCCTCCTTCGGCATCGCTTTTGCGCTCGCGGCGATGCCGCGCTTGTCGATCCGCAGCACGGCGATACCCTGCGAGGCGAGCGCGCGGCCCAGTTGCTTCGAGCAGTCGGTGCTGACGAGCGGGCCGTTGCCGTCGCGATCGGTGGGACCGGAGCCGGCGTGGAACAGCACCACCGGCCACGGCCCGAGCGTCGCGGGGAGGTCGATCGTGCCGTACAGCGTGCCGGTGCCGGTCTTCAGTTCGATTAGTTCGCCGATCACGCGCGGCGGCGGTGCGGTGTCGGGGGACGGTGCGGCGAGTACGAGCGCGAGTGCGAGGAACATGACGGGCTCCGGATGGGTGTCGGTCTGAAATCGTAAACTCGGTCCGTTTCGTTCGGAAGGGCGGAGCGCTCGGACTGCGGCGGCGCCCGCCGTCCTTGCGGACGGGGTTCGCCTAAAATGCCCGCATGAGCCAGACCATTCGCTTGCTGCCGTTCGCGGGCGCGGACGGCGCGACCAACATGTCCGCCGACGAGGCGCTTCTGGAGTCCGCAGCGCACGGGGGCGCGTCGCTGCGGTTCTACACGTGGACCGAACCGACGCTGTCCCTGGGGTACTTTCAGCACGCGGCCGAGCGCGCCACCGATGCGAACCTCGCCGGGCTGGCGTGGGTCCGTCGATCCACGGGCGGCGCCGCGATCGTGCATCACCACGAACTCACCTACGCGCTCGCGCTGCCGCCGGGGAAGCCGTGGGCGTCGCCGGAGAACTGGATCTGCCGGTTCCACCACGTCGTTCAGGCGGTGCTGGCGGACCGTGGTGTGAAGTCGCACGCGGTAGTGTGCGGCGAGGAGCAGAAGCTCGGCCCGGTGGTGTGCTTCCTTCACCAGACGCCCGGCGATCTGCTCGTCGGCGGTTCGAAGGTGGCGGGCAGCGCGCAGCGGAAGATGCGCGGCGCGCTGTTGCAGCACGGGAGCATCCTGCTGCGGCGCAGCGAGCTCGTCCCGCACCTCGCGGGCATCTGCGACGCGCCGGGCGCGCCGGAGTTCGCTTCGGAGGAACTGGCCGACGCGCTGAAGGTAGCGTTCGCGGCCGACACCGGGTGGGCCGTCACGCCGGGCGAGTGGACTCCGGAGGAGCGGTCGCGCACCGCGGCCATCCGCGCCGAGAAGTACGCCAATCGCGAGTGGAACGAGAAAAGATGAAGCCAAGGACCAACGGCCACAAAGAGGCGCGAAGAGACACAAAAAAGGCAGACGCCGAGACCAAGTCGGGGTACGAAACAGCCGTCCGTCTGTTCTCTGAATTCTGCCTTCTTTTTGTGTCTCTTCGCGCCTCTTTGTGGCCATCCTGACTTCTCCGTGTGGTCATGAGTGCGTCGCGTTACACCGTGCGCCGGGTCGGGTGGTTTCAGCCGCCCCACGGCGACCCGTACACCCGCCGCCTACCGGGCGCCGAGCCGGTGGCCGCGTTCGACACGTTCGACGCCGCCGAGGCGCACCGGCGCGAACTCGAATCCGCGGCGCGCGACGACGAGAACCCGTTCCGGTTCGGCGGCGGGTCGGTGTTCTTCCAGTCGTCGCTCGACGGCCCGCGGCTGCACGACTGGCTCATGGACGCCGGCATCGAGCCCCCGGCGAGCGAACTGCGCCACTCGGACTGGCGCGAGTGGTGGAACGCGTTCGCGCACACGTGGAGCGCCGACCAACTCGCCCACGCCTGGGCCGCGTTCGACAAGGTGCGGTTCTTCGACGTGGCCGAGGTCGAATCGGACCCCGCGGGCGTCGTCGTCGAGATCGCGTGGGGGCGGCTCCAGCGCGACTGGGACGCGATGACGGCCGGCACCGAGGGCGGGCGGCTGGTCCGCGTGTACCGGCGCGCGAAGGCCGCGGAGGCCGATTGCGCGCGGCGGAACCGGGTGCGGGCACGGGGCTACGGCTCCTTCCGCTACGACCGCCGGCGGGGGTACGACGGCGACTCGAACCGCACCTGGCCGGCCGCCGCCGCGACGTTCTTCGAGGCGCTGGAGGTGCCGTCGGACGTGTCGCCGCTGGCGGGCGCCGGCTTCCTGGTGCAGCGCCGGGCGATCGCGGACTTCGCGGCCGGCAACGGGTGGCGCGACCGCCCCCCGGCCGACGCGCGGGTGCCGGTCGCGCTGTTCGCCGACCGCGCCGCGGCCGCCGCGCACCGCGACCGCCTGACCGCGGAGTGCCGACAGGCGCTCAACCCGTTCACGTTCCTCGATGACTCCGGCGTGGACGGGGCGCGCGACGAACTCGAACGACTCGGCTTGCCGCTGCCGCTGCCCCGAGCGCTACCGACAAGAAACCGGTGCCGAGAATGGGTCGAGTGGTGGGACCTGTGCCAGGACGAGGCGACCGACGAGCAGCGGGCCGCGGTGTGGGCGCTGTGCGACCGGCCGCTCTTCGAGGTGCTCCGCGTGGAGGTGAGCGGTGAGTGACGCCCCCGCGGACGCGCGACTCGAATACGCCGTCCGGCGGCTGAACTGGCGGCGGACTCACTACGGCATCGTCCACATGCCCGGGTTCGCGCCGTTCGGCGCGCTGCCGTCGTTCGAAGAGGCCGACGCCGACCGCGCGCGGCGCGAGGCCGAGGTCCGCGCGCGGATTACGAACCCGTTTGTTTGCGGCCCGAACCACGCGGCGCGCTCGCGGCTCCCCGAACCGATCTTCTGCGACTGGCTCCGCGACGTCGGCATCGAACCGATGCAACTGGGCCAACAGGAGCCGTTGAACTGGGACGGGTGGTGGGAGCAAGCCCGCGGGAACATTACCGCGGAGCAGGTCGCGCACGTGTGGGACGGGCTGGACCGCGTCCGGTTCTTTGAGGTGGTCGCGCGGCCCGAAGGATGCATCGGCTACGCGGTGATGGCCGTCGATTGGGAGTACAACGATAACTGGTTCGAACCGGGCGCCGAGGGCGGCACGCCGGTGAAGGTGTTCCGCCGCTGGGCCGACGCGGAGGCGTGTCGGCGCGAGAACGAGGAGGCGATGCGACACGTCCGCGCCCCGGACCCGCACGACGACCCGATGCGGTTCGAAACAACCCGCTGGACCGACGAGGCGTTCTGGCCGCTCGGCCCGCCGGTGAACGGGTGCCCTGCTTACGAGAACGCGACCTTCACCCACGGCGGCGCGGCGCCGTTCTACGAAATTGTGGAAATCGAACTGCCGGGCGCGCGCCCGGGGGGCGGCGATGGGTAACCCGTGGCAGGTTTACGTCGTGGCCCGCGTCGGGTGGCACGTCGAGCACCGGTCACATGCCTCCCCGGACTTTCACCCGGCGTCGCGCGACACTGCCGCGCCGGAAGATCGCCGGTTCGTGCCGGTAGCGGCGTTCGCAGTCCGCGAAGCGGCCGAGGTCCGCATGCGCGAACTGGAACTCGAAGCGGCGCGCATCTTCAACCCGTTCGGTTCGCTCGGGCCGCCGTCCGTGCTATCTTCTCTGCCCGTCGCCGACCTCTGCCGCCGCCTGGGAGAGCTGGTCGGCCCGCTCCCGGTCGAGCCGTTCGACGCCAGCTCACGACTACGGCACTGGCGGCTGTGGTGGGACGAACACGCGCCGACATGGTCCGACGAGACGCTCGCGGCCGTGTGGGAACTGCTCGACGCGGTGCGGTTCTACGCGATTCTGGAAGTGGACGCCAACGAACAGTTCTCGATCAGGTAAGCGGCGCCCGTTCGCCGCAGTTCAGACGGGGTTCGCGGCACGGCGAGCGAGTTCTTGCACAAACGCGGTGTGTTCGGGGCTGCCGTGACCCTGTTGCGCGACCGCCAGGACACGGGCCGCGTCGCCCGCGATCAGCGCGGTGGGATCGAGCCACAGGCCGGGGAACACCTCACTGCGGACGATCCCGTCCGAACCCGGGGCGAGCGGCCAGTAAACGCCGCTCCGCAGTACGAACCAGTCGAGCGCGCGATCGCCCACGCGCCAGACGATGTACTCCCGCACCCCGAACTTGCGGTACAGGTCGCGCTTCGGCCCGAGGTCCTCGTCGGCCGTGGTGTTCGCGACCTCGACGATGAGTTCCGGCCCGCCTTCGACGTACCGATCGGGCGTGATTCGACTGCGGCCGCCGTGTGACGGGAGCAGACGCAACAGCGCGTCCGGCTGCGGCATGTTGTCGTCGTCGAACCGGACGCTCGCGTTATCAGCCCCTTCGGTCCCGCGCGTGAGCATCCGGTACATACCGAGCCAAGTGATCAGATCGAAGTGCGAGACGCCGTGGTCGATCGAGAGGGCGGGCATGTAAACCACTCCGTCGATGAGTTCGGCCTTCTTCACCTCCGGCATCGCGTCCCAGCGGCGTTCGAATTCGGCGCGCGTCAGCCGCTCCCCGGCTCGCAGTGGGGGAATTCTGGTCGTCGGTGCGGTAACGTCTGTGGCCATTGATGCCTCCGATCTTGCGCGGCATTATTACCGCGAAGCGCGCGACGCGAAATCTCAGTTCGGTTCGGCTTCACTCTCCCAGCCCGAACAGCTTCCGCAGCGCTTCGCGCAGGCCCCCGCTGTGGCCCTCGCGGCTCGACTCCTTCAGCGCCGCGATCGGGCCGTGCAACAGGCGGCTCTGGAACAGTCGGAACGCCCCCTCGATGTAGTCCCGCTCCGCGTCCGTCAGCTTGCCGTTCAGCTTGCCCAGCAGTTGAGAAACCACCGCGTCGCGGAGCTTGTCCACCTCGGCGGTGAGCTTCCCGATCACCGGACCGTCCTGCCGGGTGTTCCACTCTTTAACGAACTTCGTGACCTCCGCCTCGACGATCGCCTCGGCCGCCGGCAGGTGCCGCCGTCGCTCGGCCTTCCGCTCGTCGGCGGCGCGGGCGAGGTCGTCCACGTTGAACACGCTCACCGTGTCGCCGTCGTGGATGCGCGGGTCGAAATCGCGCGGCACCGCCATGTCGAAGACGATGAGCATCCGACCGGCGCGGCGCCTGCGAACCTTGTCGTCGAACCGCCGACGGGTCACGATCGGTTCGGGGGCGCCGGTCGTGCTCAGCACGATGTCGGCCTGCACGAGCGCGTCGTCGAGTTGCTCCCACGGCACCACCCGGCCGCCGCAGTCCCGCGCGCTCGCCGCGGCCTTCTCCGGACTGCGGTTGGTCACCAGGATCGCGGCCGGCTTCAGTTCGGCGAGGTGATTCAGCGTCAAACGCCCCATCTTCCCCGCGCCGATGACCAATACCGTCTTGTCTTCGAACGTGCTGAACACCTGCTGGACGAAATCGACCGCGGCGCTCGACACCGACACGCGCCCCTGCGCGATGCCGGTCTCGCCGCGGACCCGCTTCGACACGCGGAGCGCCTCGGGGAACAGTTTGTTGAGCAGCGCGCCGGTCGCGGTGAGCTTCTGCGCGGCCTCGTAGGCGTCCTTCACCTGCCCCGCGATCTGGGTTTCGCCCAAAACGACGCTGTCCAGTCCCGACGCGACGCGGAACAGGTGCCGGACGGCCGCAGCGTCGGCGTGCTCGTACAGGTGCGGGACGATGGCGGCCGCGGGCACGCCGTGCATCTCGGAGAGGAACTCCGACATGAGCGGGACGTGGAGCGGGGCGACCGTCTCCTGCCGGGCGAGGTAGATCTCGACGCGGTTGCACGTGCCCAGGATGACCGCCTCGGTCGCGAACCGCGCGTTGAGTTCGGCGAGCGCCCGTTGCGTCTTGGCGGCGTCGAACGCGAGCTTCTCGCGCAACTCGACCGCGGCGGAGTCCACGTTACAGCCGATCGCTCGGAGGTTCACTTCGCACCTCCCACCGCGAACGGGTGCGACGCGGCCAGCGCGACGAGCAGGAGCGCGAACGACGCGATGGAGAGCGTCGCGAGCCGGCGCGCCGGGACGTGCGCGCCGTAGCGGAGGTAGAGCAGCACGAGGAACACGAGCCACAACCCCGCGGTGGAGAGCACCTTGAGTGACAGCCAGTTGTCACTGAGCGCGTGCCCGTGCTGGAGCAAGATCGAGCCGACGAGCAGCCCCGCCGTGAGCAGCGGGAACGCGAAGTTCAGCGCCCGGCGGTTCATGGTTTCGAGCCGTTCGAGGCTGAGCATCGGCACGACGGTGCCCGGCGCGACCTTCTTCCGCAGCCGACGGGCCTGGATGAGGTACATGACGCTCGCGAGGAAGCCGACGCTCACGCCGACCGACGCGAGCAGGATGAGCACGCCGTGAACGGCGCCCCAGAACCGCTCGCCGGTGGCCCACGCGGCCGCGTCGAACGCGGGCGTCTCGGGGGTCGCGGTGAGCAGCACGCGCGACACCGCGACGAGCCCGATAACCACCGGCAGCACGAACACGGCCCAGGCCTGCTTCGCGTGTTTATGGGCGGTGCCCCAGAAGTAGAACAGCGCGAGCACCCACGCGAGCCACAGCACCGACCCGTAGGGTTCGGCGGGTGACGGCTGGTTGACGAGCAGGTACGCGGTGTGCGCGAACAGCCCGGCGGCGCCGAACGCCAGCCCCGCGACCCGCCACCCGTTCGCCGGCCAGAGGAGCCGGGCGAGTTCGAGCAGGAAGGCGCACAGGTAGCTGAGCCCGATGCAGTAGTGGTGGATGCCTTGGATCAGGGAACCGGTCATCGCGGGGCGCGCCTCGCGGTATTCAGGCGGTAGCCGGTATTATACAGCCGCCGCGAGATGTCGCCCGGCGAGTTGCGAACGCGAGGGAACGCCCGTGACCGAAGCGGAATGGCTGACGTGCGAAGACTTGGGACCGGCGTTGATGTGGCTGGGGGTGTACAAAGGCGGCGGAGCCGATAAACGGAAGGCGCGCCTTCTCGCCTGTGCGTGTTGCCGTCGGCTCTGGACGACTCCGCCGAACGACGCGCAGGAACTGCTGGCTCTGGCTGAGCGGCAAGCCGACAAAGGAGTCGGGAGCAAGGTCAAGCGCCAGATGTTACCCGCGAAGCGAGACCGCATCCGCGTTATTCTCGACCGTCGAATGCGTGCCGCCTCCCTCGCCGCTTTTCAACACGACGACCTCGACATACTGCGAGAAGCAATCGAGACGGCGCGCGATCTCATCGCGTGGGAAGCCTACGACGCGCATTTTGAACAACTTGATCCCGGGGTCCGTGAGAGCCGACGAGACGTAACGGGCGATGAGGTCGTGTCGCGGGCAAGAGCAATCGAGAGCAAAGCTCAGATGCCACTGCTTCACGACATCTTCGGTAATCCGTTCCTGCTGGTCCCCTTCTCCACCGCGTGGCGCACCGACACCGCCGTTACCCTCGCGCGTCAGATGTACGAATCGCGCGACTTTAGCGCAATGCCCATTCTCGCGGACGCCCTCCAAGACGCCGGCTGCGACAGCGCCGACGTCCTCGCGCACTGCCGCGACGCGGACCAACCGCACGTCCGCGGGTGCTGGGTGACCGACCTCGTACTCGGTAAGGAGTAAATGGGCGACCGAACGGTCATGCTGAAGGCGGTTCTGGAGGGACGCCCGATTAACGACGGAGTAACAGCCCCATCAGTCGCCGGATCGTCACGGCCCGCGGGGCTGCGCCACGACGCCGACCGATCGCAGGCGCTCCTGGAGGACGTTGAGGTCCACTTCGACCGCCACCTCGCTGTAAAACACCCGCCCCACGAGCCGCCGCTCCGAACCGCTCGACACCTCCTGCCAGCCGCGCACGACGCCCGTGCCGTCTTGCCGCAGCGCGGCCAGGTAGTCCCGGCCGTGCCTCTGCCAGTCGGCGGCGCTCACCTCGGTGGCGACCGCTTGGCGCAGGGCGTCATCCAGGGCGGTCCGGAACGCCACTTCGGGAGTCGGGCCGGTGCCTTTGGCGCGGACGCGGGCTGTCGAGGGCGCGGGCGCCTGGACGTGTGCGGCCGGGGTCGCGGCGGGAGCAGGGCCGGGCGGCAACGGGGCG
>JAFKJJ010000231.1 GCA_017306025.1 Planctomycetota bacterium
CCAGCCACCCGTCGAGCGTGAACTCGGCCGAGGGTTTCGGCTCCACCCCGGCCAGCAACAACATCTTCGCCGTTGCCGGCGACCCGTCGGCCAGCACCCAGCAGTATTACGGCCGTACCAACTACCTCCCGATGGGCGGCTATTACGAAACCGACACCAACGGCAACCCGCTGCCCCTGCCGGGCATCTTCCCCTACAAGAACAAAATGAAGATCGTCGGAATTACCGACGGAACGAGCAACACCGTTATGTTTCTGGAATCGGCCGGCGGGAACGTGAGCGGCAACTGGTGGGGCAACTGGTACGGCATGAACGGCATCGTGTCCGCGTTCGGGATGTGTCCCGACACGACCAACACGAACTGCGACTTCTCCGCTCAGGGGAAGGGTCTCGGTGTCGGCCTGCCCGGCAGCTTCCACGCCTCCAATCGGATCAACGTCGCGTTCGGCGACGGGTCGGTGCGCAGCCTCAGCCCGACACTGGACTTTACCACGTACGTGTACATTTGCGGTGCGGCGGACGGCGTGAACGTGACGTTCAACTAACCGACCCGAACAACACTACCCGAGGATTTACGGATATGAACCGTCTGCTCCGCTCCGCCGCCCTCGCCGCCGCCCTCGTTGCCCCGTGCGCGGGGTGCGGGGACAGCGGCAAGCCGGCCGAACCGAAGGTGACCGGCGGCAACGTGGACCCGAACCTCAAGCGGGCCACCCCCAGTCCCCAGGGAGGGGGTGGTACCCCGCAACCGGCCGGCAAGGGCGCTCCCCGCTCCAGTGCGTCGCCGAACTGATCGCCGACGGGCCGCCCTCACGACCGGACGGCCCCCCCGTTGACCCGAATCGTCTGCCCGGTGATGAACCGGGCGGACGGCCCCGCCAGCCACACCGCCGCCGCGGCCACGTCTTCCGGCAACCCCCATACACCGAGCGGCGTTTCTTCGCGCACTCGCTCCTGCCACACGGCGCTGGCCGTTTCTCCCCACGCGGTGCGGACCCAACCCGGTGCGAGGCAGTTCACGCGAACTTCCGGCGCCAGCGACAGTGCCAGGCTGCGCGTGAAGCACGTCACGGCGCCTTTGACGGCCGCGAACAGTTCCCCGCTATCGCCCCCCATCCCGGTTTCGGCCTGATCCCACCCGACCGTGAGGACGCACCCGCGCCCCCGGGCCTTCATCCGCGCCCCGATGTCGCGCGAGAGCCGCATCGTCGCCTTGAGGTCGATCGCCAGAAGTGCTTCCAGCTTCTCGTCGAACGACCACCTGGCCGCGGCGCCGGTGAGCGTGTCGGCGCCGGCGTTGCACACGAGGACGTCGAGACCGCCGGAAACCTCCCACGCTTCGTTCGCGAGCCGATCGCACTCGGCCGGGTCGCGGAGGTCGGCCCGGATGCCGTGGGCTCCGACGTTGTGTTCGCGGCCGAACTGCCAGCCTTCGTGCATCGCCTCATCAAGGCGCGATCCCGGCCGGGCGCCGTGGAAGATGACTTCGGCCCCATGTTTTGCGAAGGCCACGGCGGTCGCCCGTCCGATCCCCGAAGAGGAGCCGGTGACGAGAACGCGAAGGCCCGAGAGCGTTGCGGGATCGGTCGGCCGCGGGACCGGGCGGATGTCGCCGCGCGGAACCGCGGCGACCAACTCACGAAGCGTTTTGCCGAGCACCGGGTGAACCGCGTCCGGGGCGATTTCCGCGAGCGGCACCAGCACGAACGCCCGCTCGTGCATCCGCGGGTGCGGGACGGTCAACTCCGGCGTGTTGATGACGCGGTCGCCGTAAAGGGCGAGGTCGAGGTCGAGGGTGCGCGGCGAGTTGGACGCGCCCCGGACGCGGCCGAACTCGTGCTCGACGGAGAGGAGCAGGCGGAGGAGGTCTTCGGGCGGGCGGTCCGTTTCGACCGCGACGACCGCGTTGAGGAACGCGCCCGATCCGGGCGGGCAGTTGACGGGCGCGGTTTCGTAAAACTTGGAGCTCGCGACGACGCGGAGACCGGGTTCGGCCCGGAGGCGCCGGACCGCGGCCGAGAGGGTGGCCCACCGGTCGCCGAGGTTGGAGCCGAGTGCGATGTAAGCGGTGGTCATGCGGAGTTAATGTGAACCCCGCCCGTGTGAGCGGGGTTCGCCCGAACGTCACTTCTTGGCGGGGGCCTTGGCCGCGGCGCCGGCCGCCGGTGCCGCGGCGCCGGCCGCCTCGCCCTCGCCCGCTTCCTTCTTCGCCTTCTTCTTCAACACCACCTTCTGCACCCGCGTCTTGGGTAGACCGTAGGGGCTGCGGTCGGTGCCGAACTGGCCGTTCTCCAGCATCTTCGCGATCCGCTCGGTGCGGGTCAGCACGCACCGCGTCTTGGCCATGCCGCCCTTGCGCTTCAGGCTCTTGTCGATGGACATTGTCGTGTCTGGTGTTTAGTGTTTCGTACCCGGCCGGGGGGCACACCGGTGCCGCGAGCCGTGCGTGAAAAGTGATATTATTAGCGCCACCGGCTCGTGTCTACACGTTCGACACGGCCACAAGGGCAAACGCCAAACACGAAACACCCCACACGACCGATGCAAGTCACGCTCGATTACGGCAAGACCGGCCTCCCCGTCACTCTTCCCGATGACCGGCTGATTGGCCCGCCGCTCGTCATCCGCCCCGCGGACCCGCTCCCGAACCCGGAAGCGGCCCTCGCCACGGCGCTGGCGAACCCCATCGGCACGCCGCCGCTCTCGGAGCTCGCCAAGGGCAAGAAGACGGCGTGCGTGGTCGTGTGCGACATCACCCGGCCGGTGCCCAATTCGTTCATCCTGCCGCCGCTGCTCCGGACGCTCGAATCCGCGGGCGTCCCGCGGTCCGGGATCACGATCCTGGTCGCGACGGGGCTCCACCGGCCCAACGAGGGCGAGGAGCTGGTCGAACTGGTCGGCGAGTTCGTCG
Organism: Planctomycetota bacterium; assembly: GCA_017306025.1. Taxonomy (GTDB): domain Bacteria; phylum Planctomycetota; class Planctomycetia; order Gemmatales; family Gemmataceae; genus Gemmata. Next base: position 2,912 of record JAFKJJ010000231.1, read on the forward strand.
CGTCGAACTACCGCTGCGTAAACCATCACGGCAAGGTGAAGGAGGAACACGACTACCTCGGGACCACGCCCAACGGCGTGCCGGCCTGGATCGACAACCGCTACACGCGGGCCGAACTGAAGATCACGACGGGGCTGATCGAACCGCACCTCATGGCGGGCTACAGCGGCGGGCGGAAGCTGATCTGCCCCGGCATCGCGGCCCTCGAAACGGTGAAGGTGTGGCACGGCCCGCGGTTCCTCGAACACCCGAAGGCCGACTGCGGCAGCGTGGAGGGGAACCCGGTCCACGAGGAGAACACCCGTATTGCGCTGATGGCGGGGTGCGACTTCATCGTGAACGTCTGCATCGACGGCAAGCGCCGTGTGACGTGGCTGGGCGCCGGCGACATGATCCGGGCGTGGGAAGAGGGCGTGCGGTTCTGCCGCGACGTGGTGAGGGCCGGCGTGCCGAAGCCGGTCGACGTGGTGGTGACGAGCTGCGCCGGCTACCCGCTCGACACGACGTGGTACCAGGCGGTGAAGGGCCTGACGGGGGCGCTTCCGATCGTGCGCAAGGGCGGGACGATCGTTCTGGCCGCGAGCCTGACGGAAGGGCTCGGCAGCCACGAGTTCCGCGCGCAACTCGACCGCTACGAGGCCACCGGCGCCTACGACCGGCCGTCGGAGTCGGCGACGTGCGAGATGGACGAGTGGCAGCTCGTCATGCTGAAGAAGGTGCTCGCGCACTGCCGGGTGAAGGTGGTGAGCGGCGGGCTCCCGGCGGACGTGTTGCGCAAGTGCCGCGTGGAGCCGGTGGCGACCGTGGAGCAGGCGGTAGCCGAATCGCTCGCGGAGTACGGTCCGCGGGCGACGCTCGCGGTGATCCCGAAGGGGCCGTACGTGCTGCCGGTCGTCGCGGCCGCGTGAGCGATACAACGTCGGGACCCCGATCATCCGGTTACCGGGGGACGGGGGCTTAAATCGTCGACCGGTTGATACGGTGCAGCAACACTGCACCCGGAAGTCGCCGCACGATCTCATCGAGATCGTGCGGCTCCGAAACGGCGATCAGCGGTCCGAAGAGGCGTTCGCCGCCGGTGCGGTTCTGGCCGCACGAGGCGGGGACGCGTCAAAGAGCCGTGCGTTCCTGCCAAGGACAGCCCACCATTTCCAATCGTTCGCTGCCGGTGGCCGAGAACGTGTTGGATCGGCAGTTCGACCCGGAGCAGCCGAACGCGCGGGTGTGCCGACATCGCGTACATCCCGACGCGCGAGGGCGGTACTTGGCGGTGGTCGAGGACCTGTTCCGCCGGATCGTGGCTGGCCGGATGCCCCGGAGATGGCGTCGGTCCGCCGCGCCGCTCTCAAGGCGCCTTCGGACCGGGGCGGCCCGCCCCGGCGATCACCTACCAGCGGCCCGATACCTCTTGATCAGCGCGTTCGTGGACGTATCGTGCTTCAGGTCCGGTTCGGCCGCGGCTTCGAGTTCCGGCACGATCCGCGATGCCAGCACCTTCCCCAACTCCACGCCCCACTGGTCGAACGAGCCGATGTCCCACACCACGCCCTGCGTGAACACGATGTGCTCGTAGAGCGCGACCAGCGAGCCCAGCGCGAACGGCGTGAGCTTCTCCAGGAGCAGCACGTTCGACGGCCGGTTGCCCGGGAACGTCTTGTGCGGCACCAGCCAGTCGGGCACCTTGTCGGCCTTCACCTGCTCCGCGGTCTTGCCGAACGCCAGTGCCTCGGCCTGCGCGAACACGTTCGCCATGAGCAGGTCGTGGTGCCGACCGACCGGGTTCAGCGACTTGCAGAACGCGATGAAATCACAGGGGATCAGCTTCGTGCCCTGGTGGATGAGCTGGTAGAAGCTGTGCTGACCGTTCGTGCCCGGTTCGCCCCAGTACACGCTGCCGGTCTGGTAGTCGACCTCCGCCCCACCGAGCGTCACGCGCTTCCCGTTGCTCTCCATCGTGAGCTGCTGCAAGTACGCGGGGAACCGCTTCAGGTACTGGTCGTAGGGGAGTACGGCGACGGTCTCCGCTCCGAAGAAGGAGCCGTACCACACGCTCAAGAGGCCCATGATGACCGGCAGGTTCTTCTCGAACGGCGCCGAGCGGAAGTGCTCGTCCATCGCGCGGAAGCCGGCGAGCATTTCGCGGAACTGAGTGCCGCCGAGGGCCAGCATCGTCGCCAGACCCACCGCCGAATCCATCGAGTAGCGGCCGCCGACCCAGTCCCAGAACCCGAACATGTTCGCCGTGTCGATGCCGAACTTGGTCACCTCCGCCGCGTTCGTGCTGACGGCGACGAAGTGCTTCGCAACGCTCGCCTTGTCCTTCAACGTGGCGAGCGACCACTGCCGGGCGCTCTCGGCGTTCGTCATGGTCTCTTGCGTCGTGAACGTCTTCGAGCAGACGATGAACAGCGTTTCGGCCGGGTCGAGGTCGCGAACGGTCTCGGCGAAGTCGGTACCGTCTACGTTCGAGAGGAACCGGAAGTTCAGCTCGCGCTTCGCGTAGAAGCGGAGGGCCTCGTTCGCCATCACCGGTCCGAGGTCCGACCCGCCGATGCCGATGTTCACGACGTTCTTGATCGGCTTGCCGGTGAAGCCCTTCCACGCGCCGCTGCGGACGCGATCGGCGAAGGCGCTCATCGCGTCGAGGACCGCGTGAACCTCCGGCACGACGTTCTTGCCGTCCACGGTGATCGTCGCGCCTTCGGGCGCGCGGAGGGCCGTGTGAAGGACGGCCCGGTTCTCGGTGATGTTGATCTTCTCGCCGCTGAACATCGCGTGGATGCGGCCCTTCAGGTCGCTTGCTTCTGCGAGCGCGAGCAGCAGTTTCAGCGTTTCGTCCGTGACGCGGTTCTTCGAGTAGTCGAGGTAGATACCGACCGCCTCGGCGGTCATGCGCGTGCCGCGGCCGGGGTCGCCGGCGAACAGGTCGCGCAGGTGGAGGTTCTTGGCGCTCGCGAGGTGTGATTGCAGCGCGGCCCACGCGGGGCGCTTGCTCGGGAGTTCGGCCATGAGGGGGCTCCGGGTGTGAGGTCGTGCGGTCGCTAATCTACCGCCTCTCACCGGGGGACGCACACCGGAAATCGCGAAGGCGCCCGTCTTCACCGGGCCTGCACCTTCACACTGCCCTTGCGGCACGCCCCCGAGTTGCCTATGAGCGGCCGCCCCGCGCAGGAAGCCGCTATGCGCCCGGATGAACACGCCGACCGGCTCGCCCGGATCACGACCGCACTCGTCGCGTGGGTGGCCCGGCGCCCCCGGGCGGTGCTCTTCGCGTGCTTCGTGCTCGCGGCCGGCGCGGTGGCCCTTTCGTACGCGAAGCTCGAATACCACACCCAGCGCAACGACCTGCTCAGCGCCGACAAGGCGTGTCAGAAGCGGTGGCAGAAGTACCTCGATGCGTTCGGCGATGACGACGACATGGTGGTGGTCGCGGAGGGAACCGACCGCGAGCAGATGAAGGCCGCGCTCGACGACGTCGCGGCCGAAGTACGAAAGCGGCCCGAGCTGTTCGATCGCACGTTCCACCGCGCCGACCTCCGACCGCTCGCGGACCGTGCGCTCTTGTACCTGCCGCCCGAGCAGATCGAGGCGATCCGCGACCGCGTCGGCCGTATGGACCCGCTTCTGGGTGACTTCGGCCCGCTCGCGTGGAAAAAAATCTCGGCGCAATCGCTCCTCGGAAACGGCGGCGTGGCACTGGAGAAGCGCGCCGCCGGGCGCGAACTCACCGCCGCCGAGCGCGACCTGATCGCGCTCCTGCCGACGATCGTCTCTTCGGCGGCCGCGACCGTACGCGACCCGGCCGCGTACCGCAGTCCGTGGGCGGTGAGCGAAGAAAACCCCTCCCCCCAACCCCCTCCCCCGGAGGGAGAGGGGGAGAAAAACCTTCGGAACGCCGCAACGTCTCCGGACGCGCGGGAGGCAACACACGCCGGAGCCCCCTCTCCCCCCGGGGGAGGGGGTTGGGGGAGGGGTTCCTCGCTCTCGCAACTCACCGAGCCGCAATACTTCTTCACGCCCGACGGCTCCCTCGCGATGCTCACCTGTCGGCCGAAGAAGGTCGCGGAGTCGTTCACCCCCGCGAAGGAGGCGAACGAGGCGATGCGAGCGATTCTCGCGGACGTTAGCGCGCGGCACCCGCACGTTCAACTCGGCCTCACCGGGTTGCCGGTGCTCGAAACCGACGAAATGGTGATGTCCGACGTCGATTCGACGCGCGCCTCGTGGCTGGCGCTGGCCGGCGTCGCCGTGCTGTACTTCGTCGTGTACCGCGGGTTCCGCTACCCGCTGCTCACGGTCGGGTCGCTCGTCGTCGGAACGGTGTGGGCGCTCGGCTGGGCCACGCTCACCGTCGGGCACCTCAACATCCTCTCCGCGACGTTCGCCGTAATGCTGATCGGCCTGGGCGATTACGGCGTGTTGTGGGTCGCGCAGTACGACGAGCAGCGGAAACTCGGTTGCGACGCGAACGACGCGATGCGCTACACCGCCGCACACGCCGGGCCGAGCGTGTTGGTTGCGGCGCTGGGGACGTCGCTGGCGTTCTTCGCGACGATGTTGGCCGACTTCAAGGCGGTGGCCGAACTCGGCTGGATCGCCGGCTGCGGTGTGCTGTTCTGCGCGCTCGCGTGCCTCACGGCGCTGCCCGCCGCGCTGGTGCTGCTGGAACGGCGCCGAGCCAAGCAACCGGACCCCCCGTCCCCCTTCCCCAAGAAGGAAGGGGGTGGCGCCGACAACTACGAATCGAGTCGGGCCGGGAATGGGTGTGACGTTACTCCGCGCCCCGAGCTACCCGGTTTGTCGGACCCGGCGCCACCCCCTTCCTTCTTGGGGAAGGGGGACGGGGGGGTAGGTCCACCGCTCATCCTCCCGTTTCCCGCGACGTTTCTCCCCGCGCTCGCGGCGCGCCCGCGCCTCGTGCTCGCCGTCGGCGCGCTGCTCCTGCTCGTCTGCGCCGGCTCCGCGTGCCGCATCGAGTACGACCACAACCTGCTGAACCTTCAGGCCCGCGGCACCGACTCGGTCGAGTGGGAGCGCAAGCTCATTAGCCGGGCCGCGGGCGCCACGTGGGACGCGATGAGCGTCGCGCGGTCGCGCGAAGAAGCGTTCGCGCTCAAGGCGAAGTACGAGGCGCTGCCCGAGGTCGCGAAGGTGGTCGAGGTGGCGTCGCTCGTGCCCGATCGGCAGGGGCAGAAGTTGCCCGCGGTCGCCGCGATCCACGCGAGGCTCGCGAACCTTCCGCCGAAGGAGAGGCTGCCCGTACCGAACGGCTCCGACCCCGTCGCGGTGCGCGAGTTGGCCGAACGCGTCGGACGGCTCGCCGGAACTGACACCGCGCTGGTGCGGGCGACTGCCGACCTGGCCCGCGCGGCGGCCGAAACGCCCGACGCGGCCGTCCGGCTGCGGGATTTCGACCGCAGGCTCGCGGCCGACCTCGCGACCGAACTTCACTCGCTCAAGGGCGTCTCGCGCCCCGCGCCGATCACCCTTGCCGACGTGCCGGTCGAGCTGCGCGAGCGGTTCGTCGGGGCGAACGGCGAGTACCTCGTTCGCGCGTTCGCGAAAGAAAGCCTCTGGGACTACGCGGCGCTTCAGAAATTCACCGCGGCCGCCCGGACCGCCGACCCGGAGGCCACCGGCAAGTCGTTCCGCACGCTCGAAGGGCTGCGGCAGATGCGCAGCGGGTTCGAGTGGGCCGGCGTATACGCCCTCGGCGCCATCGTCCTCGTGCTGGCACTCGATTTTCGCAGCGCCACCGGGCTGTTGCTCGCGCTGTTTCCGCTCGCGGCCGGGGTCGTATTCACCCTGGGGCTGATGGCGCTCTGCGGCGTTCCGCTGAACCCCGCGAACATGATCGCGCTGCCGCTCATCGTCGGCGTGGGCGTCGACAACGGCGTCCACGTGCTGCACGACCACCGCGCCCGCGACCGCCGCCGCGCCTACCGGCTCGGCGCCGCGACCGGCCGCGGGGTGCTCGTCGCGGGGCTCACGACGGTTCTGGGCTTCGGTACGATGCTCATCGCGCGCCACGCCGGAATGGCCGGCCTCGGCCTCGCGCTGACCATCGGCGTGAGCTGCTGTATGGCCGCGGCGCTGCTGCTCCTGCCCGCGGCCCTTCACCTCCGCGACCGCGCGCGTCTGGTGAAGCGCGAGCGGGCGCCCGTTGCGACGCGCGCGGCCGTCCTGCCGTTCGAGACCGCGAGGGCCGCCTGACGGTCCGAACGGCGAAGCGCAAAAGTTGACGCTCCCGGGCGTAGAGACAACAATTGTCCTCACCCGCGGCGCCGCCGAGCGCCTCCTCGCACCCGGACGTCATGAGCGACACCCCGCCCCGCCCCGGCGCCCCGGCCCGGTCCGACGAGCTGATCGAAACCGGCAACCCCGCGATCAACCCGCTGTCCGGCACGCCCCCCGCGCCGGGCGGGTCCGATCGGTCGACGGTGCCGAACGTCCGGCCGCGGGCGCCCACCCTGTCGGACTTCCCGGAGATCGCCGGGTACGAGATCATCGAGAAGATCGGCGAGGGCGGGATGGGGGCGGTGTACCGGGCCACGAAATTGAGCCTCGGCCGCGTGGTCGCGCTCAAGACGATGCGGCCCGAACTCGCCAAGGACGAGGCGAACCGCGCCCGGTTCTTCCACGAGCCGCGCGCCGCCGCGGCCGTCCGACACGCGAACATCGTCAACGTGATGCACGTCGGGGAGGCGGCCGACGGCACCCCGTTCATCGAGATGGAGTTCCTCGCCGGCGAACCGCTCGACGCCCGGCTCCGGCGCGAGCCGTTCGCGGCGCTGGGGCTGATCCTGAGGGTCGCGCGCGAGGTCGCCGCGGGGCTCGCCGCGGCGCACGCGGCCGGGCTGGTTCACCGCGACATCAAGCCGGCCAACGTCTGGCTCGAACGCGACCCCGGGCAGGGGCCGGAACCGGAGTTCGCGCGGTGCAAGATCCTCGACTTCGGCGTGGCCCGGCTGGGCGGCGCCCACCTCACCACCACCGGCGCGATCCTCGGCACGCCGGTGTACATGCCCCCGGAGCAGGCCCGCGGGGAACCGGTCGACCACCGCGCCGACCTGTACAGCCTGGGCGTCACGCTCTACCGCATGGCCACCGGGCAGGTGCCGTTCCGGGGCGACAACCCGTACGCGGTGGTGATCGCGGTGACCACCGAGACCCCGCCGTCCGTCCGCGCCCTCGCGCCGGACCTGCCGTCGGAGCTGCTCGACCTGATCGAGCGGCTGATGCGCAAGAACGCGGACGAGCGGCCGGGTTCCGCGGCGGAGGTGGCGGTCGGGGCCGCCGCGATCGAGCGCCGGGTGACGGCCGGCGAGCCGCGGTCGCTCGCCCTCGACAGAACCAGGACGTTCGTGGGGCCGAAGCCCGGTCCCGAGCCCGGATCGGGGGCCGGGCGGTCGACACGGCCGGCCGCACCGCCCCGGCGGGCGACCCGTGACCGGCTCGCCGAACTGGCCGGCGCCGCGGCGCTCGTGCCGCTGGCGACCGCCGCGTGCGCGCTGCTGTGGCGCGCCGTCGAGCCGTGGGCGACGTGGACGCTGGCCGCCCGCGCGTTCCTGCTGGCAACGGCGCTCGCCTGGGCCGTCGTGCTCGTCGGCCGGACGCCGGCGCGCGGCGGGTGGCGCCGGTGGGTCCGGTACGCGGTGCAGTTCGTGATCGGGGCGGGCGTCGGCGCCCTCGCCCTCTGGTGCGACGGGTGGGCCGTGCCCGTCGAAGAGTTCGCCGCGGCGTGGGTGGGGCTCCAGTACGCGATCCATTTCGGCCTGGCCGTGTGCGCGTGCCGCTGGTGGTGCGACCGGATCGGCGCGCTCGCAACGAACGGGTGGCGAACGGTCCTGCCCTCCTCCCGCGAGTGGTGGCGGCTCGTCCTCCCGCCCGTCATGTTGATCCTCCTACTGGTCGCGTGGCCGCGGGACTTCGCGCCGCTGGAACTCGCCGCGGTGGTCCTCGTCGCCGCGATGGCGGCGCAGCTCACGCGCCCGCTGACCCGGTCGGCGGGAGCCCCGATCGGCGCGTGACGCCGGGCACACGTTGAGGAGGTCGGAGATGCGCGGTTCGCGCCCCGTGGGGTGGTTCGTGGCGGTCGTGGTGTGCGCCGGGCTGTTGGGCTGCGCGCGCGGCCCGCGCGACGGCGGCGCGAGCGGGCGCCGGCCGGACCAGGCGCGCAGGGTCGAGAAGATGAAAATGCTT
>JAFKJJ010000232.1 GCA_017306025.1 Planctomycetota bacterium
CGGCGAGCCGTTCGAGTTCCTCGGCTTCACGTTCCAACACGAGCACCGCTGGCGGTACGACGGCCCGGCCGGCCCGCGGCGCGTGCGCGAACTGGGGTGGAAGGACGCGGACCGCACGCCGTCGCCGCTGGCGCTGCCGCTGCCGGGCGAGGTGCCCGCGGCCGGGGCGGAGGGCGCGCTGGTCCTCGGCCCCGGGGTGGAGCGGCTGGACGTGGCCGGCGACGCCATCGAGGTTTCCACGCCGGACCGCGGCGACCTCCGGCGCGTGCCGCTGGCGGGCGTCGATCGGCTGATCGTCCTGGGGCCGGCCGGGTGGACCGCGGACGCGCCGGGCAAGCTCCTGCGGGCCGGGGTGCCGGTGCAGTTCGTGTCGGAGGGCGGGTGGCCGCTGGGCGAACTGGCGGGCGAGGTCGCCGACGACCCGGACGCGCTGGCGGCGCAGTGCCGGGCCGCCGCGGACCCGGCCGCGGCGCTGCGGATCGCGAAGCCGCTGGTCCGGGCGAAGCTGACGAACTTCGCCGCGCTCCTGGCGTCCGCGACCGACGCGGGCGCGCAGGGGGCCGCGGTCGGGCGGCTCCGCGAGCTGGCGCGGGAGAGCGCCGACGCGGCCACGCTCGACGCGCTCCGCGGCGCGGAGGGGGCGGGCGCGGCGGACTGGTACCGGTGCCTGCCGGGGCTGCTCGGTTCGGGCTTCCGGTTCGCGCGCCGGGTGTCGCCGGACGCCGACGACCCGGTGAACGTGCTGCTCAACATCGGCCACACGGTGCTGCACCGGCACGCGGCGGCGGCGTGTCGCGCGGCGGGGCTGTCGCCGGCCGTCGGGTTCCTGCACCGCGGCACCGGGCGGTTCGCGGCGCTGGCGGCCGACCTGCAGGAGCCGTTCCGCCACCTCGTCGAGCGGGCGGTGATCGTCGCGACGCGCCGGCTGCGGCCGGCGCAGTTCCTGGCCCGCGCCGACGGGGCGCACCGGCTGGTGCTGGACGCGAACGCGGCCCGCTCGTTCCACGCGCTGTTGCAGCGGACCCTGCGCGCCGGCGCGGCCGGGCGCGGGCAGACGGAACCGCGGTCGTGGCTGGCGCAGCTCCTGACGACCGCGCGGGGGCTGCGCCGGCACCTCCTCGACCCCGCGGCCCCGTGGGAGCCGTTCGAACACCCATGAGCCTCTACGTCGCCGCTTACGACATCGCGCGGGCGCCGCGCCGGTCCCGGGTCGCCGAGATCCTGCTCGAATACGGGCGCCGCGTGCAGCGGAGCGTGTTCGAGATCGAGGTGGACCCGGAGGAACTGGAGGAGCTTCAGTTCCGGGTCGGGCTGCTGCTGGCCCCGAGCGACCGGTTCGACCTGTTCCCGATCGACCGGCGTTTTCCGAAGCGCCGGCTGTCGTGGCAGCGCGACCCGGTGCCGCCGGACCCGGTTATTGTGATTTGAGTGAAGGTGCGATCCGGGTGGACGAACTCCGAATAGAAGCCGCTGCGCGTGCGAGTTGTTGGGCCTCGTTGGCCCCTCGGACCGCAGCGGCGGCCGACAGGGTGACGGGTCGCGGGCCGCGGTTTGCGGCGCCGACCCGCCCGAGTTCTGTCCGGGCAGGCGCGGAGGCCGTCGGGAGCCGAGCTGAGGTTCCCCGGCCGAAACGTCAAGCCGGTGTTGATCCGCAGAAAGCTGTGGAGCGGTCGAGGGAACGCGCGTATGATGGTCGTGATGCACGCCCCGGGTTGTGCCGAACCGCTGACGGGTTCGGCGGTTGCCGTCGCTCGCGGCGCCGCTACTGGCCGGGTGTGCAGAGCGCAATGACCCCTGATTCAGCGGGAATGGAGACTGGTCCCCCTTGAACGCCAGCTCGAGGATGGTGAGCGCAATGACCCCTGATTCAGCGGGAATGGAGACCAGACGGTCGTGCCCGTAATAGGCGGCGATCGCGAGCGCAATGACCCCTGATTCAGCGGGAATGGAGACTCCGCCAGTTTCGGGTCAGCACCCCAAACCAGTGAGCGCAATGACCCCTGATTCAGCGGGAATGGAGACTAGCTGCCGCCCTTATCCTCGCCGTACCGGGAGCGCAATGACCCCTGATTCAGCGGGAATGGAGACTTCGCTGTCGCGGCGGCTCTGGTACTCCAGATGAGCGCAATGACCCCTGATTCAGCGGGAATGGAGACAGGTACCCCGCGTTCTCGGCGGTCACCAGGCGGGAGCGCAATGACCCCTGATTCAGCGGGAATGGAGACTCACGTATCTTCGTTTGAGTGAAGTCGTTCTGCGACTTGTCCGCGCGGTTCCGTCCGACGGGATCGAGGTAAAGCGAAACGCCGCGGGGAAGGTTTGAAGCCTTCCCCGCGGCGTTTCACTGAGGGCCGGTTGGCCGGTCGGCGAATGCGAGCGAACAATCTGGACGCTTCAATCGGCGCGAAGCCTCATTAATTCGACCACGAACGGTCGGCGTCCCAACTCCCAACCTAGTGCAAAAAGCCGTTACCGAGAAGGTGAAAGTCGGAATAGTACTTGCGATCGGTGCGTATGGCGAGTATTATCCGAGTATATCAGGCGCCCAAGTGCGAGGTGCAGAGATGCCAGCGTCTTAACCCGCTTACGAGTCGGCGAATGATGAGCGCACAATGGTGGTCATTGCGACCCGCTTCCCGTCACACACTCGGACGGGAGAAAACTGTGGAAACCAAGCGACTGCAAGTGGACCTGACGGAAAAGGAACACACCGAGATGGAGCGCCTGGCCGCGATGGCCGGGCTGAAGACCAAGCGCGAGTTCGTGGTAAACGCGCTGACGCTGTTCCGCTGGGCCGCCAACGAACTGGCCGCGGGTCGGCACGTGGGCTCGTTCGCGCCGGGCGGCGGGCACGTCAAGCAGTTAGAAATGCCGTGCCTCCAGCCGTTCGTTCAACTATCCGACGAACTCGATCGTGCCAGCCCCACCGCGGAAGAACTCCAGGCGCGGGCAAAACGGCCCGGCATTCCGGCCGAACAGGTGTTGGCAGAGATGCGAAAACTACTGGAGGCGAACCGTGTGGCCGTATCGCCTGTCGATCGAGGCGCAGAACCAGTTGGCGGGCATGTATAACGCATTTCTCGCCGGGGCGCTTACGCTCGGAGAGCTTCAAGAACTTGACGACTGGTTCGAGCGGAACGTGTACCAGGTGCTTGGCGATCAGGGCTTCGACGCCTTCGGCTCGCCCGGCACCCGCTTGTACGGAATGCTGACCGACCCGAGTACCCGGGTGTTGGTGGCGACCGAACTGCCGCGGACCGTTCGCGTGATCGTCACGCGCGATGCGGCAACCGACGAGGTGTCGATTTCGGCGATCATCTTTCGACCAGCATTTTGAAGCCCTCATGCCCACCTACCTCCTGCGCGTCGAAGGCGTGAACCTTCGGTCCGTCATTTGGGACACCGACGACCTCAGCACCCGGCGCGGCGGCGGGCTGATGCTGCTCGACGCCGTCACCCAGCTCCCCGAACAACTGTCCGCGCTGAACCTGCACCCGGTCGCTACCGGCGCGTCGATCGGGCTGTTCACGTTCGACGCTGACACACCCGAAGCAGTCGATCAGGTTCGGGAAGCGGTCGAGGGGCACTTTCAGAGGGGAACGTTCGAGTACCCAGATCAGAGCGAAGGGGGCACCGGTCACCTTCCGCTCAAACACGGCACGTTCGTTGTGGACGTGCGGGAACTCGGCGAGACACCCATCGGGCAGTACGAGGCCGTTCAGGACGCGATCGCCGCGAACCACTGGCGCCAGATGCAGCAGCCGAGCCTGTCGCTCGACGGGCTGTGGAACACCGGCGCGCGGGACGCCTGCATCCTCGACTGGGTCCGGCCCGGCGTGATGCCGAGCAAGAAGGCCGAGCGCGAGCGGGAACTGGTTTCGGCGTCCGTGTCGGACCGCCGGAGGTACGGGGTCGGCGCCCGTCAGGGCTTTTACGACCACGAACTCGACACGCGCACAAATTACGCCTTCACCGACAGCGTTCAGGACCTCGGTACCGCGGACGGCCCCCGCCCGGAGGCGGCGTCGGAGACCACCGACCGCAAGCTCGCCGTGTTCTACGCCGACGGGAACAAGTTCGGCCAAAAGGGTATGAAGCGCCTGAGGAACGAAGGGCTGACGGCGTTCGGTAAATGGTCAGACGCGATCAAGGCCCACCACCAGAAGTTGCTCGGCGAACTGCTCGAACGCGCCGACCGCGGCGAAGGGTGGAAGACTTCCCAAGGCGCGATCCGCCTCGAAACGTTGCTCTGGGGCGGTGACGAGATCATCTGGGTCGTGCCCGCGTGGAAGGGCTGGGAACTGGCGCAATGGTTCCTCTCCCAGAAGCACGAGGCGGATGGGAAGCCTCTGTCATATGGGTGCGGGCTGGTGTTCTGCCATCTGAAAGCGCCGATCCAGAACATCGTGGACCTCGCACAGAAGATCGCCGACCGAGCGAAGGCCGCAGGCGGCGACGCGAATAAGTCGTGTCTCGCTTACGAAGTGCTGGAGTCGTTCGACGACGTCACCGGCGACCTCAAACGGCACCGCGTCAAGTGGCTACCGAAGGCAGAGCAAGAGCGACTCCTCGCGCCGGGTAATACAGACCCCGACCCGCTCGTCCTCGACGCGGCCCACTTCTGTGACGCCTGGGCCGCGCTCCGGGAGATCGCGGCCAGCGACGAGTTCCCGCTGCGCCAGCTCTACATGCGCGTCCACGCGTGGCGCAAGGACGACGCCGCAGAAGTCGCTCGCACCACCGAGCGGTTGAACGAGTGCAAGGTCGCGGGCCACTTGGGGAACGTGGTCACCGAACTGGGCGCTGACGTCGGCTACCTGCACCTGCTCCAGATGTTGCCGTACCTGCCGAGCGAGGTAACGCCGTGAGGTCGCACTACCGGCTCGAAGTGGAGCTCACGCTGCTGGGGCCGATCCTCACGAAGGGCGGCCAGACGGCCGAGCCGGGCATCGACGCCCCGCTCGCGCGCGACGCGCTCGGCCGCGCGATGCTGCCGTACAGTCTGGTCAAGGGGAAGGTCCTCGACGCCTTCCACGACCTCGGCCGCGGGAACCACCCGGACGTTCACCGCTGGCTCGGCAAGCCGAGCGCGGACGGGGGCGAGGACCCGGACCGCGGGCGGCTCCGGTTCAGCGACTTCGTCACCGAGCAGCCCGGCACGAACACCACCCACGAACACGGCGACGCCGTCATCGAGCGGGTCCGCATCGACCGCGACACCGGCAGCGCCGCCCGCGGCGCGCTCGCGATGCTCGAAGCGCCCTTCGGGTACGGCGAAGAGGTCGAATTCACGGGCTGTGTCGAGTTCGTCGCGGACGCGGCCGAGGCCGACCAGATCCGGAACGCGCTCGTGGAGGCGTTCAACGAGGTGCCCGCCTTCGGCGCGCTGCGGACGGTCGGGTTCGGCCGCGTCCACCGCGTCGCCGCGGAACTGAAGCCGGCCCCCGAGAGGTCGAAGGGGGCGCCGGCCGTCACCGGGGGCGCGCTGCCCGTGCGGCTGCACCTCGACCGGCCGCTGTGCGTGGTCGGGCCGAAGCACCGGGGCAACCACTTCGAGTCGCTCAAGCACATCCCGGGCGCGGTGCTCAAGGGCGCGGCCGCCCGACTCGTTCAGGAACTCACCGGCCACACCGGCCGCGCGATCGACGCCCGCGTTCCGGGGTTCCGCAGCCTGTGCCGGCATTTCGAGGCGGTCCGGTTCGCCGAAGCCCGGCCGATGAAGCTCCGCGACGCGATGAAGCGGGCCGTCGTGCCGCCGCTCTCGCTCGTGAGTTGCAAGGGTCGAGAGGCCGGGTTCTGGGACGCCGCCCTGTGGCCCGGCCCCCGGCTGATCGAGGTGAAGAAAGAAGGCGAGGTTTATCAAGTCGCGCCCGCGTTCGACATCGACTGGAAGGACGAGACGCGCGACGCGGTGGGGGTGTACTTCGGCACGAAGTACGTGATCCGCACCCCGGCGGGCGAGACGATAGAATCGGCCGAGCCGCCGAGCGAACGGCGCACCCGGACGGCCATCAGCCGCGACTCCGGGCGCGCCGCCGACGAGCAACTGTTCTCCTACGGGCTGGCCGTGAACGTCGGGTTCGTGTGGGAAACCGCGATCGGTCTGGAAGGGGTGCCCGAGCCGGAGCGGGCGGCGGTCGTCGCGGACCTGCGGGACCTGCTCGGATACGGGCTGCCGAACATCGGGAAGACCCGTGCCGTCGCACACGTCGAGTGGTTGACGGCCCCGACGGTGCCCGCGGTGCGCGACGGCGCGGCGCCGCCCGACGGGGTGCACGTCGTCACCCTCCAGACCGACTGCCTGATGACCGACCCGGACGTGCTGACCCGATCCGGGCTCGAAGCCGCGTACCGGGAGTTCTGGGCGGACGTGTCGGGGGGCGCTCTCGAACTGGTCCGGTTCTTCGCGCGCCAGACGCTCCACGGCGGGCACCTCGCCCGGCGCACCCGGCAGCCGAGCTACGAGCCGTTTCTCGTCACCGACCGCGGCAGCACCTTCGTGCTGAAGCCGACCGGGACCGGGGACGCGGGGGCGAGGCTGCGCGAGTGGCGCGCGGCGGGGCTGCCCGAACCGAAGTGGATCGCGCGCCGCTACGGCCGCGCGGACGTGCCGCTGTGGGCGGCGGTCCCGTTCCTCCCGCACGTCGGGTTCGGCGAGGTCGCGATCGACCTCGCGTGTCACACGGACAGGTGCGAGGTGAATCGCCCGTGAGCGAGAAACTCATCAAGTGGCGCATCGTGGGTACGTTCACCACGCTCACGCCGTTGCACGTCGGGAGCGGGGCGGTCGCGGAGCGCGCCGGGCTCGTCAACGACCGGAACAAGGACGAGAAGACCCCGTGTGACGTTCAGGCGGTGGTGAAGGACCACCGCGGCAAGCCGTGCGTGCCCGGCACGACGGTGAAGGGCGTGTTGCGCGCGTGGGCGGAGACGTTCTTCCCGGAGCGCCCCGCGCTACTGGTCCGCATCTTCGGCCGCGAGGACCACCGCGACGCGACCGGCGAGTCCGGTTGGGCCGAGTTCGGGACCGCGACCTACGACCGACACGGCCCGTTCTCGTATGCGGGGCACGTCCCGTACTGGGACGCGAACGCCCTGACCGGGGTGTTCTCTAACGTGTGCCTCGACCGACACACGGGCGCGGCGCGGGCGAACAAGCTGTTCTTTCAGGAGTTCGTGCCGGAAGGGGTCACCTTTCGCGTCGAGATCCGGACCGGCCGGCTGAAACCCGACGAGGTCGCACTGCTGCTCGCGGTCCTGGAGCACGGCGCGGGCCACGCGAGCCACCCGTACCAGTTCGGCGCGAACGGCGCCGACGGCTGGGGGCGGGTGAAGTGGGATCGCATCGCGGTCGAGACGCGCGAATCGGGAACACCCTGGGTCGATGCCGCGGGTGCGGCGCCCGCGGAACTCCCGGCGCCGACGGGGGGCGTGAACCACCGGACGATCGACCTGACGCTGAAGTTCCGGGGGCCGTTCCTCGTCAACGACGCCTCGCGGGCGCGGGCGGACGACGCCCCCGAGGACAACACCACACCGCACTTCGTCCCGCTGCGCCGGGCCGACGGCGGGCCGTGGCTGCCGGCCTCGTCGTTCCGCGGCGCGCTCCGGGCGCGGGCCGAGTTCCTGCTCCGCTCGGCCGACGAGAACGCGACCGGCGACCCCAACTGGGCGGTGCCGCGCGAGCTCGGCCGGATCGAGCGCCTGTTCGGCACCACGCGGTTGGCCAGCCGCCTGACGATCGACGAGTTCGAAGTGAGCGACCCGGGAGCGCCCGGCCGGCAGGACTTCGTCGCCATCGACCGGTTCACCGGCGGGGCGGCCGACGGCGCGCTGTTCACCGCCGAACACGTCGTTCGCCCCGCGTTCAAAACGCGCCTGACGATCGACCTGGACGGGACCAAAGACGGGATCAAACCGGAAGACCTCGGGTTGCTGGCGGCCGCACTGCGCGACGTGTGCACAGGCGCGGTGACGTTCGGGTTCGGCGGGTCGAAGGGGTACGGCGAGGTTCGCGGCGAACTCGACCCCGATGGCGAGGCGTGGCTGCGGGAGCAGATCGCGCACGCGCCCCGCGCCGCCGCGCCCCGCGCGCCCGAGGGGCCGGGGGCCGCCGCCCCGGCCGCGGCGGTCAAAGAGGGTGTGCTGGTCTGGCAGGGGGAGGGCAAGAAGCGGAAGCGGGTGCTGCAGGCGCCGACGAACAAGCTGCCCTACCAACTCAACAACCCGAAGGAAATCGTTGCGGAACTGAGTGCGAGCACCGCCGAGGCGATTGAGGTCGATTTCGAACTGGAGAAGGGGCAACCGGTGCGCATCCGCCCGCGGGGCGAGCCGTGGCCGACGGCGGCCCTCGCGGGGGCCGCCCCCCGGCCCGGCCAGTTCGCCAACCCGTACTACTTCCTCCCGCTCCACGACCGTGACGGGTTCTCCGGCGAACTGGCCGACGGCCCGCCCCGCGGTCACGGCCGGTACCTCCCCGGAACCTATTCCGGCACGATCCGGGTGCGGCTCACGACGGTCACGCCGCTGCTGTTGTGCGACACGACCAACGTGCGGACGTGCCCCGACGGCGGGGACCCGGCGTTTCCTCCGGGGACGAAGAAGGGGCACAAGGTCTACCCGCTGCTGCTGACGCGGGACGGCAAGCCGCTGCTCGCGTCCTCGTCGGTGCGGGGGATGCTCCGCGCCGCGTTCGAGGGCGTCACGAACTCGCGGTTCGGCGTGTTCCCGTCGCGGCCGGGCCGCGCGAACACACGCCGCCTCGGCTACAGGACGACCGCAGGCGAGGGTTTAAGCGTCGTTCCCGTGCGCATCGAGAACGGTCGCGCTCGGTTGATGTTGGGGAGTAACCCGGATCTACCCGCGTTCGATCGCCGTCGGGATCGGTGGGTCGTTCCCGGCGGCTTGCTCCACGCCGCATGGGTCGCGCGATATGAAGCCGGTGTGGCCGGTGTGGCGCGATGGGCCGTTACGCTCAATGGTGTCGCGCCGATCCACGGGGCGCACGGCTGGTGCTGGCTCGAACTGGTCCAGCACACGAACCCACCGTTTTCGTTCTGGGCGGTGCGCGAGGCCGCGCCGACCGAGCGCGAACTGTCTCTGGCGGCTCCGGATTTCATTCCGATGGCCGGGAAGTACTCCTCGCTCCGCCAGGTCATGAAGGCGAGCGGATGGTTTTGCGTCACCAACCAGAACGCCGAACGAAAACACGACGAACGGTTCTTTTTTACGGCGCCCGCGACCGCGAATCGGATCGCGGACGTCTCCGAACCGGTGCGGAGACAGTATCACGAACTGGTCTGCGATTACCAATCGCTCCACCGAGATGCGCTCATCGACAGGAGCGAGAAGGGAATCACGCCGGAGGCCTACCTCGGGGATACACCGGGGCAGACCGCGTTTTCGCGTCACGTGTATGAGCCCGACGCGCTGGAAGTACGAGACGGACACCTTTGCTATGCGCGCGTCAGGTCGGTCGGTGGCGCCGACGTCATCGAGGCGCTGTACCCGGTGACGATCTCGCGCCGGCTGTTCGACAAGAGCCCGCTGGACCTGTTGCCGGCGAAGTTGCACCCCGCTGCCGCGACGACCGAACTGTCCCCGGCCGACCGCGTGTTCGGGTGGGTCAGCCAGGACGCGGATGAGGGCACGTCCGATCCGGCGCACCGCTCCCAGGTGCGGGTCGGGGTGGTGGAATGCACATGCGCCTCGCCGGACCCGATCGAGACGTTCGCCGTGCCGAAGGCGCTGGCGATCCTGGGCGAGCCGAAGCCGCAGCAGGGGCGGTTCTACCTCGGGAAAAAGAACGATCACTTCGCGGTTCCGCAGCACGGCGCCTCGAAGGAACAGGCCGGTTACAACGACACGAACCGCGTGCGCGGGCCGAAGGTCTACCCGCACCACCGGCGGTTCGACGGGGCGAGCGCCACGACCGACGAGCGGAGCAACCAGAACCGCTCCGTCGAGGGGTGGGTGAAGCCGGGCGCGACGTTCGAGTTCGACCTCCGCGTTACGAACCTGTCGCGCTTCGAGCTCGGCGCGCTGGCCTGGCTGCTCGCGCTGCCGGCCGGGCGTCACCTGCGGCTCGGCCTGGGTAAACCGCTCGGGTTCGGGAGCGTCCGCGCCGAGATCGTCGAGGACAGGACCCGGGTGGCCGACGGCGCGACCTGTGCGGCCGCGATCGGCGCTTGGGAGACGGATCTACCTCACCTGGATCTGGCGCCGCTGGTCGCCGAATTTCAGGCGACACTCGGGGTGAACCCGCGGCTGCTACAAGCGTTTCTCCGCGCGAGCGGTGGCGTCGATGGGTTGCCCGTCCACTACCCGCGGCTGGCTTCACAACAGTCCGGCAGCGGTGAGTACTTCGAGTGGTTCGTCTCCAACGAGCGCGAGTCCACCCAGCCGGGGCAGAGGGGCTTGAAAAGGGGCCTGCCCGATCTGACCGAGCCCGACTGCTCGTTGCCGGCAGCCCCAACCCATTGACCTCGCGGCCTATCTCGCGGGGCAAACAATCTTGATTGAGCGACGCGTGTGCCGAGCCGGCCTCATCGGACCGGACTTGCTGATCCGCATGGGTAAGGCCTCCTCCCTGAGTGTTGCGACCTTGCAACGGATACGGTTCGCCAAACCGTGCGGTTCCTTTGTGCGAACGAACAGCCTCTCGAAGCAAGTTCCCGCGTGCCGAAAACAGCTACCGCCGTGTACCGCAGCCGATGCGGTAGTACCGAAAAAACAGCGTAGTTCTTGCAGTCGGCGTATCGCCTTGCAACGGCGCTCGGACGTGGTAGAGTGCTTGAATTACAGGCGTTTCGTGACACGGGCTGATGGGCATTTCGCGACTGAAAATCGCTAGGTCCCAGGTTCAACCCCGGGACTGCCCACTTGAAGCGATCGCCACGAAAGCCTTAAAAATCTAGGCTTTCGTGGCGATCGCCATTTTAATAGGATGTGACAGTTGTGGGTGGTGTCCGATCCGGCTTGCACACCCTGGCGGGTACGTGGTATGAGCTTGCGCCGCCCGGTGGTGCTTTTTCTACCTCCCTGTCGTGATGGGTCATGGGCGACCTGAGCCACTTCTGTTGTTTGAATCCCGATTGCCCGGACCA
>JAFKJJ010000233.1 GCA_017306025.1 Planctomycetota bacterium
GCCGCACGGGCTCGTCGCCACGCGCGACGGCCGGCAACTGTTCCTCACGATCGAGAACGAACGGGGCGACGAGGGCGAACTCGTCTGGTTCGACCCGGTCACCGACCGCGTCACAAAACGCATGAAGGTCGGCCCGCGGCCGAACCAGCTCGCCTGTACGCCCGACGGCCGGATCGCGTACGTGCCGTGCGACGACGCGTCGTGGTGGGTGATCGACACGGTCGGCGCGAAGGTGCTGAAGAAGATCCCGACGGGCGGGCGGCCGCACAACACGCTCTCGTCGCCCGACGGGAAGCGCATGTACCTCGGCCCGAAGGGGTCGTACCACGTGCTCATCGCCGACGCGGTCGAGCACCGGCTCGTCGGCGAGATCAAGACGTCCGACGCCCCGCGGCCGATCGCCCTCTCGGCCGACGAGAGGCGCCTGTACGCGAACGTGGACACGCTCATCGGGTTCGAGATCGCCGACGTCGAGAAGCGGAAGGTGATCCACCGCGTCGAGGCCGACGTGCCGGAGGAGCTGTTGCGGAAGGCGAGCCGCAGTCACGGCATCGGGCTGCGCCCGGACGGCAAGGAGCTGTGGATGTGCGACGTGTTCCACGACCGCACGTACGTGTTCGATCTGGCGACCGAGCCGCCGAAGCAGGTGGCGACGATCGTGATGAAGGGCGGCGGCTACTGGATGTGTTTTTCGCCGGACGGGAAGTGCTGCTACATTTCGGAGCGGATCGGCGACACGGTCGCGGTGATCGACACCGCCACGCGAAAGACCGCGGCGCGGATCGAGGTGGGCAAGGCCCCGAAGCGGCTCCTGGTGGTGGACGTTCCGCGGGCGCGGTAGCCGCCCGCGAGGGCCGATTTCGCCCGCCGCGAAGGTGCCGCCGCAAACCGCGGGGCGGTCTGCTATACTAGGCTCTTTCGTGTCGGTTCCCGGAGCCTCCATGCCGTTCAAGTCGCTCGGCCTTCACCCGCTACTCGTCCGCGCCACGCAAGACCTCGGATACAAGGAGCCCACGCCGGTCCAGGCCGGGGCGATCCCGCCGGCCCTCGAAGGCCGCGACGTGATCGCCACCGCCCAGACCGGCACCGGCAAGACCGCGGGGTTCCTCCTGCCCGTCCTTCACCGGCTCATCGGGGCGCCGCGGGGCGGCACGCGCGTGCTGATCCTGTCGCCGACGCGCGAACTCGCCGAGCAGATCGCCGACGTGGGCCGCGGGCTGGCCCGGCACACGCAGGTGCGGTCCGCGCTGATCGTCGGCGGGCGGCCGATGGGGCCGCAGGAGCGGGCGCTCCGCGACGGCATCGAAGTCCTCGTCGCGACGCCCGGCCGGCTGCTCGACCTCCTCCAGCGCGGCGTCGCGAAGCTCGACCGGGCGACCACGCTCGTGCTCGACGAGGCGGACACCATGTTCGACATGGGCTTCCTCCCCGACGTGCGGCGGATCATCGCCCGGATGCCCGCGCGGAACCACACGCTGTTCTTCTCCGCGACGATGCCGCCCGTCATCGCGAAGCTGGCGAACGAACTGCTCCGCAACCCCGCGACGGTTCAGATCGGTCGGCGGAGCGCCACGGCGGTCGGGATCACGCAGGCCGCCTACCCGGTCCCGACGCACCTGAAGACGGCGCTGTTGCGGCACCTGCTGGGCGAAACCGAGATGCCGTCGGTGCTGGTGTTCACGCGAACGAAGCACAACGCGAAGAAGTTGGCCCGCGTGCTCACGAACGACGGGTTCTCCGTGGCGGAGCTGCACAGTAACCGCACCCCGTCGCAGCGGACGCGGGCGATGGAGGGGTTCCGCCGGGGCGAGTTCCAGGTGATGGTGGCGACCAACATCGCGGCCCGCGGGCTGGACGTGGACCACATCACGCACGTCATCAGCACCGACGTGCCGGACGTTCCGGAGGACTACGTCCACCGGATCGGGCGGACCGGCCGCGCCGGCGCGACGGGCGACGCGTTCGTTCTGGTGTCGCGCGAGGAGGAGGAGGCACTGGCGCGGATCGAGCGCCAGGTGGGCCAGCGGCTGCCGCGGGTGATGCTACCGGAGTTCGACTACGCGGCCCCGGCCCCGCCGAAACCTCCGGGCGGCAATCAGAAGGGCGGTCGTGGCGTGCCCCAGCAGCGGCCGCAGGGCCGAACGAGGGGACCGGGAAAGCCACAGGGACAGGCGTCGAAGCCGAACCGCGACGGACAGCGGAGCGGGCGGCGGGGTGGTGGCAATCACGGCCAGGGTGGGCAGAGGTGAACGCGTCGCGGGGAGCCATGTGCGCCTGTCACCAAGCGTTTCTCTTTTCCTTCTTTTCTCATTTTCTGCGTCGTATATTGATTACTCTGCCCTCCCTCCACAAACCCGCCCCACCGACTCGCCCATCTGAGGGTTCCGTGCCGTTGTGTCGTCAGTTTCCTATTCCTCGGCTGATCGTCCCTGCCCGTCGGGTGCTCCGGTAGCAGCAAGGCTTTCGGGCGTGTGTCTGTTTCCGGCCGCGCTCGCGTAAGAGCGTTCTGCTTGATGGAATGCGTGATCCGATTCGAGCCGCCGGAGAAGCAGCTCCTGTAGCGGTTTTGTCGGCGTAATTACTCGTCAGTGTCGCGAACGATCTCCGGCCGGGGGTGTGATGTATCTGGTGTGTCTCGACCAGCGAGGAGAAAGCAAACCGCTCGTTCCAACGACAACAACCTCTCCCGGGCGTAAAACCGAAGCCCGATCTTTTTCCCCAAAAATGGGGAGAAAAGCCAAAGCGGAAGACCGAAGGGCCGAACGAATTCGATTTCGACATTAAGCGACTCGCCCCGCCCGCCCGCCGTCGCTCCCGCCACTCCACCGGGATGCGCGCGGCAAATTGCCCCCTCTCCGTCATCTTCCATTTTCTCGCCGAGGTGTCCGATGCGTTCCCGCCGAAGTGCGTTCACGCTGATCGAACTGCTCGTGGTCATCGCCATCATCGCGATCTTGATCGGGTTATTGCTGCCCGCCGTTCAGAAGGTGCGCGAGGCGGCCGCACGCATGAAGTGTCAGAACAACCTCAAGCAACTGGGCCTCGCGCTCCACAACTACCACGACGCCTACCAAAAGCTCCCGGTGGGCTACCACGACTGCTGCGACGACAACACGATGGACCACCACCGCGAAAACTGGTTCCAGCTCTGTCTCCCGTACATGGAGCAGGTCGCGGCCTACAACCTGTACATGGCCGACACCACGGGTCGCAACTCGGACGGCAACCAGTACGTCCACCAGATGACCGGCGCGGAAGTAACGACCGTCGTTCCCATCATGTCCTGCCCCTCGGACAGCCAGGCGCCGGGCAAAGGGGGGAACGGCGGGAACACCTCGTTCATGGCGAGCTACGCCGTGTGCGCCGGCGGCACGGCGTGGAGCGGGAGCACCCCTTCGCAAATCGCCAACTACGGCGGGGACACCGGGGGGATGTTTTACCGCAACTCGAAACTCACGCTGCAAACGATTCAGGACGGCACGTCCAACACCCTGATGACCGGGGAAGGGATCATCCGCGGCGCGCCGAGCGGCAACTGGGGGGAGCTCGGCTCCGTTTGGGGCGGCGCCCCGCACGGCGGCTTCGGTTACTCGACGTTCCAACAGCCGAACACGTCGGCGGCGGACAGCGTTTATTCCTGCCGCGCCACGTCCTACGCCGGCGCTCCGAACAACGCCCCGTGCGTTAGCAACAACAACGACAACAACATCTGGACCTACACCCGCAGCTACCACTCCGGCGGCGTGAACGCGGGGATGGGGGACGGCTCGGTCCGCTTCGTCAGCAACAACATCGACCTCTTCACGTGGCGCGCGATGGGCACCCGCTCCGACGGCCAGGTTATCACCCAGCAGTGAATCGCCGTTTTCTCGTCGGCCCCCGGCGGATCGCGCCGGGGGCTTTTTTTCCGTTCGTTCCCCGGAGGGTTACGTCGTGGCGCGTGTTGTTCTCGCTTCGCTCGCGGTCGGCTTCCTGATCGCGTTCCCCGGTTGCAGTTCCGGCGGCCCGGGCGTTATCAAAGTGACCGGTCAGGTGACGTTCGACGGAACGCCGCTCCCGGAAGGGACCATCACATTCAAACGGGCCGGCGATTTGAAAGCGTTCTCCGGCGAGATCAAGAACGGCGCCTACGAGGTGCCGTGCGAGGAAGGGGATATGGTCGTGGAAATCACCGCGTCGCGCGAGGTGCCCGGCAAGTTCGATACGTCCAACCCCGGCGTGAAAGCCCCACTGAAGGAGCAGTACATCCCGGCGAAGTACAGCACCGCGACCACGCTGAGCGCGAAAGTCGATTCCGGCCACAAGAACTTTTCGTTCGATTTAAAGTCGAAGTGACGCTCTGTTGGAGCCTCCTCGACCGGCCGCGACGAGCGGCAGCTGTGGTCCGGTCACTCCGTGACCGGATGCATTTGGAATCCGGTCACGGAGTGACCGGACCACACAGCAGCCAGCACTTCCCAGATTCCGTATCGCACTCACACTTTCAGCTCCTTCCCCTGCCACTTCCGGGCGGTCCAGCCGTAATCAACGAAGTCGTAACTGAACGTGCCGTCGGCGAACAGGTCGATCCGGCCGTAGCACGGCGGGAACCCGTACTCGCTGCCGTTCCACCACGCGCCGCTGGCCGCGCCGCCGCACACGTACCACACCCCGCGGTACTCGACGCGGTCGCACGTGTGCATGTGCCCGCTCAGGCACAGCTTCACGTGCGGGTTCTTGCGGAACACCTCGCTGATCGCCCAGCAGTCCGCGTGGTGCCACACGCCCGGCACCAGGTTGTCGTTCTGCTTGCGGCAACTGTCGCCGTACGTCTGCGACGTGACGCTCAGAATCGGGACGTGGCTGAGCACGACCGTCGGCAGCTTCGTCCCGGCAAGGTCGTCCCGCAGCCAGTCGAAGTGCTCCGGGGAGAGTGAGGCGTACTTCGGCCAGTTGCACATACTGTTGAGCGCGACGACGTGCCAGCCGCCCTGGTCGAAGCTGTAGTACGGGGCCGGCATCCCGAGCACGCCGGTCATCAGCGCGAAGCCCTTCTTCTCGGCCGGGACCGCGTCGGTGGGCTCCTCGCCGTTCCACACGTCGTGGTTGCCCAGGCAGGCGCGGATCGGCACCGGGCACGCCTTGACCGCCTCCTTCCAGAGCGCGATCTGCTCGGCGGCCCTCGCGCCGGTCGTCTTGCCGTCCACGGCCATCACGGAATCGCCGGTGTTGAGCACGACGTCGGGCCGCCAGTCCTTCTGGCCGAACATGTGCGCGAACATCGCGGCAACGCCCTTGGGGGCGTCGCGGTCCTTCGTGATGTGGACGTCGGTGACGTGCGCGGCACGCAGGACCGGCTTGCGGCCGTCGGCGCGGGCGGTGGAGAGGAAACCGGGCAGCGCGGCGGAGCCGGCGGCCGTGGCGAACAGGGCGCGGCGGGAAAGTGTCACGGCGCGAGCCTCGTGTGGTGAGGGAATCAGTCCAGGTTGATGTCGTACGTCTGTTCCGGGTCGCGGAGGTCGAAAGAAAGTCCCGACGTGTTGGGGTCCAGGTACTTGGCTAGTTCCGGCCGCGGCCGGGCGGGAGGGGACGAGGCGGCCTTGCCCCCCTTGGTGATCGCGTCGTCGTCCGACTTCGAGCCGGACCTGTCCGCGACCGCCCCCTTCTCCCCCTGCGGCGGGGCTGACTCCGGAACCTGAACCGCGACCCGAATCGCCCCCCGCGGCACCCCGGTGAGCGCGTACCGGCCGTCCGGACCGGTGGCGGCCGTGTACGTCTGGTTGTCGGCGGCGATGGCGATGACGAACACTTTCGGGAGCGGCGTCCCCTTGTGCCGGACCGTACCGCTGACCTGCGAGCGCGGGCGATCGCACCCCGCCAGCACGACGAGCACACCGGCCAAGGCGGCCGCGGCCGCCCGGTAGAGCCAGGACATTTGGATTCTCCGTGGGTGGCGCGAGACGCGGCTACCAGTCCGAACCGAGGATGTCACCGGCGTTCGGCGTGCAAGCGGCCCACCACGTCTCCGGGCTGACCGACGCCGAGATCAACCGGCAACTGCCGTCGCCGATCCCCACGAGAATGCCCGCCGACCGCGGCGACTGCGCGACGAGGGGATTACACGTGGCCGTCGACCCGTTCCACCGCGGGTTCGCCTGGAACTTCGCCGCCACCCCGGTCGTGCGGAACGCGAAGAGCGGGTAGTACGGATACTGGAACGTGTCGCCGCTGTTCCACGCGCGGGTGTACGACCACTCGGTCGTGGCGGGCATCGCCGGGTTCTCGCAGACGGCGAACCGTTCGGCGAAGAAGAGCGTGTTCGAGCTCCCGTCCGATAGGGTGTCGAACGACATCCGCTTTGTCTGCTCGTAGCCGAACGCCGTGAAGTTGCCGACGTAGCCCCCGACTCCGTACCCGTACTGGTCGAACCCGCCGGCCGGCTGGCTGGGGTCGCTCGGGTTGGCGTAGGTCTTTACCGTGTACTTGTTCCAAATGGCCGTGTAGTAGTACGTGGACACCCCGCCGCCCCAGTTGCCGTAGCTCGCCTGCCAAATCGCGTCCTGTTCGATGTACGACAGCAGGAAGAAGAAGATCGAGCCGTACGCCTTCCCCTGCCCCCAGCCCGAGTAGTCCAGCGAGGCCGGGAACTTGCCCCGGCTGTCGTGATAATTGTGCGTCGCGAGCGCGATCTGCTTGAGGTTGTTGGTGCTGCTCATGCGCGCGGCGGCCTCGCGCACCTTTTGAACGGCGGGGAGCAGCAGTCCGATGAGGATGGCGATGATCGCGATCACCACCAACAACTCGATCAGCGTGAAGCCGACCAGACGCCGGCACTTCCGACGCGCGTGTTCGGAGCGCATGACGAACTCCCAGATTCGAGGCGAAAAACGCACGGAGATCGGATGACGCGGAAAATGTACTGACACAGATTGCAACACGACAAGAGCATCTGTGTTAATATCGCGCGAATTTGTCTTCACACATTCCTAAACTGTATCAATCAGATTTTTCGCGAGAAAGCCGCCTCAATTCTCGTTGCTGCGTCAAGTAGAGCCGGTTACGATGGAGTGTGTGAATGGCAACGAGTGATGGCCGCGGTAATTCTGTAAGGCCCAACACCTCGCGTTGAATGCGACAATATCCGGGAACCCGTCCGGAGCTCTCCGTGTCTCGCTCCGAAGCGTCCGAATCCGAATCGACACCAAAGTACGTCTTCCTGGCCGAACAGCTCGCCGCCCGCATCCGCGCGGGCGAGTGGGCCGGCAAGGTGCCGACCGTCCGCGACATCGCCGGCTCTTACGAGGTGTCGTCGTTCACCGCCTCCCGCGCCCTACAGGTGCTCCGCGACCGGGGGCTGGTCGTGACCCGCGACCGGTCCGGGTCCTACGTCGCCGCAACGGAAGATCCTCCGCCCGCGGAGAAGTCGGGCGGCTCCTGGGCGGTCGTCACGCGGGTGTCGCCCGGGCCGTGGCAGCTCGCCTCCGAGGCCGTGGTGAAGGTCGGGTTCGAGCGGGTCATGGGCGAGGGGACGTTTACGGGCCGGCCGCTGGAGGTGCCCGCCGGCGCCGGGCGGGCCGAAACCGAGCGCGCCGCGCGGGCCGTGCTGCGGGACCGGCCGGAGGGGGTGTTCTTCCTGCCGTCGCGGGTGTCGGAGGAGCTGTGCCGACAGGACGAGTGGTTCCTGGCCGAGTGCGAGCGGATCGGGCTCCCGGTGGTGCTGCTCGACCGGAACCTGCGCGGGGACAACCGACCGCTGGGGCACGACCTCGTCGCGTCCGACCACTTCGACGGCGGGCTGCGGTGTACCGAGCACCTGATCGGGCTCGGGCGGAAGAACGTGGCGTGCGTGGTCGCCTCGCCGACCAGCTCGCACAACGACCGGCTGGCCGGCTACCTCTACGCCCTTCAGGCGGCCGGCGACCGCCCCGCCCGCGTGGTCCGCGTGCCCGAGCACCTCGACGCCCGCGAGGTGCAGCCGTGGGTGGCCGACGAACTGGTCCGGCTCGGGGCCGACGGCGCGGTCTGCTACCAGGACTACGTCGCCGTCGGGGTCATTCTGGAGCTGTTCCGCCGCGGGCTCAACGTCCCGCGCGACGTGGCCGTGGTCGGGTGCGACGACCTGCCGCTGGGGCAGAGTTTCGCCCTGGGGGTGACCTCGTACAGCTACCCGTCGGAGGCGATCGCGCGCACGGCGCTACGGGTCATGGCCAACCGGATCGCGCACCCCGGCGACCCGCCCGCAAAGGTCCTGCTCCCCGGCCGGCTGGTCGTCCGCGACAGCACCGTCAGTTGAGTCGGCGCCACACGGACAGCCCGCCGACGACGGTGGCCGCCGCCCCGGCCGCGGCCACCACCAGCGACAGCGGCTCGAAGAACGCGAGCCGGTCCATGTCGGAGTGGACCAGGTCGCGGTACAGTTGGAGCAGTACCGAGCCGGTATACCCGATCCCGTCGGCCAGTTGCACCGCGAACACCGACGTGCCCGGGAACCGCGCCGCCGCCACCACCCGCTCGAACAGCACCGTCCCCAGCGGCACGTACGCCAGGTACAGCCCGACCCCGACCGCCGCCAGCCAGTCCACCCCGTCCAGGTGTCCCGCGCGGTAGGCCAGCGTCGCCCCGGCGATGATCCCGAACCCGGTCAGTACCATCGCGTACACGACCGCGATCGCCCGCCGGTGGCTCCCGATCAGATTCAAGAGCCCGAGGGCGATCAGGGCCACGACCAGCGCCCAGCGGTCCGTCCGGACGAAGATCCCGGGCGCGCCGCCGTGGCCCATCGCCTGAAGGATCTCGCGGCCGTAGTGGTCGCGGAAGTCGCGATACGCGGTGAGCAGGAAGTACGCGAACAGCAGTAAGAAGAACCCGGCCCCGACGCGGGCCAGGAACGCGCGCCGCCCGGCCGCGTCCAGGTCCGGGCGGGCCGAGCGCGCGGCCTCGTCCGCAGCGGTCGGCGGCGGCAGGCTACGGAGCAACCGACCGGCCGCCAGGTACGGGACGAGGAACACGACCCCGGCCGCGGCCGGGACCCACACCTCCGGCACGCCCCGCGCGGTCAGGAGGTACAGCCCGAAATCCTTCGTCGCGGCCCCGGCGATCACGAACGACCCGCTCAGCATCACCAGGAGCAGGTCGCTCGTTCGCCGGCCCTCCAGGTACCGAATAATCAGTCCCCAGACGACGCCCAGCGGCAGCCCGTTGGCGAACATTGCGACGGGCCGCAGCCCGTCCGGCACGAGCGCGAACGCGACCAGCGCCAGCTCCGCCCACACCCCGGCGACGACGAGAAGGGCTCCGCGCTGCGTGCGGCCCGCCCCGGAACACACCCGCACGCCGACGTACTTCGAGACGACGTAGCCGAGGATCTGGCCGAGCACGCACGCGGTCTTGAGGTCGACCTGCGTGCCGAGGAACTTGGCGCCGGTGAAGGTGATCGCGTCGACCGGCTTGCGGAGCCCGTACATGCAGAAGTACGCGACGAACGCGGCCCCGCCCGCGTAGAGGGCGAACGCCCATCCGGGGGTGGAGTTCAGTCGCGCCGTCAGCCCGCCGGGCGGAGGCGGACTCACCCGGCCACCGCCTTCATCTTCTCCAGCCCGGTCTTCGCCACTTCGAGCGGGTCCCGCTTCCAGTACTCGCGGTTGAACAGTTCCAGCGACAGATAGCCCGTGTAGCCCATCTTGCGGAGCACCGCGAACACGTCCTTCAGGGGTGCGATGCCGTCGCCGGGGTACACGCGGTCGGCGTCCACGATCTTGTCGCGCTCGATCTTGGGGTAGTCGTTGACGTGGAAGATGCCGATGGCCGACGCGGACAGGAGCGGCAGCCCAGAGAAGTCGGAACCGCCTTTGTAGAGGTGATAAACGTCGGGCAGCACGCACCCGCGCGAGCTGCCGCTCTCGGCCGCGACCAGGAGCGCCTCGCCGAGCCGTCGGAGCGTCTTCGAGAACCCCCACACCTCGACGATCGGCGTGACGCCCATTTTCTCGCCGACGTCGAGCAGCGCGCGGTAGCGGTCGGCCGCCGCGACGAGGTCGATGACGGGCTGCGTGAACTTCGGGTCGTCGCGCTTGCTGGTGCCGCCGGTCGCGCCGACCGGCGGCGCGGCCAGGCGCGTCCCGCCGATCCGGGCGGCCTTCTCCATGTCGCGTTTGGCCTGCTCCACGCCCTTCTTTCGGCGCTCCGGGTCCTCCACGATCCACTCGGCGAAGCCGATCGCGTCGGGCACGACCAGCCCCGCGTCCTTGATCCGCTTGGCGAGGTCGTCGAGCGTGCCGCCGGTCTTCGTGTATTCGTCGAGTTCGGAGATCCACGGCTCGATGGCGTCGTACCCGGCTCTCTTCGCGATGTCGATGAGTTCGATGATGGGCCGCGACTTCCCGTCCTTGTCGCGCACGGTGCTGGTGTTGAGGCAGTAGCCGAAGCCGACCTTCGCGGGTTCGGCGCGGGCGTCGGTCGCGGTCATGGCGAGCCCCCCGGCCGCGGCCGCCAGTACCCCCCGCCGCGAGATGTCGGTACTCATGTGCGCTCCTCGTATGCGATCCCGCCCTTTTACACGAACAGCGCCGCTTCCGCCACCAGTCCGGGGCCGAACCCCAGTGCGACGCACGGCCGGGGGGCGTCCGCCGCGCGCAACCGCTGAAGGATGAACAGCACGGTCGGGCTGGACATGTTGCCGTACTCCGCGAACACCGCCCGCGACGGCGCGAGCGCCTCCGCGGGCAGCGCCAGCGCCTCCTCGACCGCGGAGACGATCTTCGGCCCGCCGGGGTGAACGGCCCAGCTCCGCACGTCGGCGAGCGACAGCCCGTTGTCACCGAGCCACGATTCGATCCACGGGCGCAGGTGCGCCGCGATCAGCCCCGGCACGCGGCGCGACAACGTCATCTCGAAGCCGCGGTCGCCGACGGTCCAGCTCATGTCGCTGGCCGAACCGGGAATGAGGCACGAACCGGAGGCGCGGAGGGACCAACCTAACCCCCCGTCCCCCTTCGCTGTTCGGGAGGGGGAACCCAAGGTTCCCCTTGCGACCCCCTCCTCGGAAGGGGGTGGCGCGTGGCTGGACGAATCGAGTCGGTCGGCGGATGGGTGCGACGTTATCC
>JAFKJJ010000234.1 GCA_017306025.1 Planctomycetota bacterium
GCGCGCACGTGGTTGCGGTGCGGATCGTCCACCTGGCGTTCGCTACCCTGCTGGCGAAGGCGCAACGCCAGGAGGGTTCGTTCGGAACCATGAAACTCTCACCCATCGCCAAAAAGTTACAAGAGCTCATCGGCGACGAGAACCCAAACCCGGCTCAACCCAGTTGAGCGAAATCTCTACAGCGCAACCGCCTCCGTGTTCTTACGCACGCCGCGACGGACTTCACCCCTTCTCGTCACGCGGTCGGCCGTCGACCCACTTCAGCCGTTCGTCCCGAGCCGCGTGCAGCTGCGCGAGCACGCCACCCTCTCCCGCAAGGGGACAGGGCACCCAGCCGAAGGTTGCTTATTCGCCCGATCCGGTATCATTCCTCTTCAACGGAGACGTCGCGCGGGTTTTGGAGGCGGTAGTTGCGCCCCTCGCGAACGAGGGTCCCGACGCACGAAAAAACGAGTTGATCCCGGTGTGCGGCGACCGCCCGACTGTATTGCGGTTCGCTCAATTCCAGCGTCACGCGCGTCGGACGATTCTCGACCGCTCCAAATACTGTCACTTTGCCCGATGCCGCATCCGGCTGGCGATCTAACTTCACCACCGGCCCTTCAATCCGAAAGTCGCTCATCGGGGCGCGCTCCTTCATCACCCGCGAGGCTTCTCGGATGACGGGGATGCTGTCGGCCGTGAACCGCACCCGCTCCGGCGCTGAGACTTCGAGCGGGCGAGCGGGCGACCATGTGAAACTAAATTCCAATGTTCGCTGTTGTCCGTCATCGCCCCATAACCCGGCCACGGCGTCGCACAGATTGGCGCTCACCCCGTGGGCTACCGACTCCGCGAACGAATCGAACTTGCCGGAGAGTGCCGCCGTGGCGGCGGCCGTGTCGAGTGTGGCAAGGGAGGTCGCGAGCGTTTGAACCACCTGACGCTCGAACGGCACTTCCGCTTCGAACAACCGCCCGTCGGCGGGCGTCTCAAGCGCCGGACTGACGCGTGAAATCACCGTAACGATGTAACTCCCGCGCTCGGATTGACCAACCCGCAGTTTGCGCACTTGTTCAACGGCACGGGCCGGCTTCGTTGCGGGCCACACGGCGCGATGCTCCGTTGCGGAACATGCCGCAGCCAACAGGAGGTCTCGCGCCCTCTGGGCGATCTGGGCGTGGGCCTCAATCGAGAGCGTCCCATCCTTCGCCTCGGGATCGTCGATGCGAATACGCACCACGTCCGCGAACGTGGTCAGCAGGTCTGTGTACACCTGCGCCTGAGAGCGGTTTTCGGCGGCGGCGATCACGCGCAGCACGTCACCCATTCGCAGCGCGTAATCACGGACCGTTGCGACGAGCGGGACGGTCGCTTCAAATTCGTCATCGCCGCTCTTGCGCCCCCAGACCGATACCTTCGTGCTCGCGGCCTTCTGGTTCCACCCGGTCGAACGCAAGTACGCCGCGACCTCCAACGGGCGCAGCATCTGAACGGCGGACGCGTCGCGAATCTCGACATTCATGGCACGCCTCCCGCCCCGATGCGCTGCATGATGATTCGCAGTGCGGCCGGGGTGAGTTGCTGACTACGTGGAACGTGAACCGTTACACGCGGATCTTCCGCGGTGCTTTTCACTTCAGCCAAACCGCGTAAACTGAGCCAGTAGCCGCACCGGCGCAGGAGCATTTCGGGTTCACCGCACACCAACCAATCGTCGGGTTCGTCGGGCACCAGCACAACGATCAGGACGCGCGGGACCTGTACGTTCGGGTCGCGGAGATCATCGTAGTTTTTCATCTTCAACGAGAAGCTCATGTGATCGCCGCCGGGAGCCTGTGCGGCGTGGCACTTGAGTTGTGCTTCGAGGTGCGGTGAACGCACCGTGCCGCGACCGCCCTTCTCAGCGATCCCGAGATCCACGCTGTCATCATCCACGCTCGGCACATACCACGCATATCCGGCGACGGCCGCGACCGCTTGGACGTAAGCCCGGCTGAACTGTTCTTTCTGGGCGTTCAGGTCCATCGGCCCAGTCCCCTGCCGCGTGCCCCGGTATCAGTATTATACCGACGATTTCTGTTCATATGTATACTTAATCTTCTGCCGAGGCGAGGTCTGTTCGGGCCATACTTTCTCAGCGTGGAATACTGTCGCGAAGCAATGAGCTAAAACCCGACCGCGGGAACACGACGAGGGTAGCCGGCCCGCGGCGCAACGGGGCGCCGCCACCTCCCTCCGCTCGGGCCCGGCTTCGCCGCTACCCGTTCGAACCGCTCCGCAACTTCCTCAGCACCTCCCAGAGCACCGCCGCGATGTTCCACGCGTCGTCGTGTCCGCGGTGGTGCGTCCCTTCGAGCTTCAGCCCCAGGAGCGCCATCGCCTGCGGCAGCCCGACCTCCGTCGGCAGCCCGCGGCCGACCGCGAACAACGTCTTCACGTTCAAATGGCTCGGGCCGAACGGGTACCGCACCCCCTGGTCGCGACACTGCTTGTCGAACTGCCGGCGGTCGTAGTCGCCGAAGCTCGCCCACAGCCGCTCCTGCGAGTGGTACTCGGTCTCCAGAATCTTGCACGCGTCCTTGAACAAAATGCCACCGTCCACCTGCGCCTGCGTGAGCGTGGTCAGGCCCGTGCAGAACGGACTGACCTTCGACCGCTCCGGGCGGACCAGAAGGCTCCGCTTCTCCAACCGCCGGCCGGTGGACAGCTCCAGCGGCGTCAGCCCGATCTCGATGATGTCGTTCGTTTCGCCCTTCGGCGGAAAGCCGCCGTCCCAGCACGTCGATTCGATGTCGATGACGATGACGTGGTCGAGCCGTTTCGCCATGGGTACTTCACGTTTTGCGGAGGGCGAGGCGGAATTAGTTTAGCACGCGGCGGGCCTATTCTTCCGCTGCGGCACCTGGTTTGCTTGGGAGGGTTTGTCCTGACACTCTCACACTCGGGCAACAGGGACTCCGATGGCGAAGAAATCGAAAGAACGGGCGAAGGGCGACGAGGGCACGGAAGCGGTCGCGACGATCGGCGGCGCGGCCGGCGGGGCCGCCGCCGGCGCCGCGGCGGGGGCGCTGCTCGGTCCGGTCGGCGCGGCGCTCGGGGCGGTCGCCGGCGGGGTGGGCGGGGCGATCCTCGGCAAAGACGCGGCCACCGGCGAGACCACCCCGGCGGTCGAGACCGCCAAGAATACCGTGAAAAAGGCGGTGAAGAAGGTCGCGGCCAAGAAGCCGGTGAAGAAGGCCGTGGCAAAGGTCACGGCCGTGGCGAAGAGGGCCACGACGGCGGTCAAGAAGGCGGTAACGGGCAAGAAGCCGGCGAAGGCGATCGCGGCGAAGAAGGGCGCGGCCAAGAAGCCCGCGGCCAAGAAGGGGAAGAAGTAGCGCCGGCACGGCGGGTCGGCCTGGGGTCGGACGGTTGCGCCTTGAAACAGGCGCGCCGGTTTCGAAACTAGCCCCAACAGCCGGAGCCGACCGAATGGAAGTCCTCCTCACCGCCGAGCGGATTCACGCGCGCGTGACCGAACTGGCCGACGAGATCGCCCGCGACCTCGACGGCCGGCCGGTCACGGTGGTCGGCATCCTCACCGGCTGCCTGATGTTCACCGCCGACGTGATCCGCCGCATCGACCTGCCGCTCCGCGTCGCGTTCATCACCGCGTCGAGCTACCGCGGCGAGACGACCGTCCCGGGGCTCCTGGAGATCCGCGACGAGCTCCTGCCCGACATCGCCGGCCGGCACATCCTCCTGCTCGACGACATCCTCGACACCGGCAAGACGCTCACGCGCGTGGTCGCCCACCTGATCGACCGCGGCGCGGTCTCGGTGAAGGTGGGGGTGCTCCTGCGGAAGACCGGCCGGCAGGAGGTGCCGTTCGAGCCGGACTACGTCGGGTTCACGATCCCGGACAAGTTCGTCGTCGGCTACGGGCTGGACTTCAACGACGAGTACCGGCACCTGCCGTTCATCGGGGTGCTCTCGGCCGGGGAATAGGAAATAGACTGACGTCGGCCGTTCGTGTTTCGAGTGAGTCTCGCCCGTTACCGCTCCGTTCGACACGTGGAATCCGAACTCACACACGCGAAGCTGTTCTTCCTGGCGTCCGACCTCGGCGCTGGCGCGGCCGCGGTCCAACTCGCGCTCCTGGCGCGCGGGCTGCCCCGGGAGCGGTTCTCGGTGGCCGTCGGCGTGCTCGGCCGCGCCGAGGGCGCCGCGGCCGACGCGCTGCGCGCCGCGGGGCTGTCGGTGGCGCCGCTCCCGGTTCGGCACCCGCTGGACTTTAGCGGGATGCGCAAGCTGCGCAACGCGGTGCGCGGGGCGAACCCGGCCGTGCTGCACTGCTTCGGCCCGGAGGCGGTTCGCGCCTCGCGGCTCGCGGTCTCGGGCGGCGCGAACGGGGGCAACGTCCCGCGGCTGGTCGCGTCGGCCGCGACCGCGCCGGGCGGCGGCGTGAGCGGCTGGCTGACGGGTCGGCAACTGCGCCGCGCCGACCGCGTCATCGCGACCGGCAAGGCGGAGGGCGAGCGGTACCGGCGGCTGGGCGTGCGCGGCGAACGGCTGACGCGCATCGGCCCGGCCGTCACGGCCCCCGCGGAGCCGCCCGACCGCGCGCAGTTCTGCCGCGACGTGCTGGCCCCGGTCGATTCCAAATTGATTTTCGCCGGCGGCGGGTTGGACGCGGCCCACGGGGTCAAGGACGCGGTGATCGCGTTCGACATGATGCGGTACGACTCGCCGGCGCTGCGGCTGGTGCTGACCGGCGACGGCCGGGACCGCGTGGAAGCGGAGGAGCTCGGCCGGGCGCTGGCGTTCGACGACTACCGCGTTCACTTCAGCGGCCCGCGGGCGGACCTGCCGGCCGCGGCGCGCCTGGCGGAGATGGTGTGGGTGACGTGCGCGCGGGGCGGGGAACTTCTGGCGCTGCGGGCGATGGCCGCGGGCCGGCCGGTGATCGCGTACCACACCCCGGAACTGGACGAGGTGATTGACGACGGCGTGACGGGCTATCTGGTCCCCGCGGGCGACCGCACCGCGATCGCCACGAAGGCGCACGAACTGCTCGCCGACCCGGCGCTGGCGGCGCGGCTGGGCGAAGCCGGTCGGGCGCGGGCCGCGGAGCGGTTCGGGGTGTCGCGCATGGTGGAGCAGCACGCGCGGGTGTATCAAGAGCTGGTGGGGTAACGGCGGAGAAGGCCGAAGAGATTGGCCACAAAAAGGCGCGAAGAGCCACAAAAAGAAGACCGGAGACGAAGGGCAGATTGGAATTCGACCTCTTCCGCCTTGCTCTTCTTTTTGTGGCTCCTCGCGCCTTTTTGTGGCCATCCTGCCTTTACGAGCGGAGCGCCAGGAAGTTCCGCAGGATGGTCGGCCCCTCGACCGTCAGGAAGCTCTCGGGGTGGAACTGGACCCCGTGCAGCGGCCACGTCTTGTGCCGCACGCCCATGATCTCGCCCTCCGCGGTCCACGCGGAGACCTCAAAGTCGGGGTTGGTCCACGTCTCCCGTTTGATGACCAGCGAGTGATACCGGGTCGCGTCGAACGGGTTCGACATCCCCGCGAACACGCCCCGGCCGTCGTGGTGGATCGGCGACACCTTCCCGTGCATGATGCGGGTGTTGCGGATCACCTCGCCGCCGAACGTGTAGCCGATGCACTGGTGCCCGAGGCACACGCCGAAGATGGGGGTGGTCGCGGCGAATCGCTTCAGCACCTCGTTGGAGATGCCGGCTTCGCGCGGCGTGCAAGGACCCGGCGAGATGACGATGTGCGTGGGCGCCAGCGCCGCGATCTCGTCGATCGTGATCTGGTCGTTACGGACGACCTTCATGGCGAGGTTCGGGTCGATCTCCCCGAACCGCTGCACGAGGTTGTAGGTGAACGAGTCGTAGTTGTCGATCAGGAGGAGCATGTCAGGGACGCAGATTACGGATTTGGGCTTACAGCCATCGTACAAGTCGCACCACAACAACCAACAGCAGACCCGCGTTCACGAACAGCGAAAGCCACGTGACCCAAACAGGGCGCCCGGGTCGGCGGATCGCTTGAAGCCCGAGTCCGAATGCGAGGGCCGCGAGAATCGCAAGCGTGGGACCGATCACCTTCTCTTCAAAAGGATCAATAGCCGCCAGGCTACGAAGCACGGCGAGCACGATGTACCAGAGCACCACACCGCACATCAATTCCAAGGATCCAAATGGGTTGGTCGCCCAAATAGGCCTCGACTCTCCGTCTTGCTCGTTGCGGCTCGGCGATTTCGGTGACGACGCAGACACGGGTCACCCCTGCCGGGCGGGCAACTTCTGGGCGCTGTTGGCGGTGGCGTCGTACTTCCCCTTCGCCTCCTCGTCGGGCACCACTTCAAGGTAGGCGTCGGCCGCGGGGACGTCGTACCACGCGCCGTCGGCGAAGTCGATCAGCGCCTTGCCGTTGTAGTTCACCGTGACCACGCGGCCCACCTTCCCCGCGAACCGCTCGTACTGCGCGTGACCCGACTTGACGCGCACGAACTTGTCCGTCCAGGCGCGCTTGAGGGCTTCGGATTCGTCGTAAGTGGGGAACCGCATGGTTTTCCTGTGGTCCGGTCACTCCGTGACCGGTGGTCTTTGATTCCGGTCACGGAGTGACCGGACCACATCACCCCCGGAACGCCTTCGGGCCGTGCGCCGGCGGCTCGAAGTCGAGCCCCTTCAAGAACCGCAGCGCGTCGGCCGCGCCGTACTCGCGGTCCATTCCGGGGTCGTGCCAGTCCACCGACAGCGGGCCGTCGTAGCCGATCGCGTTCAGCGTGCGAATGATGGCCGGCCAGTCGATCCCGCCGTGACCCGGCGAGCGAAACTGCCACCCGGCCCGCGGGTCGCCGCTCGGCCAGTAACCCGCCAGCACGCCCGCCCGGCCGTTCAGCGTCAGCAGCGCGTCCTTGATGTGGACATGATAGATGCGGTCCGAGAAGCGCCGCAAGAATTCGACCGGATCGACCCCCTGCCAGTGCAGGTGGCTCGGGTCGAACGTGAACCCGAAGTCCTCGCGGCCGTCGAGCGCGTCGAGGACGATTTCCGCGCTGTACAGGTCGAACGCGAACTGCCCCGGGTGAACTTCGCACGCGAATCGCACCCCGCACTCGCGGGCCGCGTCGAGGATCGGGTTCCATTGCCTCGCGAACTGCTGGAGCGCCTGCGCGATCACGTCCTGGCGCGGCGCCGGGTACCCCGCCACGTAACCCCAGATCGACGAACCCGTGAACCCGCTCACGACCCCCGCGCCCAACCGCTCCGCGAGCCGGAAGGTGGCCTTCATTTCTTCCGCGGCGCGCTGCTGAACGCCCGCGGGGTCCCCGTCGCCCCACACGTAATCCGGAACGAGCGACTGGTGCCGCCTGTCGATGACGTCGCAGACGGCCTGCCCGACCTTGTGGTTCGCGATGACCGGAACTTGCAGGTCGTTGCGCGCGAGGAGGTCGAGCCGGGCGGGGCCGTAACTGTCGTCCGAAAGGCCGCGCTGCACTTCGAGGTGGTCTCCCCAGCAGCACAGCTCGAAGCCGGAGTACCCCCACCCGGCGGCCTTCGCCGCGAGCGATTCGAGCGGCAGGTCGGCCCACGGGCCGCTGAACAACAGAATGGGGCGGGGCATGCGGGACCGTCCGGTGGTCTGTCGGTTCGACGGTTTTTCGCCCCGAAGGGCGCCGGGGCAGAGCCCGGGTTCGTGCCCGGGTGAACGGGGGTATTGTACCGAAGCCCGAAAGGGGCGGCACACGTCAGAAGCGGCCGAAATCGTGCCGCGAAGGCGTCGCGATCCTCACTTCCGCGCGAACTCGATCCCCGACAGCTTCAGCCCGCTCGCCCGGCCGTCCTTCACGGTGAACACCGCGAGTTCGTTCTCGAAGAAGCCGCCCGTGACGCGGAACGTGTCGCGCTCGTAGTGCTCCAGCGGGTATTCGAAGGTACTGAACTTCGCCGCAAGCTTGCCGTCGGAGTGCGTCACGGTCGCGGTGCCGTAGGCCGGGTGCGTGTACTCGCCCGCATACCCCGCGAGCCCCAACGTCGGCTTCGCCGACGCGTCGCGGGCCTTGTCGCGCTCCGCCAGCGCCGCGGCCTTGGCGGCCGCAACGTCCGCTTCGACCTTCGCGAAATACGCGTTCCAGTCCTTCGGCTTCAGGTCGCAGTAGAGGTCTACCAGCGTGTTCGTCAGCGCCATCGGCATCCGCGTGTCGTGCAGGTTCGTCAGCACCGCGAAGCCCAGGTCCCGGTCCGGAACGAGCGTGATCTGCATCCGGAATCCGTCGATCAAGCCCCCGTGGCCCACGACCTTCAGCCCGCGGTAGTCGTTCACCACCCAGCCCATCGCGTAGCTCGCCTGAACGGTTTCCGGGAACAGCAGCTTCGCGGCGCCTTCTAATCGCATCAGGTTCTGGGCCGTTCGCGTTTCGAGTAACTGCTTGGCGGACACGAGCCGTCGGCCGCCCGGGCTGATCCCGTCGGACACGTGGAACTGGAGCCACGCGGCCAGGTCGCGGGCGGTCGCGTTCATCGAGCCGGACGGGTTCGGCTCCTTCATCTCGTAAACGGCCATCCTCTCGACCTTCCCGGCCTTGCCCAGCCGGTGTCCCGCGGCGCGGTCCGCGTCTTTCGGAATGTCGGTGGTCGTGAACGTGACGCCCTTCATGTCGAGCGGTTCGACGATCCGCTCGCGCACCAGCTTCTCCCATTTCTCCTTTCCGCACACTTCCGCGACGCGCCCCGCGGCCATGTACGGGATGCTCGAATAGCGGTACCCGCCGCGGAACGGGTAGTCGAGCGGCAGGAGCGGAACCTGCTTCAGCGTGTGGTCGATGCTCCAGGGCGCGCGGTACCAGAGCAGATCGTTCGCCCCGAGGCCGGTGCGGTGTGCCAGCAGGTCGCGGACCGTGAGCAGCGCGTCCGCGTTGGGTTCGGAGAGCGTGAACGCGGGGACGTGCTTCTTGACCGGGTCGTCCCAGCCGAGCGCCCCGTCGTCGACGAGCATCGCGAGCAGCGCGGTGGTGAACTGCTTCGTGCAGGAGGCGAGTGGGAACACCGTGTCGGCCGTGACCGGCTCATCCGCGCCGACACCGCGACGGCCGTAGCCCTTCAGGACGAGGACCTGATCGCCGCGGACGATCGCGACCGCCGCGCCGGGCACGTGGAACGCCTTGAGGGCGTCGGAAACGAGCGCGTCGATCGCTTCCGGTTTGGGTTCCTCGGCCCGTGCGGGGCCGAAAGCGAGCAGCGCGGCGAGCATCGCGGTCACGAATCGCACGTCCAGATCCCCCGGTCACATGCCCGGTCTGCCGGGCTTCACCAGTCCCCAACGGCGCGCGGGTCGGTGCCGTTTGCCGGCCCGTATCCGGTCCGTTCAGCTTCGCGCCGGGGCGGCCGGAAGTCCCGTGTTTTCCGGGCGAAACGTCGATTTTGGGGGCGAATAATGCTTGACCACAGCGGGGCCGGCGTTATCGTCCCGCGACTTTCCGC
The DNA here is from genome assembly GCA_017306025.1 of Planctomycetota bacterium. Taxonomy (GTDB): domain Bacteria; phylum Planctomycetota; class Planctomycetia; order Gemmatales; family Gemmataceae; genus Gemmata. The sequence goes on from JAFKJJ010000234.1 coordinate 9,459, forward strand.
CCAAGAGCGCGAAGGAAAGCCGTATCAGGGGAACGGCGTCCCGGTCGAACCGGGGTGCCGGGCCGGAACGGGTTGGGGAGCCCGAACCGGCCGGTCGTCTACGCCGTGAAGGGGGAAGCGGGTCATGCGCCATCGGTACATCGGGGGAGCCGTGCTGGCAGCGGTCGTGGCGGTCGGGTGGCCGTCGGGGGCGGTCGCGCAGGACGCGGGGTTCCAGACACCGCTCAACAGCAACCCGGTCATTCCAATCCCGACCGGGCAGGCGGGTCAGCCGGGGTTCTACACCAGCGCCGAGTTTCTGATGTGGACCCAGACCAAGTCGCTGGGCAACCAGACGATCGCGGTCCGCGGGTTCTTCGATTATACCGGGCGGATCACCGGCACGCCCGGCACGCTCGTCGGCAGCGGTAACGACGCGCTGAACACCGACAAGATGGGCCGCCGCGAGTTCATGCCCGGGTTCCGGGTCGAGCTCGGGTACCGGTTCGACACCGGCGTCCGCCTCTACGCGAACTACCTGCAGTTCTACGACGCCCACTACTCGGCCGGGGCGACGCCGGCGATATTCTCGCCCGACCGCACCCTGGCCGACACGTTCATCTCGGCGCCGGTGTACAACTTCAACCAGCAGTTCGCCGGCGCGCAGTTCAACACCACGGCCGACAACCCGACCAACGGCGGGTTCAACACCTACGGCATCTGGAACGCCGCCAGCATCATGGACATCAAGTTCACCCAGCGGTACCAGCAGGCCGAGATCGGGATGCGGACCCCGATGTTCGCGACCGACTACAGCAGCATCTACTCGCTGGGCGGTGCCCGGTTCGCCTGGATCTTCGAGCGGTTCCAGTGGCGCACCGTGGACATCGCCAACGACGGCAGCGCACCGCCGCAGAACGTCGCGAACTATACCAACACGCTCTCGCAACGCATGTACGGCCTGTTCATCGGCTGCGGCCACGAGATCTACCTGGGCAGCATGTTCTCGGCCAGCCTCGACCTGACGGCGGCCGCGTACATGGACGTCACCAAGAACCGGGCCAAGTACATCGTGGGGGACGAGTCGTCGCAGTCGAAGTTCGGCCGCGAGAACTTCTACCTGGTGCCCAGCGGCACCGCCGACTTCAACCTCTGGTGCTACCCGATCGAGGGGGTCCAGCTCCGGCTCGGGTACAGCGCGATCACGTTCTTCAACACCCGGTACATGCGCGAACCGGTCGGGTACAACTTCGGCAACATCGACCCGAACATCGGGACCAAGTACTTCCGGCTGTTGCACGGGTTCAACGTCGGCATCGGGTTCTTCTTCTAACCCCGGTGCGGGTGCGGCGGACCCCCTCATCCCCAAACGCGGCCGCCGCGCGCTTCGGACGAAGCGCGCGGCGGCCGCGTTGGTGATTTGCAGGCTCGTGCCGGGCGTTGAGCGTTATGTTCAAGTGTGAATCTTTCTGTCGCGGCCCGCGCGACACCGAACACCGAATTACCGAGCCGCGGGGGCCGATTGCCGCGTTCGCGCCCGCGGGTATAATCCCCCCCTGTTACGCAGCCGCTCCATATAACGGCCCGCGGCGCGACGCGTACATCCCAAGCTATTAGGAGTCAGCATGGCCGACGGG
>JAFKJJ010000235.1 GCA_017306025.1 Planctomycetota bacterium
CACGGTGCTGCGCCGCGCCGCCGAGCTCGCCTGCGGCCTGCAACGCAAGGGAACAAGGCCGCCCCCCTTGATGGTGGCGCTGCATATCTGGGCGATGGCGCACGGCATTGCTTCGTTGTTTGGACGCGGTGACGCGGCGCGCCGCGCCTTGCCGACCGCGGGGTTCACCTCGTCCGGCAGCGCGAACGGGTTCGCCTCGGACACGGGGTCGGCGAACGGCAGCTCCTCGCCGGGCGTCGCGTCCCACAGTCCGGGGTCCAGCACCGCGGCGTCGGCCTCGGCCACCACGTTGACGGTCACCGGCGCGTTCGGCGCGGTCGCCCACGTCTGGAGCAGGTCGCGCACGCGCACCGCCGAACCGGGCCGGTCGGCGGGGGTCTTCGCCAGGAGCCACTTGACCAGGTGGGCCATCCCCGAGGGGACGTTGGCGACGCCCGGCGGCGGGTCGTTGCGGTGGCGGCGGATCTTCTGCTTCGTGCCCTCGGCCGGGAACGGCAACGTGCCGGTGAGCGCGTAGAACAGCGAGCACCCCAGGCCGTACAGGTCCGCGGCCGGGCCGACCGCGACCGGGTTCTTCGCCTGCTCCGGGGCCAGGAAGTCGAGCGTGCCGACCACGTACCCGCGCCCGCCGGCGATGGCCGGGTCCGCGGGCAGCGGCTCGTCCGGCGCGAACGCCAGCCCCATGTCGAGCAACACGGCGCGGCCGTCGGGCCGGACCATGATGTTGGTCGGCTTGACGTCGCGGTGAACGAGCCCGCGCTCGTGGACGTGCGCCAGCCCGTTGGCGACGTCCGCGAAGACCCGCGCGGCCTCGCCGAACGGCATCGGCCCCTTCTCGCCGACGACGTGCCGCACCGTCTTTCCGGGCACGTACTCGAGCGCGAGGAAGTGGACGTCTTCGAGGTCGCCGTTGGCGAACGACCGGACCACGTTCGGGTGGTTGAGCCGCCGGCCCACCTCCATCTCGCGGCGGAACCGGGCGAGCACCTTCGGGTCCGCGACCGCCTTGCGGTTCGGCAGCACCTTCAGCGCCAGCAGCACCGAGTCGCCCAGGGCCTCGGTCATGCGCCGGTCGCGGGCGAGGTAGACGACCGTGCCCATCCCGCCGCGGCCGAGCGGGACGAGGATCTGGTACGGGCCGAGCACCAGCCCCTGCCACCGCCCGCGGAGCAGCTTGTCGGCCTGGTAGCGCGTGAGGTCGTTGGTGCGGATGAGCGCGTCGGCGAACTCGCGCGCGGTGCGCACCGGCAGCCGCCCCGCGAGCCGGTCGAGGTCGGCCGGGTCGAACAGGCGGCTGCGGCGGAGCGTGGCGACGAACGTTTCCAGGGGCGGGTCGGCCATTGCGGTCATGATAGCGAGTCCGCCGCCCCGTCGAGTTGCTGCCGCAGCCCGCGGATCAGTTGGGCGCTCATCTCGGTCAGCCCGCCGAAGCCGATCGCCAGCCGCGGGTTGCGCGCGAGCACCGGGTCGGTTGCGGGCGCGCGTACCGCGGCGTGGACCTGATCGCACCGCGTCTCGCGGACGAGGTCGGCGACCGTTTCCGGGAGGATCTTTCCCGCGGGCAGGATCTGAATCCGCCAGCCGGCGTGCCGGACGAGTTCGGCGAGCCGCGTCGCGCCGGTCTCGGCCGTGCTGGCGCCGCCGCTGGTCAGCACGCGCTCGAACCCGAGGTCGATAAGGGCGTCCAGCGCGCGGAGCGGCCGTGCGAGGAAATCGAAGGCGCGGTGGAAGACGGCCCGGCCGCTGGCCGTGTCCACCAGTTCGCGACACCGGGGTCGGTCGATGTGGCCGCCCGGCGTGAGGGCGCCGAACACGATCCCGTCGGCGCCCGCGGCCAGGAACGCCTCCGCGTCGGCCTGCATCGTCTCGAACTCGTGGAAGGTGTGGACGAACCCGCCCGGCCGCGGCCGCAGGAGCACGTAAACCGGCACGTCCACGCGCCTCCGGACCGCGCGGAACAGCCCCATCGACGGCGTCAGCCCGCCCACCTCCAGCCCGCTCGACAGTTCGAGCCGGTCGGCGCCGTTCTCGACCGCCAGCGCCGCCTCGTCGGCCGTGGTCACGGCGATTTCAAGGGTGAACCGCGTCGGCCGCGCGACCTTGTACCGGTCGCCGGTCCGAACCAATTCGGTGAGCAGCGTCGCCGTGCGAAGCGCCGCGGCCTCTCCGGAGACGACCGCCGCGTCGGCCGGGTCGGCGCAGGACCCGGCGAACCCGTCGCCCGCCAGCACGAGCGCGAGGTTGCGCACCACCGCACAGGGCGCGCGGACCGGCGTTTCGGGCTTCGCCCACTGCCACCGGTGAACCCACACGCACGCCGGATCGACCGGCTCGCCCACCCGGCTCCGTAACGGCGGCAGCAGCCATTCGAGCAGGCACTCGTCGGTCGCCTCCCAGTGCGCCGTAGCCCATTCGTTCGTCGTCAGCGCGGTGATCGACGACGGGACGTCCGACACCTCTTTGCGGTGGTTGTCGGTGATCCACTCGAACGGCCCGTCGCCGAGCCACACGCCGCCGGGCTGGAGCGGCTCGCCGCCCGCGAACACGCCGTACACCGCGATGCACCGCGTGTACCTCACGCCCTCCAGTACGCGGTCGAGGTCGTCCGGCAGCGTGACGAGGCTCTGGTGGAGGAGCCGGAGCGTCTGCGGAACGGGCGGGGTGAGGACGAGGGCGTTCGCGTACACCACGGACTCGAAGCCGTCGCGGAGCGACCGCGTGTGGACCTTCCAGCCGGTGTCGGTGCGCTCCAGGCGCTCGGCGAGCGTGTGGTCGCGAAAGTCGAGCCGGTCGCGGTGGAGGGCGAGCAGCCGGAACGCGAGTTCGCGCATCCCGCCCGCGGCCGCCAGCCCGTCGGTCGGGGCGCCGGCCGGTTCGCCGTCGGCGCCGAGCCGCACGAGCGGGCGGTACTTGAACAGCGCCGGGCCTGACAGTTCGTTATCGAGGTTGCTGACGCGGTACGCGGGCGGCGCGAGTCCGTCGTGTGCGCGGCGCGCGTACAGGAGCGGCGGCCCGAGGTCGAAGCGGGCGGTGCGCCCGTCCGGCAGGTTGACCGAGCGCGTACACATCCGCCCGCCGCCGCGCCGGCCCTTGTCGATCACCGTGACGTCGACGTTGCGCGCCAGCAGCCGGTGCGCGACCGTCAGGCCCGCCAGTCCGCCGCCGACGATCGCCACCCGCGGGGTCACGGCTTCTCCCTTGTGGGATGAAGTTGTTTGGGAATCGCGTCGGTCGCCCCTCACCCGGTTCTGAAGCGAAGCGCTTCAGAACCACCCTCTCCCCGCAGGAGCGGGGCGAGGGCAGACGCCGCGCGTCCGCGAAGCGGCACGTATCGCAACCGGGGCAGGTAGCTACCCGGCGCGTGTTGCTCTGACGAGGCGCGGTGTATTCCCTCGCCCCGCTCCTGCGGGGAGAGGGTGGTCAGAACGCGAAGCGTTGTGACCGGGTGAGGGGCACGCGGCCCGCCCCCGAGTGCGCCACACAACCCCACTCCTCACGGCTTCCCCCACTCGCGGCTCACCTTCTCGGCCTCGGCGAAGACCCGCATGACGTTCCCGCCGAGCACCTTGTGGATCTGCTCCTTCGTGTACCCGCGGTCGAGCATGATCTGCGTCAGCAGCGGGTAGCACGACACGTCCTTCATCTGGTTCGGCAGCTTCGGCACGCCGTCGAAGTCCGACCCGATGCCGACGTGGTCGATCCCGGCCGCCTTCACGATGTGGTCGATGTGGTCGACGATGTTGGTCACGTCCCCCGCGGGGTACTCGTTCTGTTTCGCCCACGCGCGGTACGCCTCGCGGTACTTCGCCTCGTCGTCGGGGAACTGCTTCTTCAGCTCGCGGCCCTTCTCGAACATGAGCTGCATCGCCCGCGCGCCCTCGGGCGTGAGGAACCCGCTGTAGAAGTTCACCATCACGACGCCGCGGTTCTCCTTCACGAGCTTCAGCACGTCGTCGGGGACGTTCCGCGGGTGGTCCGCGACGGCACGGGCCGACGAGTGCGAGAAGATCACCGGCGCCTTCGTCGCCTTGAGCGCCGCCCGCATCGTGTCGGGCGAGACGTGCGACAGGTCGACCAGCATACCGAGCCGGTTCATCTCCTGCACGACGCTCACCCCGAACGGCGTGAGGCCGTTGGCCTTCGGCGCGTCGGAGCACGAGTCGGCCCAGGCGAGCGATTCGGAGTGCGTGAGGGTCATGTACCTTACGCCCAGGCGGTACAGCACGCGCAGCACTTGAAGCGAGTTGTCGATGGAGTGGCCGCCCTCGACGCCGATGAGGCACGCGATCTTTCCGCCCTTGCGGATGCGGAACACGTCTTCGGTGCCGTAGGCCATCTCGAACGTGTCGGGGTAGCGCCGGGCCATTTCGTGAATCACGTCGATCTGTTCGAGCGTCATCTTGACGGCGGTACCCTTCCCCGCGGTGTTCGCGGGCACGTACGCGCTCCAGAACTGCGCCCCGACGTTGCCCCGCCGCAGGCGTTCGATGTCGGTGTGGAACTTCTTCTGCGGCTTGGTGAGGTCGACGTTCTTGAAGCCCGGCGCGTCGGCCTCGCGGAGTTCCCAGGGCAGGTCGTTGTGCCCGTCGACGAGCAGCGCCTCCTTGTGGATCGCGAGCGCCTTCTCGGAAACGACGATCTCTTTGCCCGCGGGCCGGGGTTGCGGCTTCGGTTCGGGCTCCGCGGCCGCCCCGATCGCGCCGCCCAACAGTACGAGGGGAACAAAAAAAGAGGGTCGCATGGAAAGCAGCTCGTGTGCGTGGCGGGGAGGGTGCTGTCACGATACACGAGCCGCGCGCGTGGGGCAAACGGGCGGCGGGACGTTTGACGGCCCGCGGCGCGCCGGTTAGGCTCCGGTGGAACGCGACACGTCGAGGTGGCCGATGAGCGACGAATACCCGACATCAATCGAGCGCGACCCGCGCTTTCCGAGCGGCGAATGGACCGGTTTTTACCTTCAGTACTGGATGCCCGGCCGCCACAAGACCGACCTGAGCCTGTCGTGGAACAACGGGATCGTTACCGGCGAGGGCCGCGACCGCGTCGGGGCGTTCACCATCGACGGCACTTACGACACCGCGACCGGCAAGTGCGAATGGAAGAAGCAGTACGTCGGCCGGCACTCGGTGGCGTACCGCGGGGTGAACGACGGCCGCGGCATCTGGGGCGTGTGGGAAATCCGACTCTTCGGCGGGCTGTACGCCGACCGCGGCGGCTTCCACCTGTGGCCCGAGGGCACCGACGTCTCGGAGGCTTCCGACGCGACCGAGCGGGCCGTAACGGCCGCGATGTACAAGGAGTTCGGGAACCGGAGTTCGCCGTTCCACCCCGTTGTGGGGGCGCTGTTCCTACTGGCGTGCGCCGGGCTGGGCTTTTTGGTGTGGTGGAAGCTCCGATTCTGACCGCACACAAAACGGGTACGGCCGGGGGAGAAGCCCCGGCCGCGCCCGTCTTGCGTGGGGCAGGCCGCCTGGCCTGCCTCTTCGCTTCGGCAGGCCAGGCGGCCTGCCCCACAAGGGCTCACTGGTTGAACAGGAAGCCCTTCGAGTTCAGTAGCGCCCAGACGATGTTCTCGTAGGCGAGCTTCTTGTTCTTCTCGTGCTTGGCGATGTGCTCCAGCGCCAGTTCGAGCTTCTCCTTCGACGGCTTGCCACCCGTCGCCAGCACGAACAGCTCCGTCACCTTCTCCTCGTCGGACCGCTTGTCCTTCGCGAGCTGGTCGGCGCGGCCGCCCGCCCGCGCGATCTTGTCCTGAACCTCCTGGCTGTTCAACAGGTGCAGCGTCATCGCGAGGCTGGCCTCGTTCACGCGCTCGCACTCGCACGCGCTGATCCGCTGCGGCCGGCCCGTCACGTCGAGGAAGTACGACGCGAACGACTCGTCCGGCAGCATGATCGCCCGGTTCGGCGCGAACTTGTCGGTCGGCAGCCCCGGGAACGCGGTCGGGCTGTCGGTCAGCTTCGCCACCGCGTCGAACAGCACCTCCGCTTGCAGCCGCTTCGGGTAGTACCGTGCGAACGACTGCTTGTCGCCCGCGTTGAACTCGTTCGGGGCCGCCGCCAACTGGTAGGTGCGGCTCTTGCAGATCGTCTTGACGAGCGCCTTCAACGAATACTTGTTGTCGATCAGGGTCTGCGCCAGCGCGTCGAGCAGTTCGGGGTTCGACGGCGGGTTGGTCACGCGCATGTCGTCGATCGGGTCGACGATGCCCCGGCCGAAGAAGTGCGCCCAGTACCGGTTGGCCACCGCCCGCGCGAAGAACGGGTTCTTCGGGCTCGTCATCCAGTCCGCGAACTTCGCCCGCGGGTCCTCGTCGCTGGTCGCGGTCATCGGGTCGCTGTCGAGCGCCTTCATCGGAGCGGCCGCGCCCGTCCGCTTGTTCTGCACGCTGCCGGCGCTGCGCACGAACAGCAGTTGCTTCTGGTTCTGCTGGTTCTGGTTCGCCACGCCGGGCGTCTGCACCGTCTTAAAGCCGACGCGGGCGTAGAACGCGGCCAGGCCCCAGTAGTCGTCCTGGCTCCACTTCTCGTACGGGTGGTGGTGGCACTGCGCGCACGCGAGCCGCTGGCCCAGGAACACCTGGCTCACGTCGTCGACGAACTGCTCGGGCGTCCGAACCTCCTTGTACCACACCGTCGGCGGCGACTTCGCCTCGTCGCCGATCGCGACCAGGATGTCGCGGGCGAACTCGTCGTACGGCTTGTCCGCGGCGATCGACTCGCGAATCCACGTGTGGAACGCGAACGTCCCGTACGCCCGGTTCGGCTGGTTGCGGCGCTTGACGCGGAGGATGTCGGCCCACTTGTTGGCGAAGAAGTACGCGTACTCCGGCGAGTCCAGCAGCTTGTCGACCAGCTTGTCGCGCTTCGCGGGGTCCTTGTCCGCGGCGAACGCGAGCACGTCCTTCGCGTCGGGCAGCGTGCCGGTGACGTCGAGGTAGACGCGGCGGATGAACACCTCGTCCGAGCACAGTTCCGACGGCGCGATGCCGAGTTCGCGCCACTTCTTCGCGGTGAACGTGTCCACCGCGGTCTGCTCCTTGAAGTCGAACTTGACGGCCGCGCCCGGCCGCGGGACGGTCGCGCGGAACACCGTGACGTGCCCGTTGAACCGCGCCATCACCGCGGCCTGCCCGGTGAGCGCCTGCGTGTGAACCAGCCCCGACTCGCTCACGGTGGCGATGTCGGTGTCGTTGCTCTCGTACTGCGCGCGCCGGGTGATGTCTTCGACCGTCCCGTCGGTGTAGTGCGCGTACACCGCGAGTTGCTGCCGACCCTTGCGGTCCACGACGCGGTGCTCGGGGAACACGCTGATCTTCGTGACGGTCGGGTCGGACGGGCTGCCGTAGGGCGCGCCGGAGGCGATCCACCGGCGGACGATCTTGAACTCCTCGCCGTCGGGGTCCATCTTCTTGCCGCCGCCGTGCGGTGCGGCGCCGATGGCTTTCGTCAGAATGAGGCTCTTGTCGGGCGCGGCCGGGAACACGCGGCGCCCGCGGGCCTCCTTCAGCAAGTTGTCGTAATCGAACTGCGGATCGAAGCCCAGGAGCGACAGCCGGAAGCCGTTCTGGCCCGCGATCTTCCCGTGGCACCCGCCCGAGGAGCAGCTCAACTTGGTGAAGATCGGGTTCACCTGGTTGGGGAAGTTGAGCGGCAGCGGCGCCTCCATCTTCTCGGCCGTCAGCGAAACCTTGACCGTCTTCCCCTCGACGGCGACGGTGATTTCCGCGGTGCCGTTGACGAGGGGGAACACCCGGCCGGTCCGATCGACGCGCGCGACCTTCGGGTCGGACACGGAGTAAGCGGCGGCCCCGGTGAGGTCGATCTCGCGGCCGTCGGCGCGCTTCCCCGTAATGACGAGTTGTGGCGCGTCGTCGGTACCCTTGAGGGCGAGCTTGGCGGGGTACGCGGTGAGCGCCGTTACCGCCGATTCGGCGGCGGGCGCGGCCGTGCCGAGCGCGGCGAGCGCGAGGAGCGAGAGCAGCGTGCGGGCCATGTGGGAGCCTCGTCGTGGCGGTTTACGCGGCGCCGGCCCGGTGGGGTGGGCGCGTGCGCCGCGTCGGTGGGTGTCGGGCGGGTGCGAGAGAGTCCCGCACCGTGAACGTTACTTGATCTTTGTGAGCGTCGCGGTGCCGTCGTCGTCGGTCATCTTCATCTCGTCGCCGTTGATCACGACCTTTACCCGCGCGCGATCCTTATTCCCGAACAGGCCGCTGCCCTCCTTCTGCATGTCTTTCGGCAGGTCGTAGATCTCGACCCCGTCGCCGGAGAGCAGCTTGTATTTCGCGTCCCATGTGGTCTTCTGGTTCGGCGCCAGCGCCTTCATCATGTCGAGCATCTCCTGCTTTTCGGCCCCGACCCCGAACACGAACGCCCCCTCCGGCTTGAACTCCATGTAAACGTAAATGCCGAGCTTCCCCATCTCGGCCACGTCGTTCTTGTTCTTCTCGGAGGTCTTCTCGGGGAACGACACGACCTTCCACTTACCCTCGATTTTGCCCTTGTTGTTCGACCCGCAGCCCGTGGCGGTGATTGCGAGGGCGGCGAGGAGAACGAACGCGACTTTCCGGGACGCGGACAACATAACGATGCGCCTTTCCTACAGGTCGCACCGGCAGACCCGTCGGACGTGACGGACCTGGGGGCCGGGGCGAATGCCCTGTTGTACCGCCCAAATTCTCGAACCGCCAGCGCCGTTACTCACGAACCCGGACCAGACGCACGCTCCGCCCCTGGGCGTCGGTGAGTGTCATCTCGCGGTGTTCGAACCGGCCGGCCGGCGTCACCTCGATCCGGATCGTCACGCGAACCGGGTCGGGGGCGTTCGGGAGCAGCCCGCCGCGCTCGGCCGCGAGGCCGTAGAAGTCGGCCGCGTCGCCCCCGAGGAGCTTGTACCGCCAGACGGGCGCCTTCGGCGCGCCGGGGCGGGTCAGCGTCACCAGCCCCTCGTCATCGAACACGAGAACCGCGTCGCGGAGGGCCGCCTCGACAGGGGGCTCGCCACCCGGCACGAACTTCCAGTGCCCCTCAATTTTACCCTTGTTGTTCGACGCGCCGCAACCGGCGGAAAAGGCGAGCAGTCCGAGGACGAGCGCGCGAGAGGCAAACGGCATGACGGCGGGGCTCTCCGGGCGCGGGCGTCGGTCGGGGGCACACCTCACGTTGTACGCCCCGACCTCGAAGAGTCGAAAGACCGAAGGTCGCAAGTCATAAAGTCGAAGAGTCGTCTTCCAACTTTACGACTTGCGGGCCTTTCGGCTTGCGCCCCTTCTCTCGCTCAGCCCAACAGTTCCTTCACCGGCTCGCGCTCGTCGAGAACGTACATCGGCCGGCCGGCGCCGTTGTTGAAGGTCAGACTCGGGTCGATGCCGATCGCACGGTAGATCGTACTCAGCACGCGCGGCACGCTCAGCGGGTTGTCCTTCGGGCGCTCGCCCTTCGCCGTGCTGGCGCCGACCGCCTGCCCCATCTTCAGCCCGCCGCCGGCGACCAGCGCGCTCATCACCGGCGACCAGTGGTCGCGGCCGGCGTTCATGTTCACCTTCGGGGTGCGGCCGAACTCCCCCCACATCACCGTCACCACGTCGTCGGCCATTCCGCGGTCGTGCAGGTCGTTGATGAGGTTCGCGATGCCGCGGTCCACCTGCGGGAGCTGCCGGGCCAGCGTCTTGAAGTTCTGGCCGTGCGTGTCCCAGCCGCCGACGGAGAGCGTCACGCAGCCGACGCCGGCCTCGATCAACCGGCGGGCGGTCAGAAACTGTTCGACGCCCTTGTACCGCTCGCGGGTCTTCTCGTCCTCCTTGCGAACGTCCAGCGCGTCGCGGACCACCCCCGCGGTCACCATCTCGATGGCCTTCTCGGTGTACGCGTCCATCCCGACCATCGTGCCGGAGGCGTCGATCTCGCGCCGGGTGTCGTCGAACTTGTCGAGGAGGTTCTTGCGGGCGTCGAGCCGGTCGGTGGTGACGCCGTTGGCGAGGCGCAGGTTGGCGTTGCCCTGCCCGCCCGGCGTGAACGGCCGGTGCGCGATGCCCAGGTAGCCGGGCTCGGTGCCGCGGCTCATCCCGCGGAGGCTGACGAACGGCGGGACGGCGCCGCCGTCGTCGGCGCGGAGCTTCGAGACCACGGAGCCGAAGCTCGGGTGGTCGGCGGTGCGGTTGACGCGGTCCGGGTAGCCGGTGAGGACGAGCGAATCGGAGTGCTCGTCGACCGAGACGACGGACCGCACGCACGCGAGCTTGTCCCACATCTTCGCCTGCAGCGGGAAGTGCTCGCAGATCTCGACGCCGGGGACGTTCGTCTTGATCGGCTTGAACTCGCCGCGGAACTCGGCGGGTGCGTCCGGCTTGAGGTCGTACATGTCCATGTGCGACGGGCCGCCCGGCAGGTAGATCATGATCGCCGACTTCTTCGAGCGGGTCGGCTGCTTCTTGTTGGCCGCCTGCGCGGTGTTGAGCCGGAGCACGTCGGCGAGCGTCAGGGCGCCGCCGAAGGCGCCGATCTGGAGGAAGTCGCGCCGGGTGGCGCCGTCGCAGAACTTGTGGGCCGAGCCGAGGAACCGCAGCATGATCGGGACCTTCGCAAGACGCGGAAAGTGGGGTGGGACACGACTCCGTGAACGGACCGGGCGAACTTTCGTGAGGCAGGACCACCGGGATCGGTGGAAAGGCGGGAACAGTGCCGTCGCCGGCATTCATCGGATATTCACATCTGTCAGAGCTGAAGTCAACTGAAAAAAGAGGACAGAAGACAGAAGGACAGAGCCACAGAGGGCGGAGAGCGATCCGAGGGGTGATCTTCGCCTTCAGCCCCGGAGGGGCGACCGATGATAACCCGGAGTGAAGCGAGCGGCGCGAACGCAACCCCGGATACACACGCACAAAGGCAAAGAACTGAGCCCCGGAGGGCGACAGAAACCTCGTACGGTTCCGCCGCCCCTCCGGGGCTCCTGATCGTTTCGCGTCGGTGCCCGGGGTGGAGCGCAGCGCAACCCCGGGCTAACATCGGACGCCCCTCCGGGGCTGAAGGCGAAGATCACCCCCCTCTCTGCTCATTCCTCGGCGTTCGGGAACCACACGACGCCCTTGCGCCACAACTCGTCGACCATCTTTTTCGCTTCGGCGTCGTAGATCGCGTCGTTCAGCTTGTCGCGGATTTTGGACTGCACCTTCGCGTCGAACGGCGTCACGCCCGCGTAGTCGCGTTCTACCACCTTCACGACGTGGAACCCGGTCGGCGTCTGGATCACGCCGCTCAGCCCGCCCGGCTTGAGCGCCCACACGGTCGGCTCGACGTCGGCGGGCAGGATCTCGCCGCGGGACTCGCCCACCCCGAACCCGTGCTGCTTCCCCGCGACCCCGTCGTCGAACTGCTTCGACAGCGCGCCGAGGTCGGTCCCGGCCGCGGCCCTCTGCCGGATCGCCTCCGCGTGGTCGTAGGCCGCCCGCGCGGTCGGGTGCTTGGCGGCGCTGACGAACACGTGCTGCCACCACACCCGGTCCGGCGACCGGAACTCTTCCGGGTGTCGGTCGTAGTAGTCGCGGATCTCGGCCAGCCCGACCTTCCGGCCCTTCTCCTTCAACATGCTGCCGATGTACTGCTGGGACATCATGGTCCGCTCGAACTGCCGGCGGAACACTGCGAGAGTCAGCCCCTGCACGCGGAGCCACGTGTTCAGCTCCTCGTCCGTCTTGCACCCGATCTTCTTCTTCATCTCGCGGATCTGCCGGTCGGCCGCCTGAACCGCCGACTCCTTGATCTCCTCGATGAGCTGCATCTTGTTCGCCTTCTTGAGCTTGGCGTACATCTCGTCGAGGACCAGCTCGCGCTCGATCGTCTTGCGCAGCGCGTCGGTGTACAGCTCCTTCTGCTTGGCCTCGCGCGCGTGCCCCTCCAGCCGGATCAGTTCCTCGTTGTGCTGCCACACCGACTCGATCACCTCCTGGTCGGTGATGACGTTGTCGCGGCCGACGATGGCGATCACCTTCACCCGCGGCGTGCCGTTCTTGAGCAGTTCGGCGGGCGAGATGGCCTTCGGGGTCGGGGCGTAGCCGGTGTTCACGACCTTCGCGGAGGCGGGAACCGGGCTGCCGGGCACCGCGGCGCCCGCGGTCGCGGGCGCCGTGCCCTGTACGGGTTGTACGGGGACGGGCGCGCCCGGGGTAAGCGGGGCGATCGGGGTGAACGTAGCCGGCGTGCCGGGCGGTGGCATGGGCGGCGGGGCGACCGGCGCGAGCGGGTCCTGCGGCATCTGGCCCCGCGCCTTCGCCCCGGCGTCCGACCGGCACCCGATCACGGCGGCCAGCCCGAAAGCCAGCAGCAGCAAGCGGCACAGCGGGTTCGCGGCTTCCATGCCTGCCCTCGGCGCGTAGTACGTGTGTTGCGGCCGGCACGGTATACCGTGCGGCCGGCGCGGTGCAAGAGCGGTGTCGGCTCATCCCCGGGACCGCGGGCGTCTCGCCCGCTCGGCTTTCTCCTGGGACCGCGGGCGTCTCGCCCGCCGCGATGCGGTCCGTGTCGCTGGGCGAAACACCGCGTCGCATATCCTCGGGTGCAACGAGCGGGCGAGACGCCCGCGGTCCCAGGAACGGCCGGCGGACCGTTACCGCGGATCGCACGCCGGCGCGCCGGCGCTCGGTGCCCGCTGCCGGTCGACGTCGTACCGGCTCTGCCGGATCTCCCGCTCCTGGTCGTTCAGGCTCTTGTACTCCGGCCACTGGTCGCGCGGCACCTGGGAGCTCTGACGTATCGCACGGCACCCGCACGCGGTCCCGACGCCGCGCCAGAAGGAGCAGCCGGCGCGCGCGATTCGCGTTCATACCTGGTCCCCGCTTCTCGGGTGGCGGCCCTGGGGTGGCGACGTATCGAGCAATATCGAATCCCGGCCGTAGCGAACTTGAGGACCGCTCCGGCGCGACTTCGCGCTCTGCTCGCACCGTTCCGGTGCTAGGATCGTAGTGCCAAGCCGCACACCCACCGGAACCGACATGCGCATCCGACCGTTCGCGCCGCTCCTGGTCCTGCTTCTCGCGGCCCTCCCGGCCCGCGCCGCGGTCGTCGTCGTCGCCAACTACACGACGGAACCGGTCGCGTTCAGCGTCGCGGAGCCGGGCGCGAAGGCCCGCGAGCACAAGGTGGCGCCGAACGACGTCGCGCCGGTGTTCGTGACCGGCCCGGCCGACATCGCGTTCACCGCGAAGGGGAAGGCCGTCAAGCTCCGGTTCGACCCGTACACGGCCGGCGCGTTCCTGCCCGACGAGGACGCGGGGGTGCGGCTGGAGGGCATCAAGATGCCCGGCAACCCGCTGGAGCGCGACCTGCGGCCGGAACTGAACCCGGTCCCGCGCGACCCGCCGGTGAAGGTGCCGGTCACGCTCCTGGTGGACGACGCCGACCCGCGCGGCGAGAAGCTGTGGCAGAAGGAGCTCCGCGCGCGGTTCGAGGAGGCGGCGGGGCCGATCGAGAAGGCGGCGGGCATCCGGCTGGAGCTGGTCGGGTTCGACACGTGGCGGTCGGACGCGGGGGCGCGGAACACGTCGCAACTCCTGACCGGCTTCGAGAACGCGGTGAAGGTGAAGCCGGGGGCGCTGGCCGTGGGTTATTCGAGCCGGGCGGTCGACGAGAAACTGGACCCGTCGTTCGGGGTGACGCACGGGGCCGGCTCGCGGCGGGTCCTGTTGCGCGAGGGGCGGCCGCTGACGGAACCGCAGCGCGTGGAGGTGCTGACGCACTTTCTGGCGAAGGCGCTGGGCGCGGTCGGCTCGCCGGACCCCGGCTCGGCGATGCGCGCCAAGCTCGACGACGAGTACATCCTGCGGGCCGGCGCGGTGCTGCGGCTCGACCCGCTCAACGCGCTGGCGCTGAACATCTGGGCGGACGAACGGCGCCGCGACCCGGCCGTCGAGATCGCGACGCTCTCCCCGGTCAACCGCGAGCGCCTCACGCGCGTCTACAAGACCCTTCTGGACGCCGCGCCGGGCGACGTGCTCGCGACCCGCTACCTCGGCGAACTGGACCGCGATTTCGTGAAGCCGGCCGAGCCGGTGGCGCCCAAGGGTCCCGACCGCAAGCCGCTGAGGCTCGACGCGCGCGACGAACTGGTCCGCGTAATCGTGGCGGCCGTGGCCGCGCGCGCGAAGAAGAACGCGTCGCTCGGCGCGTCGGGGCTGACGGGCGACGCGCTCACGGCGGCCTACGTGCGCGCCGCGGCCGAGGTCGCGCTGGCGCGGTCGGGGCCGGAAACCGTATCGGCGTTTTCGGTCGCGCTGGGGGTCGCGCTCGACGACACCGGGGCTCTGTCCGAGGACGAGGCCACGGCCGCCGCGGTGAGGGCGTTCGAGACGCCGGAGGACCGCAAGACGCGGGTCGCGGCGCTGGGCAACCCGACGCTCGGGGGCCGGCGCGACCTGTGCCGGCGGTTCGCGCTGGGCTGCGCGACGGGGGAACTCCTGGCGCAATCGGCCGCGGAGAATCGAGCGGTGGCGCGCGCGCTGCTCGACCTGCGTAAACCGGTGGGGTTGTGCGTGCCGGCGCTGGCGGCCGAGTGCTCGGGAATCGCGTTCGCCGCCGCGGCGCGCAACGACCCCGAGATGCTCCGCGACGTGACCCAGAAGTTCACCGCGGCCGAGTACCTCCCGCCGCTGACCGGGTTGCGGAACGGGCTGTCGGCGGAGAAGTTCGCGGAGGTGTACGGCGGCGCGACGGACGAGCGGTTCGTCGCGGTGCTGGTCGAGATCCGCGTGCGCGTGAGGGCGATGCGGGCCTATCGTTGACGGGGGCGGTGCCGGCGCGGTCGCGGTAACTCGGTCGCAAGGCCCGGTGCCTCCGGTGACCGGCCGCTTTGGAGCGACGGCGCCTCACCGCGCGTTCAGAATCCGGCGGGACGCTCGGGGCTGAGAGAAACGAGTTGCCGTTCCTGGAATCTGTTTGACGCCCTCCCGTGAGGGCCGACAATCGCCAAAGTGTCGCCGGCTCTCGGAGGTTCGCAATGAGAACGCCCGCACTGATTTTGGCCGTCGCGATGGCTGTTCTGCTGACGGGACGCGCCAGTTCGCAAGACAAGGCGAACCCGCCGCTCAAGGAGCGGACGGAAGAGTCGGTCAAGAAGGTGAAGGAACTCCAGAAGGAGCGGATCGCCACTCTGAGGAAGGCGTCGGAAGTGAGCCTGAAACTGGCCCAGGCCGCCCGCCTCGAGGTCTGGGATGCGGTGGAAGACCGGATGAGTCTGCTCAATGCGGAGCTGGAAGTTGCAGAAAAGGGGTCGGATCGGATCACGCTCTACACGAAGGCCGTGGACGATCTGAAGGCGTATGAGGAACTGGCGAAGGCTCGGTTCGAGGCCGGGCGCGGAACCGAGTTAGCGGTACACAAAGCCAAAGCGAAGCGCCTGGGGGTCGAAATCCAGTTGGAACGGGCGAAGATCAGGGAAGCCAAAGAGGGCAAGTAACCGGAACGGGCGGACGACGAGGGCCAGCCGGTCGAGGTATCCTTCCCGACCGGCTGGTCGCTTTATTACCCCCGCACCCACAAACCGGGCACTTCGCCCATACACGCTTCGGTAATAGCGGCCGGTTTCGGGGCGAGTGGCGACCGCAAGGGAACGGGGTATACGAGGGAAGTTCCGGGCGGTGTCGTCCGCCGCCTCGCTCCGCCCAGAATCGTCTCGCGTTCTCCGAAATCCGCTCTTGCATCTTTTGAACCCTCACGCTATCGGCCGCCCCAAACGGTCTGAAGTCGCGCATTGCTGTTCGGGGGAGTAGCCATGGCGCATGGACGCGTGTGGTTGGGGGTCGGGTTATTGTTGGCGACCGCGGGGGCGGCCGTCGCTCAACCGGTGTACCCCGGCGGCGGGGGCACCGCGGCCCCTCCGTCGGCGTTCATGCCGGCCATGCCGCCGATGCCGTCGACGCTCCCGCAGCCGATGCCCGGACCGGACATCAAGACCCTTTCCGGGGCGGCCGACGAGCTACCGCCGGTCAAGGAGCTGCCCGGCGGGCTGCCGGAACTGATCCCGGCGCCGGACCGGCACCACGGCGCCTGCGGGGGGCACGAGATCGACGGGTTCATGACCCCGTTCATCCCCGCGCACGGCGGGTGGTACTCCCAGGCCGAGTTCCTGCTCCAGCGCCCGCGCAACAGCGACCTCGACTTCGCCTTCGTCAACAGCACCACCGGCCTGGGCACGGTCGGGCCGCTCGAATCGCTCAAGTACGAGCTCGGCACCGGCGTGCGGGCCGAAGTCGGCTACCGCTACGGCGAGGGGAAGTGGGAGACCGCGTTCGCCTACACGTACCTGACCGCCGGCACCGACCGCACGCTCAACGCCGGACCGGGACAGGTGCTGCTCCCGACGCTGACGCGCCCCGGGCTGACCGACCGTGCGCTGACCGCCCTCGGCAACCTGGACCTCGACTACCAGACGTTCGACATGCTCATCGCGCGCCGCACCCTGGTGGACGAGCACTTCGGCGTGCGCTGGATCGGCGGGTTCCGGTTCACCGACATCCGCCAGATCCTCAACATGGCCTACGACGGGCTCGACGCTCGCCAGGCCGCAGTCGCCAGCCGGTCGCGGTTCCAGGGGTTCGGCCCGATCGTCGGGGCCGAGGCGGTGCTCGCCGGGTGGAAGGGGTTCCACATGTACACGCGGGCGACCGGCGGCCTGCTGACCGGCCGGAACATCAACCAGCTCGTCGAGACCAACGACGCCGGGGCCAGCACCTACGTGAACACCCACTACGACGTGCGGAAGGTGGTGCCGACCGCCAGCGTCGCCATCGGCGCCGGCTGGCAGTACCGCTCGATCTCGCTCCGCGGCGGGTACGAGATCACGCACTACCAGGGCATCTTCGAGCGCCCGCGGTTCACCGACGACGTGGGACAGGGGAAGGTCAACACCCGTCCGGCGAACCTGACGCTCGAAGGGCTGTTCCTCCAGGCCGCCGTGAGCTACTGACCGCTCTGTGGGGGCGTGTGAGGAACGAAGGCGGGGGCGACACC
>JAFKJJ010000236.1 GCA_017306025.1 Planctomycetota bacterium
CCTTGGCCGCAGCCGCAGCCGCCTCGCGCTTGGTCTTCACTTCATCGACAGCAACGTGCGCCTTCACCAGTTCGAGCGGCGAGCGCTTGTCGAACGCCCGCAACACCTCGTCGGCGCGCTTCGCGTCGAGTGGCCCGCGGTGCGCGTGCAGGAGGTAGCGGAGCGTCAGCGGTTCCTTCTTGGTCGTGGTCCGTGCGGCCGCGAAGCACACCGACGCGGCCATCCAGCCGTCTTCGCGGACGTGCCACGCCGACGGGTGCCCCGGGTTCGTCGGGTGATCGAAGTACGTGACGCCTTCCTTGTGCCCGCCCGGTTGTTCGCCGCTGTAGTCCATCCACGCCGCGGGCTTGCCGAAGACCGCCGGCTCGCCGGTGCCGCCCGCGCTGCTGGTAAGCGTTCCGCCGCCGAAGAACGCCGAGATCGCCTTCGACACGCGCACCGCGAAGAACCCGAAGTTCGTTTTGCCGAATTCCAGCGTCTCCGCGGCCGGGCGGAACGTCGTCTGAATTTCGAGGAACGTTTCGCCGTCCGGTCCGGGCGCGACCGCGGCGAACAGATCCTGTTCGAGCAGTTCCTTCGGGTCGTGCCCGTCGTACCAGCCGAGCCGGACGGCCATCGCGGCCTCGGCCTCGCCGTCCTGGTACGCGAGCCACTGTTTCTGACGCACGCGGGCGGGCGTGTTGTCGCCCCAGAAATTTACCCCGCTGACCTTCTCGTGCGCGAACCACACGGACCGGTGGTGCTCGTGGTCGGGCGCGCCGGGGTGGCCCATGCGGGTGAGTGATTCGCCCGACGACGGGCCGACGAGCGGGTAGAAGAACGGCCGCGGGTACTGCGGGCCGTAGTGCCATCGGAGCCGCTCGGCGCCTCCGATGCGGAAACTGACCTGGTGTTCGGGCAGCGGCAGAAGCGTGCAGCGCGGAACGGGCATGACGGGCCTTTACGGGCGGAAAGAACGGTTGAGGCCGCGCCGGCGCGACCCGACAGGAGTATCACTCCGCGGGCGCGCGCGTGCAACCGGCGCCGCGGGGTGAAATCGCACTTCGGCCCGGTAGCGGGACCGCCGGTCGGCTTCGTCACAGCCGATCGGCTACAATGCCGCCGTTCGGCGGGCCGGCGCCGGGCCGGCTGTAAACTGACTCTCGCCGCACCGAGGTTTCGAGAAGGTGATGCGCCCGGCACCGCGGGAGACGCCATGACCGATACCGACGCTCTCGGGGACGAACCGCGGTCCGCTGTCGTGCAGACCCTCTACGACCCGCGGAAGGGCGGGGCCGCCCTGGAGGTGTCCGATCCCGTCCCCGACTTCCTCGCCCGCCCGCACCGGACCAACTGCTTCGCCGCCTACTGGGTGCGCGGCGGGAGCGGCGCGTTCTGGGCCGACGACGCCCGCCACCCGTTTGCGGCCCCGTGCCTGCTGTTCTTCGCGCCGTACCAGGCACTCCGGCTCGTTCCCGATGGCGAGTTGCAGGTCACCGCGGTCCGGTTTCACGCCAACTTCTTGTGCATCGAAACGGTTCACCACGAGGTCGGGTGCAACGGGGTGCTGTTCAACGACCCCTACGGCGTTCCGGTGGTCGCGCTGGACGAACCGGCCGGGCGCGAGGTGGCCGACCTGATCGCCCGCATCCGCGCCGAGCTCGCCGACACCGGGCTGGCGCACGCCGAGATGCTGCTGTCGTACCTGAAGATCCTGCTCGTCCGCGCGACGCGGCTGAAGCGCGAGCAGCAGGGCACGGCCGGCGGGTCCGCGGGCGGGCGGCTCCCGCCCCCGCTACCGGAGTTGCGCGAACTGATCGAGAAGCACTATCGCCGGCTGCACGCCCCGGCCGACTACGCCGACCTGCTCGGCACCACGCCCAAGGCGCTCGGCCGGCTGGTCAAGACGCACCTGGGAAAGACACTCACAGAACTGATTCAGGAGCGGGTACTCAACCACGCGAAGTGGGAACTCCTGCACACGCTCCGGCCGGTCAAGGAGGTCGCCCGCGAGGTCGGCTACGACGACGAGTTGTACTTCAGCCGGCTCTTCAAGAAGGCGACCGGCCAGGCGCCCACCGAGTTCCGCACGTTCGAGACGGCGATCCGCGGCGGGAGCAATCTGTCCATGCCTTCGGCCCGTCCGTCCATTCCGCCGGACCCGTCCGCAGGGCAGAATACCGACACACCCGCGAACGAGCCCCGAAAACCGGGGGCGTGACCGCGGGGAGAACTTCGCGGAGGGCGGGCAATGGACGCGCTTCTGAAACTGTTCGGGCTGGCGGCGAAGGCGGACCGGGTGGGGCTGGCGGTGACGCGGGTCGGGTTGGTAGTGGTGCTGGTGTGGATCGGCGGGCTGAAGGTCTACAAATACGAGGCGGACGGGATCGTGCCCTTCGTGGCTAACAGCCCGTTCATGAAATTCTTCTACGCCGACCCCGACAACTACAAGGCGCACATGAATCCGGAGGGCGCGGTGGTGCCGGCCAACCGGGCGTGGCACGAGGCGAACCGGACGTACCCGTTCGCGCTGGGGCTCGGTGCGGTGATCGTGTTGTACGGGCTCCTGATCGCGCTGAACCCGGTTCTGCCGCAGGTCGCGGCCGTGGGCAGTTTCCTGGTGTTCGTCATGTCCTTCGTGACGCTCTCGTTCCTGGTCACGACCCCGGAAGTGTGGGTGTCGGACCGGGGCGGACCGGAGCACGGGTTCCCGCTCCTGGCCGGTCCGGGCCGCCTGGTCATCAAGGACGCGATCATGATGGGGGCGGCGCTGGTCACGATGTCCGACTCCGCGAAGGCGTACTTGCGCAAGCGCGAGGCGCGAACAGCAGTCCCGAACCGACCGGGCGAACTGGTCGTGGCCTGATTTCGCCGGCCCGGATCGAAGACCCGCCGTTCGGAGCGTTGCCGTAACGCCCTGAACGGTTTCTTGTTGCGCGGCGCGGTGGTATTCTGACGGTATGGACAGAGCGCGGGTGTGAGCCGGATCGGCCCCGCAATCGCGGTAATCAGGCAATCGACCGCGCGGGCCGCTCTCGGAAGTGGCACAAGCGGCACGAGGATGCAGCGAAAATGAAGTACATCGACCCGCACATCCACATGATCTCGCGGACCACCGACGACTACCAGCGCATGGCCTACGCGCAGTGCGCGGCGATCTCCGAACCGGCCTTCTGGGCCGGGTTCGACCGCGGCAGCGCCGCCGGGTTCCACGACTACTTCCGCCACCTTACCGAGTTCGAGCCCAAGCGGGCCGCGCAGTTCGGCATCAAGCACTACTCGTGGCTGTGCATCAACGCGAAGGAGGCCGAGAACGTCTCGCTGTCGCGCGAGGTGATCGCGCTGATCCCGGAGTTCCTGTCGCGGCCCGGCGTGCTCGGCATCGGCGAGATCGGGCTCAACAAGAACACGCGGAACGAGGCCATCATCTTCCAGGAGCACCTCGACCTGGCCGCGAAGACCGACGAACTCGTCCTGATCCACACCCCGCACCTCGAAGACAAGTACAAGGGGACGCGGATGATCGTGGACATGCTCAAGGGCGACTCGCGCGTCAAGCCGCACCGCGTGTGCATCGACCACGTCGAGGAGCACACCGTCCGCCTCGCGCTGGATAACGGCTTCTGGTGCGGGATGACGCTCTACCCGACGACGAAGTGTACCCCGGCGCGGGCCTGCGACATCATCGAGATGGTCGGCACCGACCGCATCATGGCGAACTCGGCCGGCGACTGGGGCAAGTCGGACCCGCTCGCGGTGCCGGAGCTGATTCAGGAGATGAAGCGCCGCGGGCACCGCGAGGCGGACATCAAGAAAGTCGTCTTCGACAACCCGTTAACGTTTTGGAAGCAGGCAAACAACTGGAAGGACTGGCCGCCGGAGCCCAGCGCCAACGGCGCGGTGAATCTGGTGCCCGCGAAGGCGGGGTACTGACTCCAGAGTGGTCCGCTCGCTCCGCGAGCGGTTGCTTCACGAAGGTCGGCGCGAGGGCGGTGCGCCCCCGCTCTCTGCGCGTACCGCACCGCTCGCGGAGCGAACGGACCACACTCCCGAGACTCTTCCAATGGCCCGTCGCGACCTCGCCGACACGATTCGTACCGCTCTCGAAAAAGGGAAGCCGCGGCGGCTCGCGAAAGCGCTGGAGAAGTGGGAGACCGAGCCGCTCACCCGTGCCGATGCCGAGGGACTGGTCGCGGTGCTGGCCGAACAGACCGATGCGGCTCCACTCGTGGACGACCACGACGGCCAGACCTTCCTCTATCACCTTGCCCTGCTCTTCCAGAACGACGCGGCCGACGACGCCACCCGCGTCCTGCGCGACCGCGGCCTGACGGAACTCGCCCGCCTCTTCGACGCGGCCCTCGCGCGCCCCGACTGCCCCGCCGAACCGCTTTCGGTGACCTGCAAGATCTTCGCGCTGTACGCCTACGAGCCGGGCGTGCCGCGGATCGCCCAGACCGTGCGGCGGCACCCGGACGGGTACATGTGGGAAGTAGTGTTCGGGCTGTTCGGCGAGGAAAATCATCCGCACGGTCCGGCGCTGATCGAGCAGCTCCGCGACCCGCTCCCGGACGGCTTCGCCGCGATCGTGCTCCTCGACCTCGCCAACACGCTCTCGCGCCAGAACCGTCTGAAGGCCCACCCGTTCGACACCCCCGCCGGCCGCGCGCGGCTCGAAGCGTGGCTCACCGATTCCGACCCGGAGCACTTCAGCTACGCGCACAGCGCCGCGGCGGCGCTGCCGTTCGTCGACGCGAGGGCGCGGAACGCGCTCGCGGCGCTGGCGATGGACCACCCCGAAACGCGGGTCCAGATGGAAGCGGCGTGGGCCAGCGCCTACCGCGGCGGGACCGCCGGCCTCACGTTCCTGGCGCGCACGTGCGAGGACCCGCGGCACAGCCTCGCCGCGCGCCGCTACCTCGACGAACTCGGCAAGGGCGATCGCGTCCCGGCGAAGGCGCTCGAACCGGACTTCGAGGCGATGGCCGAAACGTGCAACTGGCTGGCGCACCCGCAGGAGTTCGGCGCGCCGCCGACGGACATCGAACTGTTCGACACGCGCGAGTTAAACTGGCCGCCGACCAACGACCGGCGCCGCGTGTGGCTGTTCAAGTACACCTACGCCGACCGCGGGGACGACGGGCGCGCCGAGGTGGGGCTCGCGATGTTCGGGTCGATCACATTCGCGCTGTTCGGCGAGACGACCGCGGACATGAGCCCCGAAGACGCCTACGGCGTCCACTGCTGCTGGGAGTTGGAGGTGAACGACGACCCGCGGGCGCCGAAGAAGCGCACCGCGAAGGCCGGCCGCAAGCTGCTCGGCATCTGACGCGAGGAGACGTATGACGCTCGACGAGTTCTGGGATCACATCCGCGCCACGAAACGCAAGGACCCCGACGCCCATCAAGAGCGGCTCGTTAAGCGCCTCGCGAAACTGCCCGCCGAGGAGATCCTCGACTTCGGCAACTGGTGGTGGATCGTTCGGTGCGAGGCGTACAACTGGAACCTCTGGGGTGCCGCTTACATCATCAACGGCGGGTGCTCCGACGACGGGTTCGATTACTTTCGCAACTGGCTCGTCATGAAGGGCCGCGACGCGTTCCAGGCGGCGGTCACCAACCCGGACACGCTCGCCGACGCGGTGGACCCCGACGAGGACTTCACCGAGTTGGAGGGCGAGCCCGCGACCGACGCGTGGTTCCTCGCCACCGGCCGCAAGCCGACCGACAAGAACTACGAACTGCTCCGGGCCGCCGAAAGAGCCCGGCACGGCGCCCCGCGCCCGCTG
The DNA here is from genome assembly GCA_017306025.1 of Planctomycetota bacterium. Classification (GTDB taxonomy): domain Bacteria; phylum Planctomycetota; class Planctomycetia; order Gemmatales; family Gemmataceae; genus Gemmata. The sequence goes on from JAFKJJ010000236.1 coordinate 5,769, forward strand.
CCGGACCTCGGCGACGGCTGGGACTTCGACGACGAGGAAGAAATGAAGAAGCGGTACCCGCGGCTGTGGGCGCTTTACAACGAAGATGCGGACGACGAATAATGTGACGGCCGCCTGTGAGCGAGGTGCGCGATGGACTGGAAACCGTTCTGGAAGATCATCGAGGACGCTTACCGGGACGACCCGATCGACCACTTCGAGGCGCTCAAGGCGCGGCTCGGTGAGTTGAAGTGGTTCGAGGTGGTCGAGTTCCAGGCGCGGTTCGACGAGGCGGTCGCGGCGGCCAACACGATCGACCTGTGGGGCGCCGCGTACCTCATCAACGGGGGCTGCTCCGACGACGGGTTCCGCGACTTCCGCGTGTGGCTGGTGGGGCGCGGCCGCGTGGCCTTCGAGCGGGCGCTGCGCAACCCGGACACGCTCGCCGACGTCCTTGACGGCGACCCGGTGGACGGCTTCGGCCTCGACGCGGCCGCTCTACGGGTCTACGAGGAGAAGACCGGGATGAGCGACTTCTACGACCGGCTCGACCGCGCGGAGAAGGACGCCCCGCCGCCCCCGCCCGAGGGCGCCGACTGGGACTTCGACGACGAGGCCGAGATGCGGAAGCGGTTTCCGAACCTGTGCCACCTGTACCTGATCCCCACCGACGGTCGCGACGAACCGGCCGGGGGCGCCGAATGACGCCGGCCGCGTTCAAGGACCACTTCTCCGGGCACGCGGCCGACTACCGCGCGTTCCGCCCGCCCTACCCGCCGGAGCTGTTCGCGTTCCTCGCGCGGGTCGCTCCGGGTCGTGAACTCGCGTGGGACTGCGGCACCGGCAGCGGACAGGCCGCCGTTCCGCTCGCCGAGCACTTTTCCCGCGTCTTCGCCACCGACGCCAGCACCGAGCAGGTGAAAAACGCCGACCCGCACCCGAAGGTCGAATACGCGGTCGCGCCGGCGGAAAAGTGTCCGCTGCCGGACGCGAGTGCCGACCTCGTGCTGGTCGCGCAGGCGCTACACTGGTTCGACCACGATCGCTTCTACGCGGAAGTGCGCCGGGTGTGCAAACCGGGCGGCGTCATCGCCGCGACGTGCTATTATGCGCCCTCCGTCGGGCCGGAAGTCGATCCGGTCCTGCGAGAGTGGGAGGACTTCATTAGGCCGTACTGGACGCCGGAGCGCGTGTGGGTGGACGACGGCTACCGGAGCATTCCGTTCCCGTTTCCCGATCTCGACGCGCCGCGGTTCGAGGTGTCGGCGCCGGTGGCGCTCGCCGGGTTCGTCGGCTACCTCGGCACGTGGTCCGCGTCGAAGCGGTACCTGAAGCAGCGCGGCGCCGACCCGCTGGAACGCTTTGCGGAAGAGTTCGCGGCCGCGTGGGGCTCTCCTTCGGCCGTGCGGCCGCTGCGCTGGGAACTAGCGATGCGCCTCGCGCGTGTGGGCGCGTGACCGCGGCGGGTGCTAAGATTGCGGAACACCCGAGCACCGAGCACCCATGCCCGACTTTTCGGACCCGACCGCAATTCGCCCGCCCGAGCCCGAACCGCTCGGGGCGACCGTCGTGCGCCCGGCTCCGGCCCCGAGCACGACCGACGAGACCCTCGTTCGCACCAGCGCCGCGGCCGCGCAACCGGCCGTGACGTCCGGTTCGGCCGGCTTCGCCGAGGAGACGCGACATCTCCTGTGGAAGCGGCTGCTGGTGACGCACGGCGCGGTCGGGTTCGCGATGCTGTTCGTCGTCGTGCTGCACCTGTTCGGTGCGGCGGTGGTCCCGTGCGAGGCCGGGCTGGGGCGGTGGGCGATGGGGCTGCCGCTGCTCATGCTCGGGGTCAGCGCCGCGGGGCTGGTGTTTCTGCTGCGGCACCCCGACGCGACCCTCTACGCGCTGCGGGTCGTGGAGGTGACACAGTTCAGCGCGCTGGCGATCGGCGGGGGCATCGCGCGGTTCGCGGTCCTCACGGCGGGTCCGGCCGACTCCCCGGACCCGCGGTACCACGACCTCCTGTACCGATTCGACTCCGTGCTCACCGGCTACCCGCTCATCTTCGCGGTGGTGTTCTACGGCGTGCTGATCCCCAACACGCGGCGCCGCAGCCTGATCGGCACCGGGGTGCTGTGCCTCGTGCCGGTCGTCGCGACGGGACTGGCGGCGGCGCTCAACCCCCACGTCCGCGACAACGAGATGGCGGAGATCGTTCCGTCCACGCTCCTCCCGCTGACGATGGCCGCGGTGATCGCGGTGTTCAGCGCCTCGCGGGCCAACGCCCTCCAGCGGCGGGCGTACGACGCGATCCGCGAGGCGAAGCAGCTCGGCTCATACGTCCTGAAGAAGAAACTCGGAGAGGGCGGGATGGGCGAGGTGTGGCTCGCCGAACACCGCCTGCTCAAGCGGCCGTGCGCGATGAAGTTCATCCGCCCCGAACTGGCGGCCGAAGTTTCCACCGCGGCGCGGTTCGAGTTGGAGGTGCGGGCGGTCACGCGGCTGACGCACTTCAACACGGTTCGCATCTACGACTACGGCCGCGGCGACGACGGCAGCTTCTACTACGTCATGGAGTTCCTCGACGGCCCGCCACTCGACCGACTGGTGAAGGAGCGCGGCCCCCTCTGCCCGGGACGTGCCGTTTACCTGCTGCGCCAGCTCTGCGGCGCGCTGTTTGAGGCACACGCGGCGGGTCTGGTTCACCGCGACCTGAAACCGGGCAACATCCTGGTCGCGGCGCTCGGCGGGCAGCGCGACGTGGCGAAGTTACTCGACTTCGGTTTGGTTCAGGATCACAGCGCCACCGCGAGCGACGACCGCATCACGCGCGCGGGTACGGTCCTGGGCACGCCGAGCTACATGTGTCCCGAGCAAGCGGCGGGCGAGCCGGTCGACCCGCGCGGCGACATCTACAGCCTGGGTGCGGTCGCGTTCTTCGTGCTGACCGGCCGCCCGCCGTTCGACGGGACGACGGTCGGCAAACTGCTCACCGCGCACCTCACGCAGCCGGCGCCGGACGTGCGGGCGTTCCGCCCCGAGATCCCCGCCGACCTCGCCGCGGTGGTGGCGAAGTGTCTGGCGAAGGACCCGAAGGACCGGTTCCAGTCGACGACGGAACTGGAGTCCGCGCTGGCCGCGTGCGCGTGCGGCGCCGACTGGAACGCGCACACCGCTGCGAAATGGTGGGAGGCGCACGCGACGGCGGAAGCGCCCCCGACCGCGTCCGAAAGTACCGAAACACTGGCCCGCTCGTAGCAGGCGCCTCTCGTGGGACCGCCCCACAAATAAGAGGCGCCTGCTACGATGAACGGCATGACTCACTTCCTCGCGCTCGAAACCTCCTGCGACGAGACCGCCGCGGCCGTGTTCACCGACGAACTCGCCGTGCTGTCGAGCGTGGTCGCGTCGCAGACCGACCTGCACGCGAAGTTCGGCGGCGTGGTGCCCGAGATCGCGTCGCGGGCGCACCTCCGCAACCTCCTGCCCGTCGTCGACGAGGCCCTCACGCTCGCGAACGTAACGCTCGCGGACGTCGGGTGCGTCGCGGTCCACAACACGCCGGGGCTGGTCGGGGCGCTGCTCGTCGGCGTGAGCGCCGCGAAGGCTCTCGCGCTCGGGCTGGGCGTGCCACTCGTGGCGGTCAACCACGTCGCGAGCCACATTTTCGCGTGCCGGTTGGCCGCGGGCCGGGACATCTTCCCGTGCGTGGGGCTCGCCGTCAGCGGCGGGCACACGGCGCTGTTCCGCTGCGACACCGCGCTGTCGCTGGAACTGCTGGGCGGTACCCGCGACGACGCGGCCGGCGAGGCGTTCGATAAGGTGGCCGCGATCCTGGGGCTGGGCTTCCCGGGTGGCCCGGCGGTCGAGCGCGAGGCCGCGGCCGGCGACCCGACGGCGCACCACTTCCCCCGCACGTTCTTCGACGACGGCCGGCTCGAATTCAGCTTCAGCGGGCTGAAGACGGCGGTGATGTACGCGTGCCACGGCCAGGACGTGAAGAAGGGCGTCCCGCCCGGTCCCGGGAAGAAGCGGGCCGATCTCGCCGCGAGCTTTCAGGCCGCGGTAGTGGACGTGCTGGTGCTGAAGTGCAAACAGGCGCTGCGCAAGACCGGTCTGACGCGCCTCGCGGTTGGCGGGGGGGTAAGCGCGAACAAGCCGCTGCGCGCGGCGCTGGAGGCAATGTGCGCGAAGGAGGGCGCGGAGCTGTTCATCCCGCCGCTGGCGCTGTGTACGGACAACGCCGCGATGGCGGCTCTGGCGGTGGAGAAGTGGAAGCGGAAGGAGTTCGCCCCGCCCGACCTCGACGCGGAGCCGAACTGGCTGTGACTTCCAACGGGGCGCTCGTGGTTCCGTTGTGATTGCGGACCCAAGTAATCCCGGTGGGAGGAACCGATGACGGCCGGTCTCTTGTTCTGCGTTCTCTGCGTCGTCGAGGCTTCCCAAATGGCCTACTGGGTTTGGTGCGGTCTTCCTTCCGCGGTACTGTGGAAGGATCAACTCTTCGTGGCGACGACCGGTCGGGCGTTCGGCCCGCCCGGGAAAATGCTTCGGGGACCCTTCGCGACCGACAACGAGGGGTCGAGGCGCCGATCCCTCATGATACCCAAACTCACGCCGGGCCGACCCACCTCACCAAATTGGACGTCCGTGACGGCCGGATGCTCTTTTTCACCGCCGGCGATGAAGGTGGTTCCATCGTACCGCTGGAGGAGATGCCGGGCCTCGAAGACAGTGAATTCGGTCTCGCGATCTGTCGTGCCCGCGGGTACGAGAACACGTCGTTCCTCCTCGCCCACTTCGCCGCGCCGGCGGGCACGCTCCTCTTCCCACCACACCGCTCGCCGGACGTGGAGCCGCCACCCGTCCCGATGTTCCGTCTCGGTGCCCCACCGACGCCAGCCGAGGTGTTCACGGAGCGGGCCGGAGCGTACCTACGATCGGCGCGGTACGACGTCCAGATTGCAGGACCGAAGACCGTGAGACTGTTCCACGCCGCAAGGGACAAGCTTTTCATCTCGGTCGAGTTGGACTACCTGAACGCCTGGTACAAGGACAAGGTCGGGAATCCGATCAAGAACCCGCCGCCGGCGCCCGACCGGCAACTGCGCACGGGCAAGTTGCCGGTCGACTTCACCGAGCACTTCGCCGCGTACACCGTCGGTGGGCGGGACTATCTGGTCACGGATAACGGCAAGGTTTACTCGGCGGTTGCGAAGGGGAAAGGCGAGGTCGAGGTGTCCGCGCTCTGGAACGACCCGAAGCGAAAAATCGTTGGCGTGATACAGGACG
>JAFKJJ010000237.1 GCA_017306025.1 Planctomycetota bacterium
TCGTGAGGGTGTGGGAAGACGCGTGCGCACCAGCACGGAACGTCGGCGTGCGCACCGTGAACTTGCGGATCGGCGTCGCGCTCTCGCTACGGGGCGGCGCACTCGCGAAGCAGTTCCTACCGTTCAAGATGGGTCTCGGGGCGGTGCTCGGCGGCGGGAAGCAGTGGGTGCCGTGGGTGACGACGAACGACATCGCCGGCGCGATCAACCACGTGCTCTTCACGGAGGAACTGAACGGCCCGGTGAACGTGGTCGGCCCGAACCCGGTCACGAACCGCGCGTTCACCAAGACACTCGGCCGCGTGCTGCGCCGACCGACGTTCATGTGGCTCCCGCGGTTCGCGCTGCTAGCAGCGTTCGGCGGGGTGGCGGACGAGGCTCTCCTGGCGAGCATGAAGGCCCGGCCCGCCAAACTCACTGCGACCGGCTTCCAGTTCGACCACGCGGAACTGGAACCGGCACTGCGCTTCTTGCTCGGGCGTCCGAGCACGAAAGCTATCCCGCGGCCTTCTTGAGTATTTCTGCGATGCGCGCCGCGACGATCTCCGCTTCGCCCTCTTGGAGCGTGTGGACCGCGAACAGAATTCCCTTGTCGCCCGTTCCCGACACGCGGCCGATGCGGATCGAGGGGCTTCCGCCCGCGAGGTCGCGCGTGACCTTTTCGCGCGTTATCTTTACCTTCGACTCGTCCCACGCAACCTGAAGGTGCGGCACGTGGTTCGCGATCGCGGGCGTGATGTGTTCGCACTCCACGGCCGGAAACGCTTTCAAGGCTTTTTCGATCACCGCGATGCGCTGCTCGTGCTCCTTCTGCTCGGCGACGGGGTCGAGCTTCACGAACCGCTCCACCGCGGCCAGAAGCGCGACCATGTCCTCCTTCCCGACCTTCAACGCGCGGCCGATCGTGCCGCAGTTCGGGTTGGCGTTCATTTTCGCCGCGTCGATCAGGTCCTTGCGGCCCAGAAGTATGCCGGTGTCGTTCGGGCCGCGCATCGCCTTGCCGCCGCTGAGGGCGATCAGGTCGTAGCCGAGCTTCGCGTACTCCGCGATCCGCCCGACCGGTGGAACGTCGGCCGCGGCGTCGATGAGCGCGGGGACCTTGTGCTCGCGGGCCAGTTCGGCCCACCGCTCGCGCGCGATCTTCCCCGCGTCGTTGGCGATGTTCATGAAGAACATCAGCGCGGTGCGGTCGGAAACGGCCTTCGCCACGTCCCCGGCGGTTTCGACTTCGACGAACCTGGCCCCGACGCCCGTAAGCTGGTTGTCGTAGCAACTGTGGTGCGACTTCTGAATCAGGATCTCATTCCGCGCGCCGGCGGTGTCGGGGAGCCGGCCGACGAGCTTACGGTCGCCGCGCGTGACCGCGGCCGCGGCGCCGAGGAACAGCGCGCCGGCCGCCCCGGTGGTGACGAGCGCGGCATCGGTACCGAGCAATTTCGCGATCCGCGCGCCGACCGCGTCGTGCAGTTCCGCGAGATCGACGAAGTGCCGGGACGCCTCGGCCCACGCCGCAACGACCTCCGGCGGCATCACCGACCCGCCCAGTGCGGTGACCGTACCGACCGCGTTGATGACCGGTTTCACGCCGACCGCCTCGTAGAAGTTGGGCCGTACCGGGCCGGCCGCGGCGCCGGTGGAAGCGATCGCGCCGGTAGCGGCCAGTCCGGCGCTCGCTTGCAACACGTGGCGTGTGCAGTTCGGCTGATCGCGAGACACGCGTCATGATTTCCGTGCAAATCGAAAAAAGCGGGAACTATTCCAACAGTTTCGGCGTCTGACGGGAGTGTTGAAAAGGCGTGGTGAATGAAAGCTCGCTGAGTGATTCGCGTCGCGTTGTGACTTTTCGCGACCCGCGGTATGATCCACTCACTCGCCGCCCGCCTCTCCTGCTCGCTACCGGCTTGCCGCCGCCCACTGCACCGCCGCGTATCCGTCCGTTTCGAGGGAACGACAATGTCGCCTATTCGGTCCGAATATCCCGTCCAGATCGCGCAGATCGCGGAGGAGGACGGTCACGTTACCGTCCGCTTCCCGGTGGGAACCACGCTTTCCGAAGCCAACGCCGAAGAGTTCGCACACGAGCTGTTCGCCCTCGCGGAGAGCCGGCCGTGCCCGCACCTGCTCATCGACCTCGGCGGCGTCGCCATGCTGACGAGCGCGATCCTCGCGAAGCTGATCGCACTCAACGGCAAGGTCCGCGCCGCCGGCGGGCGGCTGGCGCTGTCGAACCCCGCGCCGACCGTCCACGAGGTGTTCAAGGTCACGCGCCTGGACACGATCCTCGAAGTGGGCGCCCCGGTCCCGGCGTGATCCCGTCGGGTACACCGTTTGCTCCGAACTCGGAGAGCCGCCCACGTCGGGCGGCTCTCCGAGGTTCTTTCGGGAGCGACGCGATGAACGCCATGAACAAGCCCGCCCGCGAGCGCGACACCGGCGAGGGGATCACACCGCCGAAGGCCGGCGATCGGTTCCGCTGCTCGCAGTGCGGGATGGAGGTCCAGGTGACGGCCGACTGTCACTGCAAGGACGGCGAGCACGTTCACTTCGAGTGCTGCGGGAAGGAGCTGGTGCGCGCGTAGCTCGGCGGGCCGGAGACCTCCGCGCCCCGTTGGCACCGCGCCGGAGCGAAGGGCGAGCGCGTTCGGTTGCCGCCGGGGCGGTGCTCCTCGGTTCGAGCGGGAAATCGCCGCGAGGCCCACGAGGACGAATTCCGGGACCCCGCGGGAGCGAGCTTCCGGTGCTGCCCGCCCCGCTCCGGGCGGCGCGGCGTTTAACCGCGCCGCCCGGAGCGGGGCGCGGCGGCCGGGTGCATGAACCGGCCGCCTCACGGCCTCTCGAACAGTTTCGCGTCCAGCTTCTCGGCCGGCTTCACGTCGGAGAGCGTCGCCTCGATCAGCGGTTTGCCGTCGCGAACGATCTTCAGTGCCGTGAAGTGTTTCACGCCGCCCGACTCCTTGTAGTCCGAGAAGTACGCCTCGTCGAGAACCTCTTTCCACTTCTGGGTCTCGTCCCTCACCACGACCTCGCGCTTCACGAGCAGACCGGTCCCCTTGTCGAAGTACAGCGTGACCGCGGGCCTCTGGTCGCGCGTCACCTTCACCGCGGTCGTCGGCTTCTTGTCCACGTCCTTGCCCGGCGCGGTCGCGAGCCGGAACCCGGGGTCGGTCGCCAGCGGCGTCAGCGACGTGACCCAGAACTGGTACGTCTCGCCGCGGACGTACTCCAGCTTCGGGCCGGCGACCGCGCGCACCTTGCCGCCCTCGACCTCCCACGCCTTTTCGCCGTCGACCACCACCGTCAGGCCGATCTTCGCGTCCCCGAAGGTGCCGACGAACACGAACCGGTACTTGTCCGGCGCCTCGAACGCCCAGTCCGCGGTGTACGGCAGGGGGAACCCGCCGCCGGAGAGCTTCCCCTTCTCCTTCCAGGTCACCGCGGCGTGTCCGGAGCCGGCCGCCCCGCCGCGGGCCTTGATCGCCTTTTCGATGATCGCCTTCGCGTCGGCCGCGTCGTCGGCGCGGCCCGCGGGCGCAAGCGCCAACAGCGGCCCCGCGAGCGCAAAGAAAGCGGAACGCATGAGTTCACCCCACCGGATAACGCCCGGCGAACCGGCCGGGTGCGTGAAGGTGATGGTAGCGACGCGCGGGCGGAAGAACCGGCAAGGAGGCGCTTGCGTCGCGTCGTTCGTTGTGCGATAGTAAGAGGAACTGTTCCGATCACCCCGCCGCACCGATCCCCGTCGGCCGGTTCGGCTCCGGTCCGCGTCTGCCCTCCGTACCCCCACGGCGCAGACCCGCGGCGGGTGCGCGCGCTCATTTCGCCCCTCGCCCTTCATCTTCGCCCGCGGGGACGTCCCATGTTCTTCGAGCTCAAGGTCGGCCCGGATGTGCTGCTGTTCAACCTCTCACAGGTCACGCGAATCCGCGTCGCTCCGTACACGGGCGACCTGTGTGCGGTGACCTTCCACTTCACCGACGAGAGCGAGGAAACCGTCTCGGTCTCGCCCACGGTCCTCCAGCGGCTGCACACCACACTGCCGCGGTCGATGGCCTACGGCTCCGGCGGCATGGGCTGACCAACAAAAATCGCCGAACGCCCGGCGGCCGAAAAAAATTCGGCGGACGTGTCTGGCCGTCCGCCGGACGGGCTTCTGTTGAAGGTTACGCAAGAGCGCGGGCCGTCCGACGACGATACAAAGCTGAACCAAAGATTTCCCTTGTTTCCGGCCGGTTGACACCCGAAACTCGGGCGGTGGCGGCCGGTTCGATCGGTACCTGCCCGCGATACGCTTCCCGCGACTCTCCCGCCGTTCGTTCGGTCCGTTGCCCAAGCCCGACGCCCGCTTCAAAAGCCCCGCCGTCGAGACGCCGCCATGTTCTCCCGCCGACTCTGCTACGTCCTCGCCGCCTGCCTGATCGTCAACGGCGTGAGCCGCGCCGACGTCGATCTGCCCACCGGCGGCAAGATCCGCAACGTGGACTTCGAGCGGCACATCATGGGGCTGCTCTCGAAGGTCGGGTGCAACGCGGGCAGTTGTCACGGCTCGTTCCAGGGCAAGAACGGGTTCCGCCTGTCGCTGTTCGGCTACGAGCCGGCGATGGACTTCGCCAACCTCACCCGCGACAACCTCGGCCGCCGCGTCAACGTCGTGAGGCCCGACGAGAGCCTCTTGCTGTTGAAGGCGACCGGCGCGACCTACCACGACGGCGGGATGCGGTTCGGCAAGGACGGGTGGGTGTACAACACGTTCCGCGAGTGGATCAAGAGCGGCGCGAAGTGGGACAAGGGCAGCGGCGCCATCGAGAAGCTCGAAGTGAGCCCGGCCGACTTCGCCCTGCTCGCCGGCGCCGGGTCGAAGCAACTGGTCGTCACCGCGACCTTCGCCGACGGCACGAAGGAAGACATCACCCCGTTCTGCGACTTCAAGATCTCGGACGACGCGATCGCGCACGTGTCGGCGTTCGGGCTGCTCACCCCGCGCCAGCCGGGCGACGCGGGCCTCACGGTGCTGTACCGGGGAAGTGTGAAGGCGATCCGGGTTCTGGTGCCCTCGCCGGCCGCGCCCGGCGCGTACCCGAAGGTTCCGGAGGTCAACTTCATCGACACGGAGGTGTTCGCGAAGCTCAAGATGATGAACGTGGCGCCGTCGGACCTCTCCTCCGACGAAATGTTCCTGCGCCGCGTCTACATCGACACGCTCGCGCAGCTCCCGCCGCCGGAGGTGGTCCGCGCTTTCCTCGCTGATACAGATCCGAAGAAGCGCGAGAAGGTGATCGACCAGTTGCTCGCCGACCCGCTGCACGCGGCGGTGTGGGCGACGAAGCTCTCGGACATCACCGGCAACAACACGACGGCGCTGGAGCAGCCGAACCAGACGCAGCCGAAGCGGTCGCAGATGTGGCACGACTGGCTGCGGAAGCGGGTCGCGGAGAACGCCCCGTACGACCAGACGGTCCGCGACATCCTCACCGCGACCAGCCGCGACGGCCGCACGCCCGAGGAGTGGCTCGCGGCGGTCAAGAAGATCGACGAGCAGAGCGCCAAGGGCCTCCGGACCGACTACCCGGACAAGAAGACGCTCGACCTGTTCTGGCGGCGGCAGCAGCAGGTGCCGATCGAACAGTGGGGCGAGAAGGTCGCCGCGGCGTTTCTGGGCGTCCGGCTCGAATGCGCGCAGTGCCACAAGCACCCCACCGACCGCTGGACGCAGGAAGAATACTGGGCGTTCGCCAACGTGTTCGCACAGGTCACGTTCGTGAACAACCGGTTCAGCGCCCCGGATCTGAAGAAGCTCGCCGACGCGGAGAACGCCGCCCGCCGCGACGCCGCCCCGAAGGCCAACAACAACCAGATCCTGCTCGTTCGCGAGATGTTCGTCGACCCGACCGGTAACCGGATGCGCCCGAACCCCGCGACCAACTCCGTTCCGCGCCCCCGGACGCTCGGCGGCCCCGAAATCGTGGTGGCGCGGGGCGAGGACCCGCGGGTGAAGCTCGCCGAGTGGGTGACGAGCCCCGACAACCCGTTCTTCGCCCGGAGCTTCGTGAACCGCGTGTGGGCGCACTACTTCGGCGTCGGGCTGGTCAACCCCGTTGACGACTTCTCGCTCGCCAACCCGCCCACCAACGCGCGGCTGCTCGACGCGCTCGCGCAAGACTTCATCAAGAGCGGCTACGACATCCGCAAGCTGGAGCGGACGGTTCTCGTGAGCCGCACGTACCAACTGAGCTACGCGCCCAACGAGAGCAACAAGTTCGACAAGAACAACTTCTCGCACGCCTACGTCCGCCCGCTGATGGCCGAACAGGTGGTGGACGTGCTGAACGCGGCGCTGGGGGTCGAGGAGCGGTTCACCGGCCAGGAAGAGGCCCCGCTCGGCACGAAGATGGTCGAGCTCGGCTCCAGCCGGCTCAACGGGAGCGTGGCCTACGCCCTGCGGATCTTCGGCCGCCCGCCGCGCACGACCGCGTGCGACTGCGAGCGGGCGATGGAACCCGCCCTGCCGCAAACGCTGTTCCGCATGACCGACGCCGCGGTCCTGGCGAAGTTCACCGACCGCAACGGCCGCGTGGCGCAGCTCGCGAAGGCCAAGATGAGCGACGAGGAACTGGTGAACGAGGCGTTCCTCGCGACGCTGTCGCGGCTGCCGCGGGCGAAGGAGAAGGCCGACGCGCTGGAGCACCTGAAAACCGCGAAGACCCGCACCGAGGGCATCACCGACCTGATCTGGGCGCTCGTGAACACCCGGGAGTTCATCCTGAACCACTGACGGCTCTGCGCGCTCACAGGGTGGGAACCCTGTGTGCGGCACGAATCACCGACCGATTTCCTCCTACCCTCCACACAGGAGACCGCCTGCCATGTCCGCGACCCGCCGAACCGACTGCGAAGGGTTCCACCGCCGCGACGTGCTGACCATCGGGTCGGCCGGCATCCTCGGGCTGACGCTGCCCGGCATCCTCGCCTCGGAGGCGAGGGCCGCTTCGAAGAAGGAACTCGGCAGCAAGCAAAAGGCCAAGAGCGTCATTCTGCTGTGGCTGGCGGGCGGCCCGGCCACGATCGACATGTGGGACAACAAGCCGGAAGCCCCCGAGGGCATTCGCGGCGAGTTCAAGTCCATCGGCACGAGCGTGAACGGCGTGCAGATCGCCGAGACCTTCCCGAAGTTCGCGCAGGTCGCCGACAAGGCCACCATCGTCCGCTCGCTGTACCACACGATCCCGAGCCACAGTCCGGCCACGGTCTTCATGACCACCGGCAACAAGCCGACCGCGGCGCTACAGTACCCGTCGATGGGCTCGGTCGCGGCCAAGATGCTGACCACCGAAGTGGGCGTGCCGCCGTACGTGACCTTCGGCGACATCCGCAACGGCTCGGCGGGTCTGGCGGGCTACCTGGGCACCGGGTACAACCCGTTCGTGATCGAGGGCAACGGCGCCCCCGGCAAGGACGGCGCGGCCCGGCCCGGCAGCGGGTTCAGCGTCCGCGGGCTGACGCTCAAGGGTTCCTTCACCCTCGAAGAGCTGGAGAAGCGGGACGCGCTTTTGCAGAAGTTCGACACGGGCTTCGCCGGCCTCGACCGTTCGAACGACCTCGTGGACGGTCTCGACACGTTCCACCAGCAGGCGCTGGAGATCCTCAAGAGCGACAAGACCCGCAAGGCGCTGGACCTCGGCGCCGAGAAGCCGGCCACCCGCGAGATGTACGGCGCCACGCCGTTCGGTCAGGGGGCGCTGGCGGCCCGCCGTCTGGTGGAGGCGGGCGTAAGGTTCGCCACGGTGAGCTTCGGCGGCTGGGACACCCACAACCAGACGTTCAACGCGCACAAGACGCGGCTGGCCCCGACGACCGACCAGGTGCTCGCGGCGCTGCTCCGCGACCTCGACGACCGCGGCCTGCTCGACAGCACGGTCGTGATGTGCGCCGGTGAGTTCGGCCGCACGCCGAAGATCAACAAGAACACCGGCCGCGACCACTGGGCGCGCTCGATGGCGTGCGTGGTGGCCGGCGGCGGGTTCAAGCGCGGCTACGTCCACGGCAGCACCGACGCCAGCGGCATGGCCCCGGCGACCGACCCGGTCACCCCGGACGACGTGTCCGCGTCGATCTTCCACAACCTCGGCGTCGACCCGGCCACCGAGTTGCAGACCCCGACCGGCCGCCCGATCCAGCTCTTCCGCGAGGGCAAGGTGATCGAGAAGGCGCTGGCCTGATGTAGTCCGTCAGAGTGGTCCGCTCGCTCCGCGAGCGGTGCCACGCGTGCCGTGAAGCAACCGATCAAGCGGCTTCGTGTGCCCTCTCCCAGGGCGACCGCTCGCGGAGCGAGCGGACCACTCTGACGAACGTAACGCACGCGGCCGGGGCTTGCCCCGGCCGTTTCGTTTCCGTTACGCTGTATCCGTCACGCTCCTCCGCCGCGTGGGTTCACCAATGCGCACGTCCGCCGTCGTGTTGATCCTCGCAGCGGGCGCGGCCGCCGCACCGGTGCCGTCCCCGAACGCCCGCGAGGCCGCGCGGCTCGTCGAGAAGCTCGGCAGCAGCGACTTCGCCGAGCGCGAGGCCGCCACCGGGCGCCTCGACGAGCTCGGCGTGCTCGCGCTCGACGACCTCCGCGCCGCGTGCAAGTCCGAGGACCCCGAAATCGCCCGGCGCGCCATCGACCTCGTGCGCAGGATCGAACGCCGCGCGGCCAGCGAACGCGCGCTCGCGCCCACGACCGTCGAAATCGACGCGGCGGGAGCCCCGCTCGACGCGGTTCTCGCGGCCCTTTCCGGGCGGGCCGACTGCGACGTCGTCCTGAACGGACCGGACGCGCCCGAACTGGCCGCGAAGAAGGTCACAGTCGCGACGGGCAAGGTGCCGTTCTGGTCCGCGGTGGTGAAGGTGTGCGACGCGGCCGAGCTCCAGATCGCCGGGGCCGGCGGGTTCGTCGCGCCGGGCTCGGCGCCGTATTACGGGAGGGCCGCAAAAACGGCCGACGGCACCGCGGTGCGCCGCGCGACCAACGTCGAGCGGGCCGTCGTCCTCGAATCCCGCGGCGGGGCGAAGAAGCGCCCCGCGTCCGTTCACGGCGCGGTGCTGGTCGAAGGGTTCGCGCCGCCCCGCGGCACCGCGCCGCCGGGCGGGGCCGCGCTCGTGCAGTTCTGGCCGGAGCCGAAGCTCGGCTGGCAGGCGGTCGTGAACCTGAAGGTCGAGCGCGCGGTCGGCGCCGGCGGCAACAGGCTCACCCCCGACCTGACGCCCCCGCCCGTCGCCCAGCAGCCGCCCGGCCGCCGGCCGTTCGCGGTGCAACCGAACGGCGGCCCCGTCGCCCCCGGCGCGCGGTTCAACCCGAACATTCGGCAGGCGTTCGCGAAGTTCAAGCCGGGCGACGAGCCGGCGACCGGCGCCCGCGAGCTGTCCGGTTCGGCCTACGCCCTGATGCGGTCGGCGGTCGAGCCGATGGCGACGGTCGCGCTCGACCCGCAAAAGGCGGTCGCGGTGACCGGTCGGGCCGGCGTCGAGATGACCGCGGCCGCCTTCACCGACGCAACGGGCAAGAAGTTCGTGGAAGTGACGGTGGCGTTCGCGCCGACGTCGGTGGACCCGGTCCGCGCCTCCGACCCGCTGCCCGACGCCAAGCCGGCCGCGACCGGCGGCAACCGCACTGTCCTGGGCGTGCGCGTCACCGACGCCGACGGTGCCACGTTCCCGCTGGCGCTGGCCAAACAGCGGAGCGACTTCGACCGCACCGGCCGGCGGGTCGTCGCGCACCTGACACTCGAAGCGGTCGCGGTGAAGGACGGCCCGACCGAGCCGGCGCAGGTGGTCTTCTGGGGCAGCACCTCGCGCCCGGTCGAGGTGCCGTTCACGCTGAAGGACGTGCCGCTCCGATAAGTTCGGGAAGTTCCCGGCTCCCGAAGTTCCAAGTTCCAAGTCGAAGACAGAAGGCCGGTGCGCCTCTGTATCTTCGACTTGGAACTTCTGGAACCGGGCACTTGAAACTCGGAACTCGAAAGATGCCCGACTGGCTCGTCTCGTTCGTCGCGCACCCGGTCGCGCTGCTGATGGTCGGCGGCGGAGCCGGTGCGAACGCCCGTTACTGGCTCGGCGCGCTCGTGCGCGCGGCCCACGGTGCGGCCGTGTTCCCCTGGGCGACGTTCGCCATCAACGTCAGCGGATCGGTGGTGTTGGGGTTCGTCGCGGCGCTCTTCCTGAAGCACCCGGACGAGTCGCGACGTGTTTGGTACCTGTTGCTCGGCACCGGGTTCTGCGGCGGGTTCACCACGTTCTCGACGTTCAGCTTGGAAGCGCTGGAGCTGATCCAGACCGGGCACCCGTGGACGGCCGCGGGATACGTGTTCGGATCGGTCGCGGCCGGGTTGCTCGGCGTGTGGCTCGCGGTGGAGCTGGCCGGCCCGCGCTGACCCGCGGGGACCGTTCACCCGCCCGACGCGTCACTCGACGAACAGCTTCATCTGAACGGTGCCGATCTGGACGACGTCGCCGTGGCGGAGCTGTTTCGGCTGGCCCGCGTGGATGCGGACCCCGTTCACCCACGTTCCGTTGAGGCTGTTCAGGTCCTCGATGACTACGGCCTTCTTGTCGAACGTGACGAAGGCGTGCTGCCGCGAGCACCAGATCTGTTCGGTCGACTCCTGGCACACGAGGTCGATGTCCACCGGCTTGTCGGCGAACCGGCCGATGGTGTTCCGGCCCTCGTAGATCGGGTACTCCGCGCCGATCTTCATCCCGCGGAGCACCACCAGCCGCGGCCGCAGGGTCGGCGGCGGCGGGGCGGGGGGCGGTTGATCGGCACGTGCGGTCGCGGGGATCGTCGCGTGCGAGGCTTGAGCGACGGATTCGTTCATCGGAACGCCAGTGTGCGAGATGGGCGAACGGATTCTGGCGACGAGCGGCGTGGCGAGGGCGCGGTCTTCGCTACAGGGAATCTAGTTCACGATCGGCACCCGCGCCGGCGGTGCCCTCCGTTTTCGGTTCTTCTTATTCGAGCGGGCGCGAACGGGTTCGCGCCCGCTCGA
>JAFKJJ010000447.1 GCA_017306025.1 Planctomycetota bacterium
CACCCACACCTTCGCCGGCAGGAGCGGCTCGAAGATCACCCAGATGTCATCCGGGAGGCGTCGCGCGAGATCCTTCAGTTCCATCGCAGGCTCCTGGCGGGGCACCGTCAGGATAGCCGATACAATCGGTTTTGTCCGGTAGTCCTTACTATAGCCGTGCCTCAGCAGGAACTTCATCGAGGTGATCCAGATGTGCGGCTGCGGCAGGTCGACGCCCGGGTTGACGCGCGAGAAGAGGTCGAACAGACGCGGGCACCATTTCGGGTCGTCCACCTGGCCGATCACGGCCAGCGCGGCGGAGATCGTGCCGCTCGGCGGACCGCTCAGGGCGTGTTCCAGCCGCGAATCGATGTCGGGTGACTTCAAGTCCGCGAGTGCCTGCAGCGCGTCGCCTCCCTTGGACGGCACGTCGAGGTCCCGGCGCAGTCGATTCCACCAGAGGTCGAAGCATCGCGCGGAGCGTGGGGCGGTGATCGCTGCCAGTTCGGGCAGGCGGGCAGCGGCCTCGTTCGCCGCCGGCCAATCGCCGATCAGCGCGGCGAGCCACAACCGGCGTTCGGTCGACGCCCATGCGGCGCAAAAAACGTTGATCGCCTCTACGGCATCGAGCACCCGGTCGGAGACGCGGTAGGGGTGCGAGTCGCGGCCTTCCAGCGGTATCAGCGCCCCAGCCTTGAGCAAATCCTCGACGGCGAGGGCGATCGCCCGCGCCGACGGGTGCAGTTCGCGAAGGCATTGCTCGGGCGGCTCGGGGTTCCGGAGGGATTCGAGGTAGTTCTTGTAGAAGAAGGTGTCGAAGTAATCCGCCGAGTCGTCGAAGAAGTCCACGTCGATCTCGGTGCCGTCGACCTTGTGGGTGAGGCGGCAGCCCCGGCCGTGGAAGTAATACTCCCACTCCGGCAGACCCGGCACCGGGCCGAGTTGCTTGACGCCCTCCGGGTGGCCCAGCGCGCCAACGGCGGCGAGGTCGGACGGCGCCCCGCGCAGCCGGTTGCGGACGATGTTGGCGACCCAAATTTGCCGGCCGCGGTGCCGGAGGAGGCCGATCAGGGTCCACGTCTCCCACGGCGACGGCAGCGTTTCCGGTTCGGGCAGACCCTGAAGCGCGGAAGCGTGGTCAACCGGCGCAGGGTTGCCGGCGCGGGAGAGGGCTGCCATGAGTGTGTCGAATCGGGCGTCCATCGGTGGCTCTCGGCCGGCAGCGTTCTCATCAAGGGTATAATAGGGTCGTTGTGCAATAAGTTTTGGTCCGGTTGCTCCCCTCCCCGGCGCCCGTCAGGCCGCGGCCGGGAAGGTCTTGAGCGGAGTAACGGCGGACCGCCGATCGACCAGAAGGGCCACCACCCGGAACGCCCGGGTGTGCCGCCCGAACACGCTGCGGAACATCTGCCGCAGCACCTGGAACCGGCTCAACTGGGCCATCACGTGCTCGACCACCACCCGGCACCCGCTGATCACCCGATTCGACCCCTTCTGCGCGTCGGTCCGCGGGTGGTTCTTGCTCGCCCGCACCGGGGGCGCCACCGGCCGCTCTCCGGCGCCGGCGCCCACCCCGATGTACCCCTTGTCGGTCATCACACCGGCACCCGCCGGCAATCGGTCGAGCAACCCGTCGTACCGCAGCACCGTCAGGTCGTGGGTCCGGCCCGGGGCCGTCGTCGAGACCGAC
>JAFKJJ010000238.1 GCA_017306025.1 Planctomycetota bacterium
CGGGGGCGCGACCGCGGCGCCGGTGATCAACGTGAAGATCGCGGCGCCGCCCACCCGCGACCCCGGTGCGACCGGCGCCCCGCCGCCGGTCGTCGTGTTGCCCACGGGGACGGGCAGAGCGCGGATGGCGGCCTCGTCGGCGCGGAGCCGGAGCGGGAACCGCACCGTCAGGTCGGCCTGCTTCTCGCCCTCCTGCACCTGGGTCGCGGCCCGTCCGCCGACCGCGGCGCCGATGTACGCCTGCACGTCCGCGGCCGACACGTTCCAGTACGCGCACTTCCTCCGGTCGATCGGGAACTCCAGGTTCGACTGCCCCTGGATGCGGAACAGGCCGGGGTTCGCGACGCCGCGCACGTCGCCCAGCCGCTCCCGGATCTCCCCGGCGGTCCGCTCCAGCGCGTCGAGTTCCGGGCCGAACACTTTGATCGAGTTCTCGCCCTTCACGCCGGAGAGGGCTTCCATCACGTTGTCGCGGATGATCTGCGACAGGTCCCAGTCCACACCGGGGAAGCGGCGGTCGAGCGCCTCGTTGAGGTCGCGCACCAGCTCGGCCTTCTTCCGCGGACGGCCGTACCGAGGGTGAACGGGCCACTCGGGTTCGGGGCGCAGCGGGCAGAAGGTTTCGAGGTTGTAGTAGCCGGTCGGGTCGGTGCCGTCGTCCGGGCGGCCGATGGCGGGCACGGCCACCGCGAATTCGGGGAACTCGTGCAAGAGTTCGCGCAACTGCCGCGACCGCTCGGCGACCTCGTCGAGCGACACGTTTACCGGGAACGTGCCGCGGACCATCAGGTTGCCCTCTTCCAGTTCCGGCATGAACTCGCGGCCCATGTTCGCGGCCACCACGCCGGTGTAACCCACCGCCGCCGCGAAGCCCGCCAGCGCCGCCCACCGCAGCCTCAGCGCCACCTTCAACTGGAGAACGAAGACCCAATTGAGCGCGCGGACGAGCCGGTTTTCCTCCTCGCCCGGGTGCGGCACGAACAGATACCGGAACGGGGCCAGCAGCACCGGCAGCATGAAGAGCCACGACACCGCGCGGAAGAACCGCGCCACCGGCCCCGGGCTCGGCGGCTCGCCGAGGCGGCTCAGGAGGAGCAGGCAGAGCACCGGCGAGACGGTGAGCGCGAGGAAGAGCGCCCCGGCCAGCGCGAACGCATACGTGTCCGCCATCGGGCCGAAGATCTGCCCCTCCGGCCCCTTCATGGTGAACAGCGGCAAGAGCGCACACACCATCACGATCGTCGCGAAGAACAGGCTCTTGGTCACCGCCCCGCACGCCATCGAGATGCGCTGGCGCAGCGGCCGCTCGTGGTGCTCGCGGGTGTTCAGGTGGCGGTAGATGCTCTCGACGATGATGACCGACGAGTCCACGATGATGCCGAAGTCGACGGCCCCGATGGACAGCAGGTTGGCCGACTTGCCGCGCGCGAACAGCACCCCGAAGGCGAACAGAAGCGCCAGCGGGATGTTCAGGGCGACGATCACCGCCGCTCTGACGTTGCCGAGGAACATCAAAAGGATCGCGGTCACCAGCGCCATCCCGACGAGCAGGTTCTCGTTGACCGTCTCGGTCGTGCGGTTGATGAGGTCGGTACGGTTGTAGTACGGGGCGATCCGCACCCCCGGCGGCAGCTTTCCGGAGCGGTTCAGCTCGTCGATCTTCGCCATCACGTCGCGCAGCGCCGGCAGCGACTCCTGCCCCTTGCGGAGCAGGACGATGCCCTGGACGACGTCGTCTTCGTCAACCCAGCGGCCGTCGTCCCAGCCGTCCCAGCGGCCGCCCGCGGTGCGATAGAACCGCCACTCGGTCGGCTCGCCGGCTGGCAATTGGCCGTCGAGGTCCTTGCGCGCGGCGGCGCGCTCCTCGGCGGTCAGATCGGCCCACGGCTTGGCGTCGGCCGGGCGGTCCTGCCACGTCTGCCGCTCGTCGCGCCACCAGAGCCGCGACTCCGGCCCGCCCGGTTCCGGCGGTCGGCCGACGAACGCCGCCCGGACCTCGCCCCAAAGGCCCAGTTCCGGCGGATCGGGCCACCCCTTCTGTTCCCGCGCGCGCTGCTTCTCGCGGTCCGTCAGTTGTGCCCACGGCCGCGCCCGCAGGGGCCGCGTGATCCCGACCCGCCCCTGGCGCGTCTGGTTGCTCACCACCACGCCGCGGGCGACGAGCGCCTTGCTCCAGGCGAGCTTCATCGCGATCGTCGCGTCGTCATCGCGGGTCGTGCCGTCGGTGTCGAGCACCGGGCCGTCCTCCCACGCCTCCGCGCCGTCCCACTCGGAACTGCCGTCGGGCTTCTGGAACAGCTTCCGGAGGTTGACCGTGCCGTCGGCGTTGAGGACCGGGCCGCCGTCAACGAGGTTGTCCACGCGCACCGGGACGTTGTTCACCGCGGCGACGACGATCTGTCGGATCTCGCGACACCGACGCGCCTCTTCGACCCGTAAATGAGCCGCGGCCTTCGCCGGGTCACGGCACCCCAGCGTCGGCAGGTAGGGGTCGCGCCCCTGGCCGATCAGCCCGAGCGCCCGGACCACCACGTTCCGCTGTTTCCCTTGCGTGAGGCTGTCGCCGCTGCCGTTGGCGTTCGCGTTGCCCAGCGCGGTCTGGAGCTGCGCGAGCGTGACGCCGTACCGGCGGAGCAGTTCCGGGTCGGGCTGGGCTTCGTACCGCTTGACCGTCCCGCCGATACCGGTGACGCCCGCCACCCGCGGCACCCGCAAGAGCTCGCGCGCGATCACGTAGTCCTGAACGGCCTTCAGGTCGTTGAGGGTATAAACGGCCCGGCCGGCGGCGTCGCGCGGGTTGTAGAGGGTGAACCGCACGATCTCGCCGATCGGGGAAGCCGGTGAGATCTGCGGCGTGACTCCCGGCGGCAGGTTGACCGTCGCGAGCCGGTTGAGCACGTCCTGCTTGGCCTGCTCGTAGTCGCGCGAGTAGTCGAACTGGTTGCGGACGTGCGCGAGGCCGAACAGCGACTTGCTCCGCGTCGTTTCCAGGCCGGGCATCCCGGCGAGCGCGACTTCGAGCGGGACGGTGACCTGGCGCTCGACCTCCTCGGCACTGGCGCCGGGGTACTGCGCGACGACCTCGATGATGGCGGGGGCGGGGTCGGGGTACGCCTCGATGTTGACGTGCGCGAACGCGTAGCCGCCGGCGACCGCGACGGCGGCCATGAGGATCATGACCACGAGGGGGTTCGCGACCGCCCAGTCGATCAGCTTTCGGACCATGAGTTACCCGAAGTGGAACTAACCACAGAGGCACAGAGGCGCAGAGAAGACAGGAGAAGAGAGTTCTTCAAAAACTCTGTTCTGTCTTCTCTGCGCCTCTGTGTCTCTGTGGTTAATCTGTCTTTTCCGGTTCTTGTTACTTACTTCGGTTGCGGAAGGTCGCCGAACGCGTCTCCCAGAAGGAGCGAGCCGGAGGTGACGACGAGATCGCCCGGCTTCGGCCCGTCGGACCGTGCGGCAACGGAGATCACGTCCCGCGAGCGGCGGACGACCGCGACCGGGCGGCGGACGAACGTGTCGGCCGACGGGTCGGTGCGGACGAACACGAAGCTCTCCCGGCCGTCCTCGACGACCGCCTCGGCCGGTAGTTCGACCTCGCCCTTCGGCACGTCCAGTTCGACGGTCACGGAAACGGCCATGCCCGCCCGCAGTTCGCCGTTCGGGTTATCGACGGTCCCGGTGACAAGGGCAGTGTGCTGAACGGGGTCGATGGACGCGCCGATCCGCTCCAGGCGGCCTGAGAAGGTCGAACCGGGCAGGGCAGGGGCGCTCACGGTCCAGGGGCGCGGGAGGTCGACCCCGCGGAGGAGGGCGAGGTCTTCCTCGTAGACGTGGACCCACACGGCCAGCGTCGACAGGTCGCCGACGCGGAACAGGTCGCTGGTGGTGTCCACCACTTGCCCGACCGCGACGTTCCGCTCAAGGATGACGCCGCCGATCGGGGCCTTGATCTCGACCCGCGCCCACGTCGCCGGGTCGGTCCGCTTCGCCTCCTTATCCGGGCTGGCGAGCTGGTCGGCCGCGGCGCGGAGCGCGGGGATGTCGTCGATCCGCCAGGCGCGGAGCGTGGCCTCGGCCCGCTCGACCGCCACCCGATCGGCTTTCACGGTCCGTTCCTGTTCGCGCACCGTCCGCTCGGCGGTACCGTTGTTCTGGTAGAGGTCTTCGAGCCGGCGGAGCGTCTCTTCGTCGGTCTTGAGCTTCGCGACGGCGTCCACGAACTCGCTCTTCTTCTCACCGAGATCCTTGCTCCAGACGACGGCGAGCACGTCGCCCTTGTTCACCCGATCGCCGACCCTGGGCAACGGCGGCTTTGTGGACGGGAGTGCGGAGACGACCTGTTCGGCACCCGGATTCGGATCGACCACGAGCCCGGCGAACGGCGACTGGACGCGGGCGAGTTGGCCGTTGTCGAAGTTGAGTGTGCCCTGGAACGCGGGCAGGGTGCGTTTGCGGGTGGGGGCCGTCGCGGGAGCCGTCTTGAGCCCCAGCGACGCTTGCACCCCCGCGGGAACGACGACGGTGTCCGATCCCGTGCGGCGCAGTTTCGGAGCGGCGTCCGGTTCCTTTTTCTCGGCCGTGGTCGAACTCGTCGGTTTGGGGCTGCCCGACGCGAGCCATGCTGCGGCGCCACCGGCGATGAGAACGACGGCCCCGACCGCGACCGCGCGGCCGATTCGACTGATCCATCCGCCAAGACTCTGCCGGAAGCTGGGCATTCGGTTCTCTCCCGCCGCGGCTTCCTGGCGGCGCGTACCTTCCTTGTGGGGAACGAATAACGCAGACCGCGTGCCGGGAGCGATTCGGGGAGGAGCGTTAACGAAAATGATTGAAAATGAAGAAGTTCCGACTCCTGGGTTCGAACGGGTTACGCGGTCGCGGGCGAACCGCGTGGTCGCCGGACGACCGCGGCGCGGCAGCCGGTCAATCGTCGGGGTCGTCCTCCGAGCTTACGCCGCGCTCGATCGTCAACCCGAGGGTCCGGAGCTTGTGCCTGAGGCTTCCGCGGGTGATGCCCAATAGTTCGGCAGCCCGGAGTTGATTGCCCCCGGTCCGTTCGAGCAGCCGCGTGATGAGCTGGCGTTCAAGAACGGTGAGACACTCGGCGTACAGCTCGCGCGAACCGGCCTCCAGGCGCTCGGCGATGAACCGGTCCCAGTCGAGCGCGGGGCGTGCAGGGACCGTGCCGTTCGTACCGGTCGGGGCGGTCGGGGCGAGGGCAACCGCGTTCTTGGGTGCCACCGTCAAGAAGTCGGGCAGCAGAACCCCGCCGCTCATCTTGAGCAGCCCTTGCTTGAGCGCGCTCTGAAGCTCGCGGACGTTGCCGGGCCACGGGTACCGGCGCAGGACCTCGCGCGTCTCGGGGGGGACGATCGGCACCGGGCGCCCGAACTCGGCGGCGAACCGCGTGAGGTAGTAGTCGATCAGCAGGTCGACGTCATCACCCCGCTGCCGCAGCGGCGGGAGCCGGATGGTGAACACGTTCAGCCGGAAGTACAGGTCCGACCGGAACCGGCCGGCCGCGACGAGCTTCTCCAGGTCGGCGTTGGTGGCCGCGATCACCCGCACATTGGTCTGGATCGTCTCGGTACCGCCGACCCGCTCGAACCGCTGTTCCTGTAGAACCCGGAGCAGCTTCACCTGGGCCAGGAGCGGCAGTTCGCCGATCTCGTCGAGGAAGATGGTGCCGCCGTCGCACTGCTCGAACTTTCCGATCCGCTTACGGTCGGCGCTGGTGAACGCGCCCTTCTCGTGTCCGAACAGCTCGCTCTCCAACAGGGCCTCCGGGATGGCCCCGCAGTTGACGGCCAGGAACGGCTTGTCGGAACGATCCCCGTGCTGGTAGATGGCGCGGGCCACCAGTTCTTTGCCGGTTCCTGACTCGCCCAGGATGAGGACGGTGGCGTCGGTCCCGGCGACGCGGCCGATGGCCTTGTACACCTCGTGCATCGCCGGACACCGGCCGACCAGGGCGTCGGCGTCGGCCGCGGCCACACCGGTCTCGGCCACCACCGCCGGGACGCTCATCAGCCGGCTCACCTCGGCCGCCCGGCCGACCAGTTCCCGTAACTGATCGTAAGCCAGCGGCTTGGGGAGGTAGTCGAACGCCCCGCGCTTCATCGCCTGGATGGCCAGTTCGGTCGTGCCGTGCCCGGTGACGAGGAGGACCGGGATGCGGGCGTCCGCCTGTCGGATTCGGTCGAACGTCTGGAGCCCGTTCGAGTCCGGCAGGTTGACGTCGAGGACCACCACGTCCGGCTTCCGGGCGGCGAGCAGCGCCAGCCCGTCGGCGGCGGTCCGGGCGGTGACCGTCTCGTATTCGGGCGGGTGAAACGCCTTGCGGAAGGCGTGCTGGATCACCGGCTCGTCGTCGATCAGCAGTAACAGCGGCATCGGGCTCCGCCTCCGCGAGAAATCCGAATTCGAAGAACCCAATCCGAAGAAGACGTGCCCGCCGTCAGGCGGGTGCGGTGGGGAGGCGGACGAGAAACGTGGCGCCGCCCGGGCGGTTGAACCCGCCGACCGTCCCCCCGTGATCTTCCACGATCCGCCTCGAAACGACCAGCCCCAGCCCGACGCCCGTCTCCTTGCCGGTCGCGAACGGCTCGAACAGGCGCGGCAGTACGTCGGCGGAGATGCCCGGCCCGGTGTCACGCACCTCGACCTCCACACCGCCGCCCCCGGGGCGCAGTTCGACGTCGAGGGTCCCGCCGGTGGGCATCACGTCCAGCGCGTTGAGCAGGAGGTTGACGAACACCTGGCGGAGCTGTGCGGGGTCGGCACTCAGGACGACCGGCCCCGCGGGCGCGAGGAGCCGCACGGCCACCCCCTGCTGTTGCGCCCGCCCGCGAACGAGCTTCAGCGCGCCGTCGACCACCGCCGTGAGGTCGCACGGGGCGCGTTCGAGCTTCGGCGGCCGGGCGAAGTCGAGGAAGGTCCGCAGCGACTGCTCGATGCGGACCAGTTCGTCGTCGATCAGCGCCAGGTCCGTCTCGGTCAGCCCGCCGGCGCTGGGGTCCTTCCGGGCCGTCTGCACGAGAAGCTGGACGGAGGTGAGCGGGTTGCGGATCTCGTGCGCGACGCCCGCGGCGAGCTGCCCGACGGCCGCCATCCGCTCCGCGCGCCGGACCTCCCGCTCGCGCTGCTGGAGCTGCCGGACGACCTGTTCGACGCGATCGGCCAGCCGGTCCAGCCCCTCGGCCGCCGGTTTACTGTCCCGCTGCCATTCGATCGTGGCCAGATCCTGCCCGAGCATTCCGGACGCCCCCTGGATGCGGATCAGGAGGGAATCGACGGCGCGCCGGAGCCCGCGCGCCAGGCCGTAGCCGAGCACGAGCCCGGCGCCCGAACCGAGAACCCCCACCGCCACGAACCCCCAGGTGAGCCAGCGGAGCGTCCGCTGGTGCTCGTGTTCCGACTTCTCGATCTCCAGGGCGTTGAAGTCGCGGAGCCGGTCGCACGCCGGGATGGTGCCGGACGCGAGGTGCTGGGCCGCTTCCGCCGTGCCCGTTCCGCCGGAGCGGGCGCGCCAGAGGGCGAGGTACGCGCCGAAGCTGTCGGCCACGCGCTGGACGAGCGCCCGCTCCGCGCTCTTGTCGGCCAGCCGCGCGATCTCGTCGAGGTGGATCTGGACCCGCTCGTGCAGCGGCTCAACATCGGCCACGCCGCGCTGGTGAAGGGCGACGAGGTCCGTCAACGTCTCCCGCAGTTCGGCCGCGGCGCGGCGGCTGCCGATGTTCTCGTTCAGCACGTGCGCGGTCTGCGCCTGTTGGCCGTTGAGGTACGCGGCGACGCCGATCGACAGCGCCAGCAACAGCGCGCTGGAGGTGCCGGTCACGAGCAGGAGCCGATGGGGGTACGTGTGGAGAGACATCGCCGGTCGGGCCGCTCGGGGCGAAAGGGGGCCGCCGCAGCGATTATACGCCGCGCCCGTCCGGGGCCGTCCGAGCGGGGCTTCCCGGTCGCGACTTCTCACCTCATGCGCCCTCCGGTTGAAAGTGTTCGTTCTGAGCGGACCGTGACCGCGAGGGCTGACAGCTCATGGTATTTCTGGTACTGACGCGCGCGGGATGAGCCGGAGTTCACACCAACCGCGCCAGAGCATGATCCAACCGGGCGCGTGCCCGTTGGGGTTCCGGGGCCGATCTCGGGCGGGCGCCGTGGTCGAGCGGATCACCGCGACGGCCGGCGCCGCCTCGCCGGTGTTCGCGGTGCGTGCCCCTCAACAGCTGCCCCTCGGGCGCCGTTACTCGCCGGTGGCATTCTGTCTGGCGGAACTGTTGGACCGTTGCTGTCCGGCGCACGCTCGTGGTGGATGAGACCGACATCGGCCGCGCCGCGGTGGACCTGTTCCGCATGCTGTCGATCCGGAGCACGGGTCGTCTCACCGTCGACGTATGGCCGTTCGACCTTTCCGACCTGTCGTGTAGGAACCCGATGGGCGCGTGCGGCCGGTACGGCTCGGTCAAGCGTCCGGGCATCGGATTCCAGGCGGCCCGAGGTCCACGCCAACGGCACCACACCGGCGACTCGGTGCGGCCGAACAATCCACCCTTGTCGGTCGTGTTGTTGAGGGCCTCCCG
Organism: Planctomycetota bacterium; assembly: GCA_017306025.1. Taxonomy (GTDB): domain Bacteria; phylum Planctomycetota; class Planctomycetia; order Gemmatales; family Gemmataceae; genus Gemmata. Next base: position 8,589 of record JAFKJJ010000238.1, read on the forward strand.
TCTGTCGGGGCGTTCTCAGCAATGGCTCAGGTGCGCGCGATCGGCATCGCAGTGAACGCGTATGCCCGGGTGTCGAGCACCAGATGCACGACTCATCGGCGGCCGATAGTCGAGTACCGGCCGCCTATTACGAACCGCTCGTTGGTCCCTTCGCATTCATGGCCACCTGCGCGATTCCTGATCGGTAGACGAGCAACCGGCGAGCACCGCTAACGCATCAGGTCGCGACCGAGGACGGGTCGCGACGACCAATTGCCGTTTGCTTTCTTCGAGAGTTCGCGTCGAGCCATGCGCTGCACACGCGGTGTCCCCGCACTCACACGGGTATCTAACTGCCGCCCCGCGGGAAACTTGCTGCCGGACCGATTGTAGACCGGTTCCTACCCGCACCTCTCGGCTTGGTCACTCACGTTTGGACCATAGATTTGAGATCTCCCCATTCAACGTTTTTCGTCTCGTGGTCAACGGGATTCAGATCCGGCAATCCTGTCAGGAAAATCCGCACCGCCGGATTTCCCCGACCGCGTGTCGGGAAAAAACCGGCGCGCGCCGTGCAATGGGCGTGACCCGCGTCTGACCACCCGTCAGACGACGGAGAAGGAGAGTTGTCCATGCCCTTGCTCGATCGGAACGTCGGAGTGGTGACGCTGCACCGGCACGGCAGCCCCCCGCTCGGCATCTCGATGGCCTTCCAACCGATTGTCGATCTCGAGCGGCGAGACGTGTTCGCCCACGAGGCGCTGCTCCGCGGCCGTCGGGGCGAGGGCGCGGCGGAGGTGCTCCGTCGTGTGCCCCCGGCCGCGCGACCGGCCTTCGACCGCGTCTGCTGGGTCACCGCGCTGGCCCACGCCGCCCGCCTGGGCCTGTCGTCCGGACTCTCCGTGAACGTCTTACCGAACGCGCTCTCCGGTGCCGGGGGGCTCCGCACGGCACTCCGCGCGGCACGGCACTACAACTTTCCGATCCATCGACTGATCATCGAACTGACCGAAGACGAACGGGTCACGGACCTTCCCCGGTTGCGGGCGGCGCTGGAGGAACCCCGCGCGCTGGGGGCGCGCGTGGCGCTCGCCGATTTCGGGGCCGGGTTCGCCGGATTGAACCTGTTGGCAGACCTCCGGCCCGACTTCGTCAAACTGGACCGGGGACTGATCCACGAGATCGACTCCAGCCCGACCCGCCGGGCGATCGTACGCGCGCTCCTTGTGGCGTGTCGCGACCAGGAGATTGATGTGATCGCCGAGGGGATCGAAACGCCGGGCGAACTGGCCGTCCTGACTGACCTCGGGGTCCGGTACGTTCAGGGTTACTTGCTCGCCCGACCGGCCCTCGAGGCGCTGCCCCCGGTCCGCTGGACCGCCGACCGGGCCGACCCCGAACCCCGCCGCGGGTGCGCGTGCCGCCGCGGGAAGAACGGGCGCCCGGGTGCGACCGAGGAACCGCCCCCCGCTCCGGATGACGACGGACGACTGGAGGGGTTCTTCGATTCGGCCACCGTCGGGATGGTCGAGGTATCGCCGGACGGGCACATCGAGCGGGCCAACGACGCCTTCCACCGGATGCTCGGGTACGCGCCCGGCGAGCTGGTCGGCGTTCCGGGCGCCGACCTCCTGTTCCCCGAAGACCGGGCCGAGGTCCTCGAACAGTACAAACGCTTCATAAACCGATCGGGGCCGTACGAGGTCGAACGCCGGTACCGGCGCCGGGACGGGTCGGCGCTGTGGGCGCACGTCAGCGCCGTCGTGGGTCCCGGGGGCGTGACCGCCGTGGTCGCCGACCTGACCCCGCTGCGGGTCAGCGAGGAGCGGTTCCGCCAGGCGCAGAAGATGGAGGCCGTCGGGCGGCTGGCCGCGGGCGTGGCGCACGACTTCAACAACCTGCTCACCGTCATCAACGGCTACGGCCAGATGCTCCTCGACGACCTGCCGGTCGGTGCCAGGACCCGCGACATGGCCCTGGAGGTCGCGGCGGCCGGGGAACAGGCGGTCGGGCTGACGGCCCAGCTCCTGGCGTTCAGCCGGAAGGCGCCGGCCGACCCCCGGCCCCTCGACCTGAACGGGGTCGTCACCCAGTCGGCCAAGCTCATCCGCCGACTGATCGGGTCCGACGTGACACTGACCACGGCCCTCGAAACGGGGCTGAGCCCGGTCCGGGCCGACGCGTCCCAGATCGAGCAGGTGCTCCTGAACCTCGCCATCAACGCCCGCGACGCCATGCCCCGGGGCGGAAAGCTCACGATCGAGACGGCGAGCGTCGGCCCCGACGCGGCCGGCGCGTTCGCCGACCTGCCCGCCGGCGAGTACGTCCGGCTGGCCGTGTCGGACACCGGCACCGGGATGACCGACGAGGTCAAGTCCCACCTGTTCTAACCGTTCTTCACCACCAAGGGGCCGTGCAAGGGG
>JAFKJJ010000239.1 GCA_017306025.1 Planctomycetota bacterium
TGTTCGGCGAGCGCGGGCAGGGGCGACTGATGTCTTCGAATTTACGGCTTTCGACCTTACGACGTTCGACCGTCATGCGGCCGCTCGCTCGTCGAACAGTGTCGTACCGTGCAGTTTGAACGACACGTGGCGGCCGTCCGGGAGCACGTCCGCGTCCGAAAAGGTGATGCGGAGCGGCCCGCCCGGCACTTCCACGCAGACCTCTGCCGGCTCGTCCGCCCGCAGTTCGACGGCGGCCACTTCGGACGTTTCGTGATACACGCGGAGCACGAGGTCACGCGCCGGGACGCCCGCGAGCCGCACCGGGCCGCCCGCGTGCGGGAGCGTCAGTTCCGGGCCGAGCCACAAATCCGGACCGAGTTCCACCCGCGCCGGCGGGGCCGCGCGGAACCAGTTCCGCGGGTTCAGCGCCGCAACCTGCCGCTTCAGGAAGGGCAGCACGTAGCTCCGCTCGTTGTTCAGCACCGACACGAGCGCGCGCCACGGCCTCTTCCCGCGCCGGTAGCGGTTGTGGTACCACGTCTGAACGACGCGAACGATGAGGTCCTCGTATCGGCGCGTCCACGGGCGCGCGTGGAACACCGACGCGAACAGCCGCGCGTGAACGTACCGCGAACTCACGTACCCGACGTGCCGCAGCGAAACGTCGAACAGTTCGCGGTAGAACCGCTCGCGGTGCGCGCCGGGGTTCGCCCCGCTCGTCTTGCTCTGCCGGTGCATGCGGGTGTGGGCCAGCACGTCCGGGACGTGTTCGAACGTCATGCCCGCGGCGCCGGCGCGGAGCCAGTAATCGTAGTCCATTACCAAATGCAGCGAGGCGTCGAACGGGCCGACGGTATCAGCGAGGCGCTTCCGCCAGAACGCGGCCGGCTGGCTGATGCAGCAACAGTCGGCGAGTGTCTCGAAGCTGTATTCCGCGGTCGGGAACATGCCGAGGAAGTTGCCGCCGGCGTCGATGAGCGCGTCGCGGCCGTACACGAGATCGCACGCGGGGCGCCGGGTGAAGTGCTCCACCACCCGGCCCACCGCGCCGGGCCGCAACAGGTCGTCGGAGTTGAGGTACGCGCGGATCTCGCCGCGGGCCTGTTTCATGCCCTTGTTGATCGCGTCCGCCTGTCCGCGGTCCTTCTCGCTCACCCACGCGACGCGGTCGCCGTAGCTCTTGAGCACCGCGGCCGTGTCGTCGGTCGAGCCGCCGTCGACGACCCGGTAGTCGATGTGCGGGTAGTCCTGTCGGAGTACGCTGTCGATGGTCTGCCCGATGAACGCGCCCTGGTTGAACGACGGCGTGACGATCGACACGACGGGCGGGGTCGTCACGCGAATCCGGGGAGCGGCCGCGCGATCGAACGCGGCGAGGAGCGCGTCGGCCGCGGCGGTCGAATCGTCCGCGGGCGCGACGAACACGTCGGCCGTCGTCCACGGGTCGGCGCGAAGGGCATCGCGCACGGCCGCGTTCGGCACCGCGAGCGCCGCGGCGCACGTCTGGTACGCCCGAACGGCCCGCAGACGCGATCGCGATTCCTCGGCGTTGTTCGAGGCTTCGAGGGGAAACGTCGGGACGCACGCGATCTGCTTTCCGAGCGGGAACCGGTCGAGCGTTCCGTCCGGGCGCGCGCGGAGAAGCAGATCGAAGTCGCCCTCGTAGCCCAACCGGTCCTGAAGCTCGTCGTAGAACCGCGGTGCGGACAGCGTGTGGCGCGTCACGTTCGTCCCGACGGCCGGGAACAGGTGGTAGTTGAAGGCCGTGTGGAACAGGACGTAGGTGTGCGGCGCGTCGCGGGCGAGGAGCGCGGCGAGGGCGTCGCGGAGCCAGCGTAACGGTTCGTCGACCGCGCTCAGCGAAACGCGCCGCAGGTCGATGGCGATCTTCATGCGCGGCCTTCTTCGTGGGGCGGGCCGCCCGGCCTGCCATCCCCGCGCGCAGCCAGATCCGCGGAAGCAGTGAGACGCGGCACGGGGGCAACCGAAGGCGGGCCGGATGGCCCGCCCCCGCATCAAAGATCGGAGGGTATCGCGGCGGCGGGAGAGGGGTCAAGGGCAAGCGCCGCGGGGTAGGGCGGTGCAAGATTTAATCCGAGCGGTCCGGGCGTTCCGATCGGCAACTCGGTTTGACACCAACGAGCTTTTAAATAAAAGAATTACGGTGCCATGACCTCGTTGCCAATCGCTCGATCTTCGATCTCTGCGTCGCCCCGTTACGCCTCCCCGGCCGGTTGCTTCAGACCGCGGCCAGTTCGGCCCCGTCGGCGGCGAACCGCTCCGCCAGCGACGGGTCGATGCCCTCCAGGACCTCCTTCAGCCGCAGACGGGCGACGTGCAGCCGCCGCTTGACGGTGCCCGTCGGGACCGCGAACTCCTTCGCGATCTGCTTCAGGCTCCGGCCCCGGATGTAGAACGCCTCCAGCGTCTGCCGGTCGAGCGGCTTCAGCTCCGCCAGCCCCGCCTTGAGCTGCTCGACCGCCTCGCCGACCGCGAAGTTCTCCTCCGCGGTCCGGACGTTCGCCTGGACCGCGTCCAGCATCTCGGGCTCGGCCCCGAACAGCGGGCCGCGCCGGGTCAGCCGGTTGATCGCCATCCGCGCGGTGATCCGCCGCAGCCAGCCGGCGAAGCACCGGGCGTCGCGCAGTTGCGGCAGCTTCCGCATCGCGTGGACGAACACGTCCTGCGCCAGTTCCTGCGCCTCGAGCGGGTCCCGCACCCGGCTCAGGGCCATCGCGTACACGCTGCTCTGGAACCGGGTGACCAGCTCGCCGTACGCCTCCCGGTCGCCCGTCTTCGCCCGCTCCACCAGCACAGTGATCTCGGTCCAGCTCATGATTGGGTATCCTGTCCCGATCCCGTATTACTTCGCTGGCGCACCTCCGGCGACGAGCGCGACCCTCCTCGGATCAGAGAAGGGGGCCGACGTGCTCCTCGCGCGGACGGCTTCCGCTGTGGCTCACCGACTCGCGCCTCTGCTTGCCTCGCGGTCCGTCGCAGCGACCCAGTCGAAACTGTGGCTGCTTCACGGCCGCTCCGGTTGGCCTCGCGGCCTGTCGCAGCGAAGCGCTGCTTCACGGCCGCTCCAAGCTGCTCCTCTCAGGGAGAGGAACCTCGGCGCGAACGCTCGTCGGGAACCCAAGCGGTAAAGCCGCGGCGGCTTTTACCCGTTCGTGGCGACAGCGGGACGCGGCAGTTCGTCACATGTGACGGCGGTGATCCCGAAGCGACTGGGTGGATGGAAGCACCCGTCTGCCCCGTGGCACCGGCACACCGTGCGAACGGCGACGAACCGACTAGCGCCCGTCAGGGACCAGCGTGGTTGAACGCAGACACCTGGTTGTGACTGTCAGCAAAAACGCAATACGACGACGGTTGTTCATCTGGCCGGCTCGCGGGAGACGGCCGCGTGGTCAATCCGGTTGCGCGGTGCGTTTAAGCCAACGGTCACCTCACTTTCCGGCTGCCGCCGCCGGAAGCGCTTCCCTCGTTAAGCCGTGTTTCTCGTCACTCCGGGCCTGCGATTGGCAGTCGCTGAGGCGGCGGAGTCTGACGCACGTCTTCGGGTCGCGGTTCCGACTGTCGCCTGTGGCTGTTACCCGCCAGCTTGTGCCGACGGTAACCGACCACACGACGCGGTCAGCCGAGGAACCAGGGGGTAGACATCCGGCCGGACCGGCCGGGGGCACGGCGGAGGGCTCGCCCGTGCGCATCTGCTTTCGCATCTGCGTGGCGGACCGACCCTGCCGTGACCGGAGCTGTTCGGGCTCCGGATTATGGGGCAATGGGAACTGCCCCTGGGACAGGTTGTCCGCCGGATAGGCGAGCGCCGCGCCGAACCCCAGACCGATGCGATCGGCCGGCGTGGTCAGCTTCACGCTGGCCACGGTCGCGGTCTTCGTCACTTCGGTCTTCAGGTTGGTCAGGGTCATCGCACACCTCCCGACGGACAGTTGCGGCGGAACTCCTCGCGGAGTCTGCCAGAGAATGAATTAAGAGGTCATCTCGGACGGTTAGGGTGAAAAAGGGTTACGGGAAACACGCCAAAAGACGCGAGCCGAGGTTCACCCGACTCGGACTGGCAAATGTAACCAGTCTCCGCCGAGTTGGCAATCGACTCGCGCCGATTTTCCTATTTTCTTTCGTCCGTTGCCAATTACGCCAACCGGGGACGAACCCCGGTGCGTTGACTCTTCTCGGACACAGGGTTCCACACGGAGGTTCGCGCGGCTTTCGAAATTCTTTTCGCTTTTCTTCTCGTGGGGCGGGCCTCCCGGCCTGCCGTTCCCGCGTGCAGCTGAGGTTGCGCAGAAAGGGAGTCGCGGCACGCGGGGACAACCGTCGGCAGGCCGGGAGGCCTGCCCCACGAGGAACTCTGAGCGGACGCTTCCCCTTGCCCGAAGTTGCGCCGCTACCACATAATAGCTTCATCCTCCCTGGGTTGCAGCTCTGCTCCTTTCGGCGAAGGAACCTCAGCATGTTCAGGACGTTCCGCCCGCTCGCGGCTCTCGTCGCGGTTCTGGCGATTTTCGCGCTCGCGAACCGTTCGCCCGCCCAGAAGCCGTTCGGCGATCCGATCCTTGACCGGATGCAGAAGGACGTCTTTTTCCTCGCCAGTCCGGAGTGCGAGGGCCGCGGGATCGAAACCAAGGGCATCGAGAAGGCCGCCGACTACATTGCGGAGGCGTTCCAGAAGGCCGGGCTGAAGCCGGCCATGAAGGACGGCTCGTACTTTCAGCGGTTCCAGGTCGTCGTCTCCGCGAAGCTCGGTCAGCCGACGTCATTCGTTCTGACGGGACCCGAGGATGCGAAAAAGGAGCCGAAGCTCGGCACCGATTACAGCCCGATGGGCTTCAGCCCGACGAGCAAGGCCGCGGGCGGGCTGGCGTTCGCCGGGTTCGGCATCAGCGCGCCGCCCCTTAAGTATGACGATTACGAGGGGCTGAACGTTGAGGGGAAAATCGTCGTCATCCTCCGCCGCACCCCGCGTTACGGCGTGAAGGGCGACAAGCGGTTCGACACCACCGCCCCCGACGGCGAGGACAGTGAGTACGCGCCGTTCACGGTCAAGATCGAGGAAGCCCGGAAGCGCAAGGCGGCGGGGCTGATCATTGTGAACGATTCTACCGCGGCCGGGAAGAGCGACCCGCTCCACCGCTACGGCGATCACGCGACCGGCACCGCCCCCGCGCCGTTTCCGGTGCTGCACATGAAACGGGCGCTCTTCGACGAGATCCTCGCGGCCGGAAAGCACCCGTCGGTGAAAGAGCTTGAGGACGCCGTCAACGAGAAGTTGAAGCCGAAATCCTTTGAGCTGAAGGGCTGGAAGGCGAGCGCCGAGGTCACCATCGAGCGCAAGGAAGTGACGACGAAAAACGTGGTCGGCGTGCTGGAGGGCACCGGGCCGCTGAAGGACGAAACGGTGGTGATCGGCGCGCACTACGACCACGTCGGCTACGGGCTGCGGTGGAGCACCGGCGGCCCGGCCGCTCAGGGGAAGATCCACTACGGGGCCGACGACAACGCGAGCGGCACGACGGCCGTCATGGAACTCGCTCGCCGCTACGGCGCGCAGAAGAACCGGCCGGGCCGGCGGCTCGTGTTCATCGCGTTCAGCGGCGAAGAAGAAGGACTATTCGGCTCGCAATACTACTGCAAGCACCCGCTGTTCCCGCTCGACAAGACCACAACCATGATCAACATGGACATGGTCGGCCGCACCAAACCGGTGCCGACCGACTGGCTCGGGCTGTTCGAGAAGAAGGACCGGTTACTCGTGTACGGCACCGGCACGGCCGAGAGCTTCAACGAACTGGTGGACAAGGTCGCGAAGAAGTCCGAATTCAAGGTGACGAAGTTGGCCGCGGGCACGGGACCGAGCGACCACGACTCCTTCTACCGTAAGGGCGTGCCGGTGCTGTTCCTGTACACGGGGCTTCACCCGGAGTACCACAAGCCGACCGACGTGCCCGAAAAGATCGACGTGCGAGGCATGAAGAAGGTCACCGACTTCGTCGAGGCACTGGCCGACGACGCGCTGACGCGCGAGGCGCGCCCGAAGTACGCCGTGGCGAAGGACCCGTACCGGGACCCGACCGACCTGACGCCGCGGGGGCCGATGGGGCCGCGGCTCGGCATCCTCCCGAACTACGCCTACGCGGGCGAGGGCCTCATGCTGGAGGGCGTGTCGCCGGGCGGGCCGGCCGAGAAGGCCGGACTGAAGGAGGGCGACGTGATCGTGGAGATCGGGGGCAAGCCGGTTCGAAACGTGACCTCGTACATGTCGGCGATGGGCGGCCAGAAGCCCGGTACCACGATCGAGGTCGTCGTGGAACGCGGCGGCAAGAAGCTCACCCTGAAGGCCGATCTGAAGTGACGTGGTGCCCCCGCCCTCGCGGGCGGGGACCGCGCAGTCTCCCCGACCACCTACCTCTCACCCCCGCCCTTGTGGGCGGGGTTCGCCGGAGAATCCTGTGAACCTTCCCCGCGTACAGCTCGTTCGCCAGGTCGCCCCGCAGCCCACGGTCGCCGACGTGGCGGGCGAGGTGCGGAAGCAGTGGCTCGCCTCCAAGACCGCGAAGCGCATCAAACCCGGGATGCGGATCGCCGTCGGGTGCGGTAGCCGCGGCATCAAGAACTTCCTCACGATCGCAAAGGCGACCGTCGACGCGCTCGCGGAACTCGGCGCGAAGCCGTTCGTCGTCGCGGCGATGGGTTCGCACGGCGGCGCGATCTCCGAAGGTCAGCGCGAACTGCTCGCCAGCTATGACATCGACGAGGCGCACCTCGGCGTCCCGGTCGTCACCGACATGGACGCGGTGAACATCGGCCTGAACTCGTGGGGCCAGCCGGTCTGGTGGGACAAGAACGCGCTGGCGGCCGACGGCGTGGTCACGGTATCACGGGTGAAGCCGCACACGGACTTCCGCGGCAAGTTCGAGAGCGGCATCCTCAAGATGCTCGTGATCGGGCTGGGCAAGCAGAAGGGCGCGGACCAGATCCACAGCTTCGGTACCCGCGGGCTGCGCGACATGATCCCCGAGTCGGGGAAGGTGATCCTCGAAAAGACGCCGTTCCTCGGCGGCCTCGCGACGCTCGAAAACGCTCAGGAGGAAACCGCGCACCTCGAAGTCGTGGACCGTGACGACCTCTACGAGCGCGAGCCGGTGCTGCTGGAAAAAGCGGCGAAGATGATGGGGCGCCTCCCGTTCAAGGGGTGTGACGTTCTGGTGATCGGCGAATCCGGCAAGAACTACTCCGGCGCCGGGATGGACCCGAACGTGATCGGGCGGATGCTGGTCGAGGCGACGCCGGAGGCGGAGACGAACGACCCGCGGATCGTGCGGATCGCGGTGCTGGACGTGTCGCCGGAGAGTCACGGCAACGCGACCGGCATCGGGCTGGCCGACATCACCACCACCCGGGCTCTCAATTCCATTGACCCGATCCCGTTCAGGATGAACAACTTCACGGCCCGGTCGCTGTGGCGTTCGAAGCTGCCGTTCGGTTTCGATACCGACCGCGAGGTGATCGAGCGGTGCGTGGAGACCTGCTGGCAGCCGGAGTACGACAAGGTGAAGCTGTGCGTCATTCCGAACACGCTCGAAGTGGCCGAGTTCTGGGTGTCGGAACCGCTCGCGGCCGATCTGCGGGGCGACGCGAACTTGCAGTTCGTCGGCGAGCCGATCGCGATCCCGCTCGACACGGCCGGCAACGTGCTTCAGGAGAAGCTGTTCCCGCACAGCGTCCGCGGGCGCCGCGCGAAGGTACACGCGTAGCGCTCGGTGCCCGGAATGGGTTGCATCTCTCAGCCCAAGGGCGCAGCGAACTCTGGGTAATCGAACGTGATTCGTGTCTCGGTCCCAGGGTGGCGCAGGCTGTCGCCTGTTGACCCTGGGCTGAGGGATGCAACCCCTTCAGGGTAAAAAACCTGTCGTTCGGCAGCCTCGCACACATCTTACCCACGCCGCCATCCCTTCGCAGTCCGCACAACCGGCAAGTCCGCTACGCGGAGTAATCGGAAACGTCGCAGAGCGGCTCAAGTCGCATGGGACCGCAAAATTTACAACGTAGAATCGGAGGTCAGGGGCCGAGTCCCCGCGGATCTACGGAGGGCCTTTCCATGCGTCGCCGAATGCTCGTTCTCGCCTCCGTCGCGCTCGTCGCCGCGTTCGTCGGGTGCCGCCACCGCTGCCACAAGCTTCGCGAAGACTGCTGCCCGCCGTCCGGACCAGCCGGGACGCGCAGCCCGATCCTGCTCCCGCCCGCGGGCGTGCCCACCACGCCCGGCGGTCCGTCGCCCGCGCCGCCGGTGACGCCGGGCGGCAGCGGCTACCTCCCGCCGGCGGCCGTCACCCCTCCCGGTCCGGCCCCTGCGCCGAACGGGGGCGGGCCGCAGGTGCTGTTCCCCGACCCGCTGCCGGGCAGTTCGTCCTCGCGGCCCGGTCAGCCCGGCGCGCCGAGCATCATCGGAGGACCGGCGAAGCCGACCGCCGAGCCGCCGAAGGCGCCCGCCGCAACCGGCCTGCCCGGTTACACGAAGGTGAAGGACGGCCTGTTCGCCGGCGGCAAGCCGACGCTCGACGGGTTCGACTCGCTCAAGAACGCGGGCTTCCGCACGGTGATCTATCTGCACGCGGCCGGCGCGGACGTGAGCGCCGTGAAGGACATGGCCTCGACCCGCGACCTGAACTTCGTCGCGATCGAGACGACCCCGGAGACGCTGGCGGACGCGAACAAGCAGTTCGACCGCCTCGCGGGCGATCGGTTGACGCGCCCGGCGTACGTGTTCGCGGACGATCCGGTGCGGGCCGGGGCGGTGTGGTACCTGCACTTCCGCACGGCGGACGCACTCGGCGACGACGTGGCCCGACTGCGGGCGCGGCCGCTCGGACTGAGCGACGAGGGCGAAGAGGGCCGGAACTTCTCTCTCGCGATCCAGCGCATTCTGGCGACCCGGTAGCGCGGAACAAATACAGAGCCGGGGGTTACTTCACGCTCCGGCTTCCGCACTCCACACTCCGACCGATCAATTCTACGAGTTCCTGTGCGTCGTTCACGACGTAGTCCGGCTTGGCGGTGCGCAACAGTTCCGCCGTGTGAAACCCCCACGTCACCGCGGCCACTTTGACGCCGGCCTTTTTCGCCGCCTCGACGTCGCGTAACTCGTCGCCGACGTACAACACGTCGGCGCGGGTCAGGCACTCGGCGCGCAGAATCCGCTTGAGCGCCTTCCCCTTACCGAACAGTCGCGGGTAGCCGATTACGAACGCGAAGTGCCCCTCCGCGCCGTTGGCCCGCAGGCACCGGCGGATGTTGTCCTCGCGGTTCGACGACAGCACGCCCAGCCTCACGCCGCTCTCCGCGATCGCGGAGAGCGCGGCGGGCAGGCCGGTCGCGAGCTTCAGCTTGTCGGCCTCTTCGGCCGCGGCCGCGTGGTACTTCCGCACCAACCGCGGCAGGCGCCACAACGAGATGCCCTGTTGACGGAGGAGCTGCCGCGTGGACATCCCGCGCGCCGCCGCGAGGTCCTCCAGCGGCTTGAACCCCATTTCGGGGGCCAGCCGGTTGAAGATGCCGACCGCGGCCGGCAACGAGTCGGCCAGCGTCCCGTCGAAGTCCCATACGACCAGATTGAACGGCACGGCGCGCCCTCCCGTCACTTCTTCCCGCTCTTGTACCCGCTCAGTTCGGAGTCGAACACTCGAACTTTCGTCCAGTTCGCCTTGTTCTCTTCGATGAACTTCAAGTGCTCCTTGTGGTCCTGGTACTTGTCGTGGGCCGCCTTGTTGACGAACACGAGGTGCAGGGCCACGTCCCAGTCGCGGTCGTTCACGTCGCGCTTGAAGTCGTCGCCGACGACGCCCGCGGAGAAGAACACCACGCCCTCGTGGTCGGCGAGGTACTTCTCGCACGCGGCCACCAGTTTCTTGCGGCTCTCGGCCGTGTTGTCCTTCAGCTTGAAGTACACCATGTGACCGATCATCGGCCCGGCGGCCTTCTTCGCTTCGACCGAAGTGAGGTTCAGGCAAACGGCGAGCGCGAGCGTGACGAACATCGGGGAAACCCTCCGGTGGTGAATCGAGCGGAGGGAATTGTAGCGAGACGTTTTGATGTGGTCCGGTCACTCCGTGACCGGAAGCGCGGCAACCAGAATAAAGACATCCGGTCACGGAGTGACCGCAGGAGAACGAACGCGATCGACGTGATCGTGGCAACAGAACGAAAACATCCGGTCACGGAGTGACCGGACCACGACCGACTACCCCTGACGCGGGCCGGCCGAGCGCGGGACGGCCGCGAACCGGCTGATCGGGGGCGGCGGGAGGTACTTGCCCAGCCACTCCGCGGCCTTCTCCGCGTCCCACCCGGCCGCCGGGTCGAAGCTCACGGCCGCGGTGTACGCGAACAGCCCCGCGCCGACCACCTTCTCGCGGACCCCCGGCTCCAGGTCGATCCAGGTCGCGTCGCGGGCGCCGTCGGCCGCGGGCCAGGCCGCGGTGATCTGATCGGGCGCGTGGTTCCACACGAAATCGCCACACGGCCGCAGGAGCACCTCGCCGAGCGTGTGGAACAGGAAGCTCTTGGCCGCGGGAAGCGGGGTCGTGCCGGGGAACGCGATCTCGGCCAGCACCGGGTCGGCGTCGGACGCGGCGAAGCGCAGTTCGATCTCCGGCCGGTCGGCGAGCGGCTCGCGGGTGACGTGCCGGCGCTGGTCCGGCGTGAGATGAGCGAGCCGACAGACGAGGCGCCCGCCCTCGGCGGCCCACGTCTCGCGGTCGAGCAGTTTCGCGACGCGCGCGACGAACGTGATCTCGATCGCTCGGCCGTTGCGCGGCGGGCGGGCGCCGTTGACCGCCGGGCGCGTGGCGTCGCGCGGGACGGCGTCGCCGACGAGCACCCAGCGCTCCGCGAGCCGGGCCAGCCGCGGGAACTCCGGTTCGGGCAGCTCCTCCGCCCGGTCGAGCACGAGCAGGCCGAACGGCGGGTCGTCGG
>JAFKJJ010000240.1 GCA_017306025.1 Planctomycetota bacterium
GGGGGTTGGGGGGTGGGGTTCCGCGCCCTTCACAATTCCCGACGCGGCCGGCGAAGTGGACGCGGCCCGGGTGCTCGACGCGAACTTTAACCGCGCCCGCGAGGCCGCTCGCGTCCTGGAGGATTATTGCCGGTTCGCACTCGACGACCGGTTCCTGACCGAGCAGGTGAAGCAGTTGCGGCACGGACTGGCCGATGCGGCTCGAAAGTTGCCCCAGAACGCCCTACTCGCCAGCCGCGAGACGCTGCGCGACGTCGGGACGAGCGTCACGGCCGGGGCGGAGTATGATCGGGCCTCACCGGCGCACGTCGCGTCGGTAAACCTGAAACGGCTGCAGGAGTCGCTGCGAAGTCTGGAGGAGTTCGGCAAAGTATTCGGCCCGGCCCTCGGCCGCGAGCTGGAAGCGCTCCGCTACCGCGCGTACACGCTCGAACGGGCCGTTTCGCTCGGCGGCGCGAGCCGCGAGCGCCTGGCCGCGGCGCGGCTGTACGTGCTCGTCACGCGGGCACAGTGTGCCGCCTCACTGGACTGGACGATCCGCGAGGCCGCCCGCGGCGGCGCGGACGTGTTCCAGCTCCGGGAGAAGGCTTCGCCCGATCGCGAATTGCTCACCCTGGCACGCGACGTGCGCAAATGGACCCGCGAGGCCGGAGTTCTGTTCGTGGTGAACGACCGGCCGGACGTGGCGCGACTGTGCGAGGCCGACGGCGTTCACCTGGGGCAAGACGACATGAGCGTCAAGGACGCGCGGCGGATCGCCGGGCCGAACGTACTCATTGGTGTCAGCACGCACTCGGTCGAGCAGCTCCGGACGGCGGTCCTCGACGGCGCCGATTACGTCGGCATCGGGCCGACGTTCCCGTCGCGGACGAAGTCGTTCGACCACTTCCCCGGGCTGGACTTCGTTCGCGCCGCGTCGGCGGAAACGTCGCTGCCGGCGTTCGCGCTGGGCGGGATCGCGCCCGTCAACATCGGGGACGTGGTGGCCGCGGGCGGTCGGCGGGTGGCGGTGAGTTCGGCCGTGTGCGCCGCGGACGATCCGGAAATGGCGGCCCGGCTGCTGAAGGCGGCGCTGTCGTAAGGCACGGGCCTTTAGTGCGGGGCGGGCCGGTTGGCCCCCCATTGAAGACAACCCGCGGGTTGTAACGCAGACCGGCGTCGGGAACGTCGCGAATCGTCGATCCGACCTTCAACATTTCCCCTCAACGGGTCGAAAAGATGACGCAGGATAGCAGCTTTGGGTATAAACTCGGTGAGTTGGTAAAATGGGCGAAGTGCATACGACTGTGCCGTCAGTAGTTCCGGGGGTGGCTCGGATACTGACACCGGAGTCGGAGCGAGGTAGCGTCGTCGGTAGCGGACGGAGTCACAGGATGGATGGCATCCGGGATCTCCTCGAAGCGGCCCGCACCAACGGGCTGGTGCCGGGCCGCTTCCGCGGTCTGCTGCACATCGCCATCGGCCGCACCGTCGCCAGGCCCGACGGAACGAAGCTCGCGGCCGGCCTGACCTGGCGCGAGGTGGCCGCGATGTTGAAGGCCCTGCGCTTCGACCCGGAACTCGGCCGCGAGTTAGGCGCCGACCCGGACACGCTCTCGCCGCGCGACCGCGAGCGGTACTGGTACGCGGTGATCGCCCTGGCGCGGGTGGACGGGCCGGAGGCGCTGGCCGAGGCGGAAAAGCTGATCGGCCCGCTGAAGGATCTCGGTTTCGTGGTGGCGCCGCCGCCGGGCGGGGTCGCGGCGGCGGTCGCGAAGCCGGCGGCAAAAGAGAAATCGAAGGCCGAAAAGCCCGAAGACAAATCGAAGAAGAAAAAGAAGTAAGCCGGGGGCTGGAGCGGAGCGGCGCGAGTCACCTGGTAGGAGTTCCAGCCCTCCCGCTCCGCCGAAAACACGGGGCTTACGCACCCGTTCAGGGGTGTTTACGCGCTCCGCGGTCACTTCCGCTCGAACACGACCTTCCCGCCGACCACCGTGAGCAGCACCTTCGTTTCCGCGATCCGGTCCCGCTCGGCCGGTGCGAAGACGTCGCGCGACAGGAGCACGAAGTCGGCCAGCTTGCCCGCCTCGATGCTCCCGCGGTCCTTCTCCTGGTGCGCCGCGAACGCGCTACCCGTCGTGTACGCCGCCACTGCCTCCGCGACCGTGATCCGCTGGTCCGGGAACCACCCATTCGGGTGCTTGCCGTCGAGCGTGCGACGGTTCACGGCCGCGTCGACACCCGCCAGCACGTCCAGCGGCGCGACCGGCCAGTCCGAGCCGAACGCCAGCTTCGCCCCGGCGTCGAGCAGCGACCGGTACGCGTAGGAACTGGCGCACCGCTTCGCCCCGATGCGCCCCTGCGCCCACCGCCCGTCGTCGATGACGTGGTACGGCTGCATCGACGCGATCACGTTCAGCTCCTTGAACCGCGGGTAGTCCTGGGGCCGGAGGTGCTGGACGTGCTCGACGCGGAACCGCCGGTCCCGCGAGCCGTTCTGCTTGGCGACGTCGGCGAACAGGTCGAGCAGCACCGCGTTCGCCTGGTCGCCGATCGCGTGGACGCACACGTTCAGCCCGGCCGCGTCGGCCGAGCGGATCAGGCTGCGCATCGTGTCGGGCGCGGTGACGTACACGCCGGTGTTCTTCTCGTCGCTCGTGTACGGCTCGAACATCTTGGCCGTGCTGCTGCCGAGCGAGCCGTCCATGAAGCCCTTCACCCCGCCGATGCGGACGAAGTCGTTGCCGAAGTCGGCCGTCGTGCCGGTGGTGCTCAGTTCGCGGTACGCCCCGAGCGGCCACCGGAGGTCGATCCGGCACGTCAGCTTCCCCTCATGCGCGAGCCGCTGGTAAACGCGGAACAGCTTGCGCCGCGTCTCCGCCCCGCTGCCGTCGAGGTCCTGAACGCTCGTGACGCCGTTCTCCGCCAGCGCCTTCTGCGCGGCGAGGACGGCTTCGAGGATCTCCTCGTCGTTGGGCTCGGGGATGAACCGCTCGACGAGCGCCATCGCGTTGTCCTTGAGGATGCCGGAGGGCGTCTTGCCGTCCGCGAGGCGGTAGATGACGCCGCCGGGCGGGTCCTTGGTGTCGGCGGTGATGCCCGCGCGCTTCAGCGCGGCCGAGTTGGCGAGCCCCATGTGGCCGTCGTAGCGCTGGACGAAGACGGGGCGGTCCTTCACGAACTTGTCGAGCGTCTCGAACGTCGGCAGGGCGCCGCCGAAGGTGCGGTCGTGGTCCCACAGCCCGCCGACGAGCCAGCGCTCGCGCGGGGTGTTCTTGTCGAACGCCACGAGCCGCTTGCCGAACTCGGCCTCGTCCTTGGCGTCCTTCAGGTCGACGTGGGAGAGGGACTGCCCGCCGCTGAGGAAGTGGACGTGGCTGTCGTAGAAGCCGGGGACGAGCCGACCGCCCTTGAGGTCGATGAGCCGGGTGTTGGCGCCGGCGAGGGCCTTGACCTCGGCGTCGGTGCCGACCTTCAGGATGCGGTCGCGCCACACCGCGACGGCCTGGACCTCGGGACGGGCGGGGTCGCCGGTCCACACCTTCCCGTTGTGGACGACGAGGTCCGCCGCGACGGCCGGCTCGGCCGCGGGGGCGAGGAGCGCGAAGAAAAGAAGAGAAGACATACAACTAACCACAGAGGCACAGAGACACAGAGAAAAGGCCAACACAGAGAGAAGACAGAAGCCGAGAAGAGGGATTAACCACAGAGGTACAGGAGAAGGCCGACACAGAGGGCAGAATTCGGTTCTTCTGCTTTTCTCTGCGTCTCTGTGTCTCTGTGGTTAATCCCTCTTCTCGGCTTTCTCCTCTGCTCACACCTTGTCCGGCACGACGAACGGGGCGCGGTACTTCCGCGTCAGGAGCGCGTTGGCCTCGTCGTCCTTCACGAACCGTTCGGTCTTCGCGTCGAACGCCAGTTTGCGCCCGACCCGCAGGCTCTTCCCCTCGAACTTGATGCCGCTGTCCTTGAGGTGCGCGGCCATCCGCTCCAGCGCCTCGGTGCCCTCCTCGTGGCCGCTGAGTTTGCCGAGCTTCGGATCATACGCCTCGTCCGTGCCGAGCTTGTGGCTGAGGTGCCCGAGGTGGCACAGGCCGCTGGAGATGTGCCCGACCTCGATCTCGGCGTGCAGTTTCGACGTGTCGCGGCTGCGGACGCACTCGATGAAGTTCCCGAAGTGGTCGCCGCCGATCTTCACGTCACTGGTCACCTTCGGCACCGGCTCGCCGTCGCCCTTGCCCTTCGGGTAGAACTTCCCGCCCGCGACCACGCCCTCCTCGAAGTGCAGGATGTTGCCCACGCCCTGGCCGCGGTACGCCGGCGACTTCAGCCCGCGGGTCTCGAAGATGAGCAGCGTGTCGCCGAACTCCATCACCGTGACCTGCTCGTTGGGCGTCTGGCCCTGGTCGTTGTTGGCGTAGCGCCCGCCGAAGCTGATGACCGACTTGGGCCACGTGGCGCCCGGGATGAGCCAGCGGGCGATGTCCATCTGATGGACGCCCTGGTTGCCCATGTCGCCGTTGCCGAAGTCCCAGAACCAGTGCCAGCGGTAGTGGACGAGGTTCTCGTGGTACGGCTGTTCGGGCGCCGGCCCGAGCCAGATGTTGAAGTCGAGGTCCGCGGGCGGGGCCTTGGCGGGCTTGTGGCCGATGTCGCCGCGGGTGCTGCCGCCGGTGCCGCCGTCCTTGTAGCACAGCCCGCGCGACACGAGCAACTTGCCGAGCTTGCCGCTCTTTGCCAGCGCCGCGAGGTCGGCCCACCCCTGTCCGCTGCGGCTCTGCGTACCGTGCTGGACGACCCGCTTGTGCTTGCGAGCCATCTCCACCGCGGTCCGCCCCTCGTGGACGTTGTGCGAGCACGGCTTCTCGACGTACACGTCCTTACCGGCCTCACAGGCCCAGATCGTCATGAGCGCGTGCCAGTGGTTGGGCGTCGCGATCGAGACGGCGTTGAGCTCCTTGTCTTCGAGCACCTTGCGCACGTCCTGCGCGCAGGTGGCGGCCGGGTCGCCCTTCTTGGCGATCTTGTCGAGGTGCTTCTTGTAGGTCTGCTTGTCCGGGTCCACGAGGTAGACGATCTCGACGTTCTTCATGCCGAGGTAGGCGTCGGTGTGGCTGTGGCCGCGGCCGTGGAGCCCGGCGACGGCGATCCGGATGCGGTCGTTGGCCCCCATCACCTTTGCGGACGACTTGGTCCCGGCGATGGTGACGCCCGCGGCCGCGGCGAGCGTCGTTTGGAGGAACGTGCGGCGGTTGACGCGACTCATGAACGGCTCCGGCAGCGTAGGAGGGGAAGAGGCGAGGCGCGGCCGTGAAGCAGCGCTTCGCTGCGACAGGCCGCGAGGAACGCCGAATGAACCATACCCGCCCGTCGCGCGTCGGGCAAACGGGAATTGGCCGCGGTCGCGCGGCCACGGGGCTTCCGCCCCGTTCCACGGAACACAGGGGTCTCTCCCTTGCAGGTGCAGATTGTCGTGTATAGTGCGTGGGCACGGGCCGGCGAGCGGGGGTGATTTGCTTTGAAAAACTACGATGGGCAAGCCCAAGAAGCTGACGGCCGGGAAGTGGGACGTGTGCCGGTACCCGGGCACGATGCTTCCGCACCTCCGCACCGCCGACGCGCGGAAGTTGCGACTGTTCGTCTGTGCCTGCTGTCGGCGCGTCTGGGACGCGATGTTCGACGAGCGGAGCAAGCGGGTGGTGGAAGCGGCCGAAATGTGGGCCGACGGCCAGATGACCGCTGCCGAACTGAAACCGATTCAGTTGGCAGCGTGCCTGGCGAACAAGCCGCAGCCGTTCGACCGCACCATCCTGAACCGCGTCAACGTTCCGAAGCCGTACTCCGCCGGCATGCGGCATTACTACGCGGCCCGTGCGGCCCGGTCGGCCGGCATCTTGCGGAAAACGTGGGTGGTCAACACCGCATGGGCCGCGGCGCACGCCGCGGGCAACGGCGGGCACGCGGCCGTTGCCGCAGAGCAAGAGACCCAGACTCACCTCATCCGCGACATCTTCGGCAATCCGTTTCGCCCGCCGGTTGCGCTCGATAAGAGTTGGCGCACCGACACCGCTCTCACTCTCGCCCGCACCATGTACGACTCGCGCGACTTCCGCGCCATGCCCATTCTGGCGGACGCGCTCCAGGACGCCGGGTGCGACAACGACGACATCCTCGCGCACTGCCGCGACACGTCCCTCACGCACGTCCGCGGGTGCTGGGTGGTTGACCTCGTGTTGGGCAAATCCTGACGGTAGGCTGAGTACGAAAGGAGAACGTGCCCATGATGCCGGCACACATCGCGACGCGGGTGCCGTCCGGTCCGCCCCGGAACCTGCTCTGGACGGTCGATCAGTTCCACTACCTCGGTGACCTCGGCATGTTCGAGGGGCGCCGGGCGTGGCTCGTGGACGGCGTGATCGTCGAGGAGGGGCCGATGAACCCGCCGCACCGGATCGCGCTGGAACTGTGCGAAGAGACGTTGCGGGCGGTGTTCGGCACGGGTTGGCGGGTGTATAATCAGATGCCACTCGTTCTGGGACATGCCACCGATCCAGAACCGGACCTCGCCGTGATCGCCGGTTCGCCCCGCGGCGCGACCGCCCACCCCACCACCGCCGCGCTCGTTGTGGAGGTGTCCGACACATCGCTCCGCTACGACACGACCGTAAAGGTCGGCGTTTACGCCGCGGGGGGCATCGCGGAATATTGGGTGGTTGATGTGAACGGCCGGCAGTTGCTCGTCTTCCGCAATCCGCAACCGGCCCCGACACAGTCACAGGGGCACACTTACGCCACACAACTGACACTCGGCCCGACCGACATGGTTTCGCCGCTCGCCGCACCCAACAGCGCGATCCGCGTGAGCGATTTGCTTCCCTGAAATGACGCGCGGCGGGTGCGCCCCGCCGCAACTCCCGTGCCACCTTTCGCCTCTCTTCACGCCCGCACGCGCACTACTTCTCCACCGCGTCCTCGGCGTAGACGCTCTCGTAAACGAACTTCGTCCCCTCGCCCTGGTGGTTGACGAGTTCCGCCTTCGCCTTCAGCCGCGCCGCGTGATACTTGCCCGCCGCAGTGTTGAAGTACACGTCGCCCGTCCACAGCATCGGCACCAGCGGAACTTGTTCGCTCACCCCCTTCGGCGGGGCCTTCAGTGCGGTCTCGACGCCGACAATGAGTAACCCGTCCTTCTCGCCCTTGTTCGTGTACTTCTGCACGAAGTCGTAGCTCTCGCCGGTGCCATGCGGCGGGTCGAGCTTCACCGCGAACGCCCGGTCCCACGTCGCGTTCGCAGCCGGAGCGGCGGCCGGCAGCACGAGGCGGAACGGCAGTTCCGCGTGGAGTCGCGCCGCGGTGCCGCCTTTCGCCTCTTTCACCTCCACGAGTTGGCCCTGCGAATCCATCCGCACCGTCACGATGGGCGCGTTCAAATACGCGGCCATCGCCTTCGCGTCCTCGGGCTTCGACGAATCGACGCCGGTCACCGTCCCGTCCGGCTGGCGGAACTCGTTCTTCATCTCCGTGATGCTCATTTCCAGCGTCGCGACGCCGGCCTTGTCAACGTCCTTCACGGCCCACTTGCGGACGAGCGTAAGGTTGGTCTTCGCCTCACCGGTTGCGGGCTTGTTGGTCTTCTCGTCGATCGTCGTTTCCGTCACCACCGTCTGTTGGATGACGCGGTAGGTGAGCACTTTCCCGGCTTCCCACTTGAACCGCGGCCCGGTCGGGGCCGGCGGCTGGGCAAGCGCTACCGACGCGAGGACGGTCGCCACCGACACCACCAAGAGCTTCCGCGTCATGCGTGAGCCTCCTTGAGCGCAACGCAGGCAAGTTGGCCGCGCAATAGCGAGCACAGGCGGCGGCGCGAAGGGCAATCACGGCGCGTGTTCGTTCAGGAACTTCACCAGCTCCGTTGTGAACACGTCGCCGACCAACTCACTATGCCCGAAGCCGTTGAGGCGGACGAAGTGCTTCGGCT
Source organism: Planctomycetota bacterium (assembly GCA_017306025.1). Classification (GTDB taxonomy): domain Bacteria; phylum Planctomycetota; class Planctomycetia; order Gemmatales; family Gemmataceae; genus Gemmata. The sequence continues at coordinate 7,958 of JAFKJJ010000240.1, forward strand.
CGTTCGCGGCGGCATAGAGCTGTTCGGAATGGCTGAACGGAACGACCCGATCGGCGGTGCCGTGTAGGAAGAACACCGGGCGCGGGCAGCGGGCGATCTTCGAGAGGTTGTCGAACCGCGTCCGCATGAGCGCGTGGGTCGGCAGGAACGGGTAATGATACTTCGCGGCCGCGGGCAGGCTCGTGAAGGTGTAAATGAGCACGAGCGCGCGGTGCTCGTGTCGCGTTGCGAGTTCGACCGCCGTTCCGCCGCCCAGCGATTCGCCACACAGGATGATTCGGTTGGGGGCGATCTTCTGCTCAGCCGTGAGCCACTGGTACGCGGCATCGCCCGCGGCGTAGCAGCCCTCTTCGGTCGGTGAACCGCTACTTTTGCCGTAGCCGGGGTAGTCGAACAGCAGCACGCCCGCGCCGAGCGCCTTCCGCAGATCGGCCGCGAGCTTACCGCGGTGCGTCAGGTTGCCGCCGTTGCCGTAGGTGATGAGAACCGCCCCGTGCTGCGGCGACTCCGGCGGAATCCAGCGCCCGAAAATCTTGCTCCCGTCGGCCGCGTAGAACCACACGTCTTGCGTGCGCGCGTCTGCCGGCTTCAGCCACGCCTCTTCGGCCGAAGACGGGCGGAACACCAGCCGGCGTTCGAGGAACCAGAACACGGCGACGATTACCAGATAGGTGACGAGGAGCAGCACCGCCCATCGGCGCACGCGACGCAACAACCACCGACGCCGCGGCTCGGGCACTTCGCTCACGATACGCCCTCGACGCAAAAGCCCTGTGCGGCCTCGATCAGTTGCGCGACCGCGGCCCACGCGGCGCCGGGGTTGTCGCGATCGACCAGCACGAACGTCACGCCCGCGAGGCGCGACGCTTCGCCCTCTTCTTCATCCAGGTCGCCGATGCTCGCGATCACCTGGTACTCGCGGGCGAGCCGTGCGTGCAGTTCCGCCTTGTGCCGGCGCGGCGCCTGCCACTTCGGGCAGTAGTGAACGTTGCGGTAGCCCGGCAGCTTGTGCTCCATGATGAACCGGTCGGTGCCTTCGCGGCTCACTTCGGTACGCGCCGTGACGTAATGTACTTCCACGCGCTGCCGGTGGACGCGCAGGAGCACGTCGAGCGCCGCGCGGAGCGGGCACGCGAAGCTCGTGCAAACGGTGTCGTCGAGGTCGACGATGAGCGCCAGCCGCTTGGCCGGCACGTCGCCGAAGAGCTGTCGGGCGAGGTCGGACATAGAAATTAGCCACGGATGAACACAGATGAAACACGGATCGAGCCAGAGGAGCGAATGCGATTCAGCCTCTGTTCTTGCCTGATCTGTGTTTCATCTGTGTTCATCCGTGGCTCTTTGATTAAACCGTGGAAACGTATTCGAGGCCGAAGGTCTCGGCGACCGGTTGGTTCGTCACCTTGCCGGCCTTGATGTTGACGCCCGCCAGGAGCGCCGGGTTCTCCTTCGTCGCCCGTTCCGGCCCCTTGTTGGCCAGTTGCAGCGCGTAGGGGAGCGTCACGTTGGTCAGCGCGTAGGTGCTGGTGCGGCCGACCGCGCCGGGCATGTTCGTCACGCAGTAGTGAACGATGTCGTCGACAATGTACGTCGGCTGCGCGTGCGTCGTCGGCTTGCTCGTCTCGAAACAGCCGCCCTGGTCGATCGCGACGTCAATGACCACGGCCCGCGGTTGCATGACCTTCAGGTCGTCGCGGCGGACGAGGTGCGGGGCCTTCGCGCCGGGGATCAGCACCGCCCCGATCACCAGATCGGACTGCCGGAGGCAGTCGAGGATGTTCAGCCGGTTGCTGAACACGGTCGTGACGTTCTGCGGCATCACGTCGTCGATGTAGCGGAGCCGGTCGAGGTTCACGTCGAGGATGAACACGTTCGCCCCGAGCCCCGCCGCGACGCGGGCCGCGTTGGCGCCGACGACGCCGGCCCCGATGACCGAAACCGTGGCCGCGGGCACGCCCGGCACGCCCGCGAGCAAGATCCCGCGGCCGTCGAACGGCCGTTCGAGGTACTTCGCACCCTCCTGAATGCTCATCCGCCCCGCCACTTCGCTCATCGGCGTCAACAGCGGCAACGTGCCCTTCGCGTCCTTGATGGTTTCGTAGGCGATCGCGGTGATGCCGGATGTGATGACGGCTTCGGTGAGGGCGCGGTCGGCCGCGAAGTGGAAGTACGTGAACACCGTCTGGCCGGCCCGCATCAGTGGCCATTCACGCGGGAGCGGCTCTTTTACTTTAACAATGAGGTCGGCCCGCTTCCAGACCTCGGCCTCGGTGGCAACGATCTGCGCGCCGTTGGCGGTGTACTGCTCGTCGCTGATGCCGCTGCCGGACCCGGCGCCGCTCTGGATGAGCACCGTGTGCCCCGCCCGCGTCAGTTCCTCGACGCCCGCCGGCACCATCGCGACGCGGTACTCGTCCTGCTTCACTTCCTTCGGCACGCCGACGATCATGATTTTCCTCTCGGTCCGGTGCGGATTGAGGCATTGTTGGTCCGCGGCGGAAGTGAATCAAGTGGAACGGTACTCACGTGAAATACACACCCGCCGGCGGCGTCAGACCCGTATGATTGGGGAAGCCCGCTGGCCTCGCGGCCTGTCGCAGCGAAGCGCTGCTTCACGGCCGCTGCCCGCTGGCCTCGCGGCCTGTCGCAGCGAAGCGCTGCTTCACGGCCGCTGCCCGCTGGCCTCGCGGCCTGTCGCAGCGAAGCGCTGCTTCACGGCCGCTCCAGGTAGTGACTTCTCCCCGGTCACATGTCTTTGCGGTTCTCGCTGAAGGTGTTTCATGCCGCCGCGTAGCGCCGTCGCGGGGATCGTTGCGTTCTGGCTCGCGACCACCGGGTACATCGCGTACCGAGACGTGTGGTCGCGGATGTTTAGCTCCGGCCCGCCGCCGGTGTCGATCGAACTCGCCGACGAGGCCCGTCAGAACGTCCCCGCGAAGTGGACGCTTTACCGCAACGGCCAGAAGGTCGGTAAGCTCACAACGCAGATGAAGTACCTCGACGGGGAAGAC